>NZ_PSXZ01000016.1:0-94309 GCF_002931375.1 Pseudoclavibacter sp. RFBJ3 | reverse complement strand
TGGCGGGCAGCGCCGAACCGTCCGCATAGAGCCCTTGGCTCGAGTTCTACGCCAGCACCCAACCGGCCAGCTGGGTGCCGTCGCTCGGTAACGATCGTTAACGGTCGATTTCGGCGGTGGTTCGGTCTAGGTGGTGGAGCTGATTCAGCGTTCCGCCCCTAGTTGACGGGCCTGGCCCGTCGACGTTGCTCGTTGAGCTTCCGCTACTGGTCCGCTCCCAGTCCTCGGGGGCTTCGGAAATGACGCCTCCCATGCTTTGGACGCTGCGGGCGCAATCGGGCTGCGCTCCCCGTCCGGCCCGACCTTGAATGCGTCGATGACCTGAGCCTGGTCGAGTGGGATGCGGTAGTGCTGCTCCCCGTCCGGGAACTCGTCATCGAGTTCTGCGGCGGCCTGGTCGATCCGCACGTGGACGACAGCCGCTCCGTACCCCTCGGCCTGGCCCTCGACGTGCGTCGAGGCGAACGCCTCGCGAGTGTTCTCGCGCGTGAGAAACTTGCCATCCCTGACGATCTGAGCGGCCGCATCCTCAGTGGTGCGGTGATATAGGTCAATCTGCTTGGCCACAACGTCTCCTCTCGAGTCGAGAATTTCCTACCGTCGAGCGATCGACGGTTCCTTCCAGAAGCTTGCCACGCGGTAACTACACGCCCGAGCGCACATTCAGGTGTCCATAGTCGAGAGCACCACAACGGACCAACACAGACCCCACGCATGCACAGAGCTCATTGCGGTGAGCCGACAGGTGTCCATGCCCCGGCACGTCTGACCGTCAGGTCGCCGACAGGTCCGGCGCCGCGACCGGGGCCGCGTGGCCTCCCGCAGCCATGATCTCGTTGACAAGATCGTGCGCGGTACGTGCGACGATCTGGAAGTGATCGCGTTCCGCGGTGGTGCTCTCGGCGCGCTCGACGTTGTCGAGGGCGGCATTGGCGTAGTCCTGGAGGGCGTTGATGAGGATCGCGTGGCGGTCCTCGTCTGTGAGGTCGAGGGTCACGAGATGCGGAGGCTGCTCAGTCATAGCGGCAGTCTCCCACTCTCCTCCGACACGGCTTCGAGCCCGGCGCGTTCCTCGAGCGCTCGGGTCGTGACAATCTCGAGCCGCCGCTATCGGGGTGCGCGAGGGGTGCCCTCTCACCCGAGCTGCCCGCAGACGAGCGAGCACCCTGCGAGCCGATCGGTGTCGGTAGCCCGTGCAACACTCCCCCGCATGAGCAAACCAGCCGAGAAGGTCCCCGCCGCAAGCGCGCTCGCTTCTCGAACTCTTCGGTGCGAGACGGTCGCGGAGCGGGTCGAGTCGCGTTGGACGAAGCGCATCGTCTGCTGGCGGCCCGTCGCGACGAGACCAGTCGACGGCATGTCCTGGCTGCTCTGGGGCGAGACTCCCCCGCTGCGTGAAGTCGATGGCGCGCTCGTGCCGGCGCCCGTGACCGTCGACGGGGAGACGTTCGAACCGGTGCTTCTTGAGCCGCTCGACGTGTTCGACGCTTGGCTCACGATGCTGCAATGGGTGACCGGGGGAGACGTGCGCACCGAGGTTCGCCACGCGCTCGAGGTCGGGACGATGACCGAAAAGGAATGGGCCATCTCGCACGGAAACGCGCAGATACGGGGCACCGTCACGCTCGAGGGCGATGCGCTCGCCGCCGAGCGCCTCGCGTCCGAGTTGTCTATCGCGTTGCTCTACATGGCCCAGCGTGCGACGAGGAAGAAGGCGTGGTGAGCGATCTCCCCGGGGGCGTTTGTCGGGGTGCGCGAGGGGTGTCTCCCCCGCCCGAGCTGCCTGCGGCGAGGCTGGCAGCTCGGACGCTCGACTACTCGCCTTGTTCTTCCCAGGCGCTGCTGGCCTCGGCCGCGAGGTCCGGCCCCTGGCGTGGTTTGCCCTTGGGGCGGTCGACGGTGACGTTCTGGCCGCGCAGGCTCACGGTCACATTGTCGGCGTAGACCTTCTGCCGAATTACGCCGGCCTCGTCGGTTTCTTCGATGAGGCGGCCGGTGAACTCCAGAGCGACGTTCCCGCAGCGGGTCGCGAGGTCGACAACGGCCTCGGCGAGGTTCCCGGTGACGTGCACGTCGTAGACGATGCGCGGACCGGACTGCCACTCCCCCGACGTCCTGTCCTTGAAGCGGCGCGAGCACGCGATGCTCGCGTACGTGTACTTGCCGCCGTCCTGGTCGCGAAACAGGGTCGGGGTCTTGGTGAGGTTCCCGGTGCGGGTGATCTGCGTGAACATGCGCCCTCCTTGGCGTCTCATGGATGGTTAGTGGAGTTCGTAGGTGATGCCGTCGATGCGGGCGAAGCCGTCGCCCTCGTAGATGCCGCAGCGGTGACCGTTCGTCCCGTACTCGTACCAGTGCGCGTCGTCCTGGTCGACGCTACCGGCGTCGACGGGACGCAGCTGCTGCACGCCGAGTTCCTGGAGCTTGTCAGGACTCGAGCCCGTATACGTGATGAGTGCGGCACCCTCCTGGTGGATCTCGTAGACCCCTGAGCTGTCCTCGTTGCGGCCGACGAGCGTCATCGCGCACCTGCCACGGTCTCGGTCAGCTCGTGGTCGTCAACGTGTCCGTCTCGCACGAGCTCCAGCGCCTCGACGTACGCCCACACGGTGGTGTGCTCGATGAACGGGCCGCAGGCGTCGTCCCAACTCGCGCCGTGCTCCAACGCGGCCCACCGGCTCGCGAGCTCAACCTCGGTGTCTGCGGCGAGGGTGGCGGTTGGGGTGATGAGTTCAAGCATGATTCGAGTCCTCTCGATGTGGCAATCTGTGGGGGCTGCGAGGGCCGGTTTTCCAGAGCACCCGACCCTCGCCGTCTCTTCGGTTAGGCGGGGCGGTGGTCGCGGTCGTAACGACCGAACCAGCTGAGGTGGTTCATGTCGAGGCGATCTCCGAAGCGGCGGATGCCGTCTGCGAGGTCGATCGTTTCCTCGGTCGCGGCCTCGTTGATGTCGGCCAGTGAAAGCGGCACCGTCTCCCACATGCCGTAGCGGGCGAACCAGACGTCGATACGGTCGAAGTCCTGCTCCACCTCCCCCACGCCTTCGCCGTTGATCACGGCGGCCACGCCGCGATCCACCGCGATGAGCATCTGCGGGCCTGGCCCATGGGTCAGCGTTGCCGGGTCGAAGACTTCGTCTTCGAGTCGTGCGGCTTCGGCCGCGCGAGCGCGGGCAAGCAGGATGTCTGCGTCGAGCTTGACCGCGACGGCTCCTGTGGGACGTTCCATGATGTGGGTCTCCATCTCTCTCATCGTTTTTTTGCCTGGAAGGCACGCAGTGCCGATCAGGACGAGGAGTGGAGCAGCAACCCTTGTGGCGGTGGGGGAGAGAGTTTCGGTGCGAGATAAGGGAGCTTGCGACCGCGTGCCGAAAGTCTCGGAGGAACCGGCCCGCGCAGCGGGCTTGTGCTCCACGGATCGTCCGTACAATCGCCGCAGGCTTCCAGGCAAAAGAACGAGCGCCGCAGGCGTGAAGAGAACCTGGCCGCGGAGCGGCATCCCTCGCGACCGCAGGGAACCTCTTGTAGGCAGGGGGTGCGCGAGGGGGATGCTTCCCCCTCGCGGCGGCCGCCAGGTCGCCTGGGTGCGGCCGGGGTGATCTCGTCGTTTCGGTGTGGCGATCTCCGGGGAAGCGAGGGCCGGTTTCTCAGACCGCCCGGCCCTCGCCGTCTCTCCGGGTTAGGCGATGCCGCGGCGGCGCATGTTCGCGTGGCGCTCCTCGACGAGCGCAGGCAGCGTGTCCGCACCGATGATCCAGGGGCCGTCGTCGTTGCCGATGATGCGGCGCTCCAGGCGGCGGCGCAGGATGTCGCAGAACTGCTTCGCCTCACTGCTGACCCAGTCCTCGACCTCGCATGCCTGGTACTCGAACCCGTCGAGCGCCGAGAGCACTTCGCGCGGCGTCCACTCGGTGGACTTCGGCCGCGAGTAGGCGTAGACGTACGCGTTGTCTTCGCCGTACTTGTCATTCACGGCGGCGGCGTTCGCGTCGACGAGCATCTGCCCGTAGATCGTTTCGGTGCCTGCCGTGAGCTCGCGCACATTCCCGGCTGCGCCCCAGCTGCGAACCCCGTTGTACGGGGTGGACTCGGCCGTCGTGTAGGTGACGAGGTTTCGCTCACTCGGGACAGCGGGGGCCGCGTGGATCGCGGTCCAGATCAGGACGTTGAAGTGTTCGGGGGCCAGCATGATCGCGCTCATGGGGTGCTCTCTCTCAATCTCTCTCATCGTTTTTTTGCCTGGAAGGCACGCAGTGTCGATCAGGACGAGGAGTGGAGCAGCAACCCGCCAGGGCATCAGGGGAGAGAATTTCGGGCCGAAGTAAGCGAGCCTGCGAGCGCGGGTCGAAAATCTCGGCGGAGCTGGCCCGCGCAGCGGGCTTGTGCGCAATGGAGCGTCCGTACAATCGCCGCAGGCTTCCAGGCAAAAGAACGAGCGCCGCAGGCGTGAAAAGGGAACTGGCCGCGCAGCGGCATCCCTCGCGACCCGGAGGGGAGCCTCTTTTGTTCGGGGGTGCGCGAGGGGATGCCTCCCCCTCGCGACGTCCGCCAGGCTGCCCGGGTGCGGCGGGGGTGTTCCCTACTCCGCACCCTCGGCGGCTGCCTTCTTCGCTTTCGCTTCTTCAAGCTGCGCGGCCGTGCGGTGGACCTGCACCTCGTGCCAGGTGTCTTGTGCGTCCACCTGTACTCGGTCGCCACGGCAACCGTCTTGGCGTTACAGCGCGCGACGATCCACCAGTTGCCGCGCAGCTACACGACGTCGCCCTTGGCGACATTGCGGCGACCACAATCGGTCGCCTTCCCGCTGGCGATCCGCTCCGCCCTGACGCCTTCCCAGAACTCGATCTGGTCGCGCAGCTCCGCAATGGCCGGCGCGAGCGCTTCCGCGCGGGCGGCCTGCTTCTCGGGTCACGGTGAGCGCTTCGGATCGAATGCCCGCGCAGGTTGCGAACGAGTGTTCATCGGAACCAGCCGCAACGGTGAGCAGGACTGCTCGGCGCGTTGCGGCAATGCCGCGACCGGCACGGGCACGGTTGATCCTGCTGGGTCAGCCCTACATGCTCGGCTCGTAGACCACTCCGGCGCACGAGGCCGGGAGCGCTACCGCGTCGTCCTCACCCACTGCCGCGGGAACAGTCATAGCCCACGCGTTCATCGCGTCGAGGACAGGCCGCAGACCCTGGCCCAGCGCCGTGAGTTCGTACTCAACTCGGGGAGGAATCTCCGGGTAGGAGGTTCGGGTGACGATTCCGTACGCCTCGAACCTACGCAACCTGTCGGTCAAGGTGTGAGCGCTGATCCCGGGCAACGCGTCACGCAGCTGCCCGAAACGGTGAGGACCATTCAGGAGTTCCCTGACGATCAACGTCGCCCACGGCCCCTCGAGGAGCGACAGGAAGCGGGCAATTCCGCACTCCGGCCAAGTCTGTGCCATGAACCCCATAATGTCTCCTTAGTGCACTTGAAGTAACTGATGCATCCTATGCACTAATAGTCTCATGACAATCATCATTCATGGCGCATCGGGCGCCCAGGGCGCCCCTCTCCTCTCACTCCTGCAGGCAGCAGGCCACGACACCACTTCCGCTGTGCGCGACACGACCAAAGTCGACGGGAAGGCCGTTTCCGTCGACTTCAACTCGGTGTCATCCCTCGCTGAGGCCTACCAGGGCGCGAAGGGTGTTTTCGTTCACCTGCCGCTGGGAAGCCCGGACCAACAGGCCGCATTCGCCGCGGCGATCGGCGACGCGGTGGCACAGGCCCAGCCCGAGCGTGTCGTATTCTCCACGAGCGGTTACCCGCTGACACTGCCCGACGGCACCAACACTGCGCACGGGATCCTTCACGACAAGCTCGAGAAGTCCGGAGTGCCGTACGCGGTCATCGCGCCGAAGACGTTCCTCGAGAACCTGCTACTGCCGGTCAGCCTTGAACCGGCCCGCACCGAGGGAAAGCTCCGCTACCCAATCCGTGAGGACTACGCCATCTCATGGATCTCCCATCTAGATATGGCCGACATCGCCGTGAAACTCCTCACGGACAACGTCGACGTGCAGGGAGTTGTCACCGCCGGGGCTCTCCCTGCCCTTCTCGGCGACGACCTCGCGGACGGATTCTCGGCTCACCTGGGCAAGGCGGTCACCTTCGAAAGCCAGACCCCGGACGACTACGGCAAGCTGATCCTCCCCATCTTTGGTCCAGCCGGCGTCGAACCTGTCATCGCGTCGTACCACGCCCGCTGGTCGATGGCCGATGAGCGGATCGACGAGTCCCGTTCCGCCCAGAAGTTGCTTGGCCTCACCCCTCGCTCCGTTGAGCAGTGGCTGCGCGACATGGGAATCTGACGCCTCCATACGAGCGGTGGCGCCGGCCCGACGGGTCGGCGCCACTTTGACTTGGCCCGGGACCGTGGCGTCACACGACGAAGGTCATACCGCGGTGGCGCGGACGACGAACCCGTCGGAGGACTCCATCTGGTAGTTGACCTCGAACGCGGCTCGGGCAAGGTCGCGGGATATCGCTCGAGCCGAGCCGCCCGATTGCGGGCTGAGCGCCAACACCAGCGAGGCAGAATCGCCGTCCATGACGTGCCGGATCTGTTGGAGCGCTGCTGGCCGGTCCGCCCAGAAGTGGGCGTTATCAATGGCCAGCACCGCGTCGAAACTTGCCGCAGCAAAAGGCAGCTGGTTTGCTTCCCCGACAACCAGCTCTAGACGTCCATCGCGGAGAGCGTCCTCATTCCGGGCTCGCGCGCGTCGGTGCATCAACAGCGAGGGATCAAGACCGGTGACATACCCCCTGGGCACGAGCGGGATTAGCGCCTCCAAAGCCAGCCCCGGCCCGAAACCGATCTCCAGCACGCGCGCCGCATCGTGAATATCCAGCGCGGATACCGCAAGCTCGCGCAACGCAGACCCGCTGCGTTCCATAAGATCAGCACCCCGCTCTCCGTCCGCACCCCGCGGAATCACGAATGTGTCGAAGATGTTCATGCCAACCCCTAACGTCACGCCATGCGTTCACTCGACTCATTACCGCACACGACGTATCGGTTACTTCAAGTGCACGATCGCGTCCCGAAGATGTTCTCCAAAACACAGGTCTGGCCCACATGTCTGGAAGGCCTCCCGAACACCCCTCACCAGACGAGACGCAGACGTTCGTTTGCGGGCCAGTGCCCGCGTTCCTGGCACGCCGGCGCCCTCGAGCACTGCAAACAAAGGGGCACACACGAGAGCAGGAGATCAACGACGAGCTCGGGTGCGTCTTCACGCTATCGGCGGTCGTTCAGGGACGCGGGAGGCACCCACTTGGTGTCGGAGGCGCGAGGAAGACTCCCGCGCATGATCGGACCAGTCGAGGAGATCACTGCCGCAGGCGCGGTCGTTTCACCCACCGTTCGGTGCGAGACGATCTCAGAGCGGGTCGAGTCGCGCTGGACGAAGCGGATCGGCTGCTAGCGGCCCGTCTCGACGAGCCCCGTCGACGGCAGGTCCTGGCTCCTCTGGGGCGAAAATCCCCCGCTATGTGAACTCGATGGGGCACCCGCGACCGTCGACGACGAGACATTCGAGCCAGTGCTTCTCGAGCCGCTCGCCGTGCTCGACGCATCGCTCGCAATGCTGCAATGAGTGACCGAGGGAGACGTGCGCGCCAAGGTTCGCCACGCGCTCGAAATCGGGACAATGACGGAATAGGAATGAGCCATCTCACATGGACGTGGGCAGATCCGGGGCCCTATCGCGCTCGAGGGCGATGCCCTCGCCGCGGAACGTCTCACATCCGAGCTGTCGATCGCGTTGCTCTACTTGACCCAGGGTACGACGAGGAATATGGCGTGGTGAAAGATCTCCCCCGAGCGCTTCTCGGGTCCGCGAGGGGTGCCCCCTCGACCGAGCTGCCCGCAGCGAGGCCGGCGACTCGGAGCGGGGCTAGTCGGTCTGCTCTTCCCACGCGCTGCTAGCCTCCGCCGCGCGGTCCAGCCCCTGCCTCGGCTTCCCTTTGGGCCGGTCTACGGGGACGTCCTGACCGCGCAGGCTCACGGCCACGTTGTCGGCGTAGACCTTCTGCCGGATGGTGCCCGACTCGTCAGCTTCCTCAGTGAGGCGGCCGGTGAACTCCAACGCGACATTCCCTTAGCGGGTCGCGAGATTGACGACGGCCGCGGCGAGGTTCCCGATCACGTGCACGTCGTGGACGACGCGCGGCCCGGACTGCCACTCCCCTGACGCCTTGTCCTTGAAGCCACCCGAGGACGCGGTACTCACGTACGTGTAAAACGACGCTCAGGGGTGGGTCTTGAACTCGCGACCCTGAGATCGCCGAGCTGACCGCATCAGCCCCGCACCCGAGCGCCCGAGCGTTCTAACTCTCCGAAACGGAGGGGAGAGCACTGCTGTACCAGGTCTTGTCTACACTGACGCAGGGACGTGAACCGAATGACTCCGCGTTCTGCGCCGTCAACGGCCTGCGTTCTGCCATGCGCTCATGGGGGCTGAGCTGCACCTCCGACTCGTTCGACGCCGCTTCACGATGTGTCTTCACCTCTTCATCGTTTTTGCCTGGGAGGCACGGAGCGTTCGTAGAATCACCGCAGGCTTCCAGGCAAAAGAACGAGCGCCGCAAGCGCGAAAGGGCAACTGGCCGCGCAACGGCATCCCCTGCGCCCCGAGGGCCTCTTGAACTCGGGTGCACGAGAGGGGCCCCCGCCTCGCGGCGACCGCGAGATCGCCCCAGGTTGCAGTTCCTGATGTTGGATAGCCTGTTGCGGTGACCCCAAGCGCCGCGGTATATCCAGTCTGGATCAACGGGGTTGTGCGCGCAGTCACGTTCGTGCGCGTCGAAGCGCAAACAGACCTCAACAGATGGATCGCCGTGATCGCGAGCGTCAGATGGTTCGCCATCTTCACGATACGAATCGCCTGTCTAGCTGCCCGGCTTCAAACGGTTAGGGCCGAGAATTATGGATCATGCGCCGATGCGGTCTCTGAACCACAACGAACCAGGGTGTGGGAGGCGAAAGCGATGAGATCCATTTGGCGACCGTTCGCGTGGTTCATGGTAGTTGTATCGGCAGGGGTGCTCGCAAATTGCGTCGTACTCATCGTAGGCAATCCGAGTGAGTCCAGTTCCTGGCTGACGGGGCTGAGCATGCTGATGTGCCTCGGCGTTTTTGCCTGGGTGCTTTCCGGACGAGAGGACGGATAGCTGTGCTGCGACGAACACGCAGCCTTCTGAGATTGAGGTGCCAGCACCAGCGCTGATCTTGGACTACGTCGGCAGTGTCGCGATGGCGATTCTGGCTTCAGGGACGTGGGTGATAGTGAGGCATTTCGGCTAGTGCCCTCCCGTCGGCCTGCAAGCGCAGAGGGCCGGTGTGGCTTGCGCCGATTCTCACGGGGATAGGCGGGGCGGCGGCCCCGCCTCAATAGCCAAGCCGGGTGAGTGATTACGGTCGAAGTTTCCCCGAAGTGACGGACGCACTCTGCGTGGTCGATCGTCTTCGCGGTCGCGGTCGCTTCCGCGTTGAAGGGTCATCGACCGTGATAGGGATCATTCCCCAGCGGCCCTAGCGGTTTCAGCAGACATGACGCAGTTGCCGTCGTACTCCACTTCCCGCCCCCTTCGCCGTTGATGACGATGTGGGAGGCACGGTCGATCGAGATCGGCATCTGCAAGTGAAGACCGCGGGCCGATGCCTGAAGGGAGAACCCTGGGTGGCGTAGACGCAGTCCAGGTGATGGTCTGGCATCGAGGTTGAGTGCGTCCGCGCCTGCAGGACGTTTCACGATGTGTTCCCATCTCCCTCCAGCTCTCTGGGGCACTTCGCGTCAGCCACGACGGGGAGGGGAACAGCAGCATGAGAGCAGGACAAAGTACAGGGCCTCGCGGATTAACACTACTTCTTGTAGATTAAACGAAGATCTCGTCTACAGAAGGAACTCCCCCATGCGCACGACACCACTTCGAGCCTCAGCGGCCCTCGGCTCGATCGCGGTCCTGGTAGCCCTCGCGGGCTGCTCGACCAGCCCAGCTACCGCAGAGGCCACCGACGGCACCACTCTGATTGGCGGGTCAACCGAATACCCTCTGACAGTCGACAACTGCGGATTCGAGCAGACCTTCGAAACAGCCCCATCTCGGGTTGTGCTTCTCAACGGGGCATCCGTCGCAGAGGTGGAGTCGCTCCTGCTCCTCGGACTCGGAGACACCGTCCTCGCGAACACGCAGAACTACGGGATGTCCGACCAGCCGGAACTCGTCGAACAGATCGATGCACTACCAACGGGCGATCTGGAAATGGCCGGCAGCTTCGAAATCCCAGCAGAGCAACTCCTGGCCCTCAAACCTGACCTCGTGATCGCCACCACCTCCGGCGGGTTCGACCCCGATTCAGGCCAATCCTCGCGAGACGAGCTTGCCGCCGCAGGCATCAAGACAATCGTCAATCCCGCCAACTGCGCGATGGGCAAGGAAGACGCCACCACAGCAGAGCAGGATGCGTTCGACAACGCCACCGTCGAATCCTCCTTCGGGCTCCTCAACCTCATCGGCAACGTCTTTGATCGCCAGGACGAAGCCGACTCGCTGGTCACTGGCCTTCGCGCTCAGATCGACGCGGTCTCAGCGGCGGTCGAAGGCCGCGAGAAGCCCAACGGCCTGATCGTGTTCCCTGGCATGTCGATGATGACCCCGAATGGGATGCCGGCCGTCTTCCTCGGCGGCATCTTCGACGACGTACTGACCCGAGCCGGAGTCGGCGGAGCGCTTGACGGGCAGGGTCTGGACTTCACCTCGTCCATCGACGCAGAGCAACTGGCAGCCGCCGACGTCGACATCCTTGTCGTCGGCGGGTTCATGAGAGACGAAGACCTCGACGCTGAAGCTGCGGCCCTCTTTGCCGAGTATCCCCAGTGGGACGCCGCGAAGAACAATAAGTACGTCACCGTGTCCGACGGCGTCTATGTCGGCCCAACGAACGCGGCGGCCGTGACCAAGATCGCGCAGGCCGCCCATCCTGACGCCTTCTAGCACGATGAGACCTGCGGGGAGTCCTGCCACCCGAGCTCCCCGCAGGTCACTTCTCGTGTGGATGCTCTACTTGTCAGTGGCCACTGCCATCACGGCTGTGCTCGCCGTCTCGATCGGCAGCGTGCAGGTAAGCCCGACAGCGGTATTGTCAGTGGTCAGCGCGAATCTCAGCGGTGATTTCACTGGTGTCGATCCCCTGCATCAGAAGATCGTGTGGGAGCTCCGAGCCCCGCGCGTCCTCCTCGCCGGTGTCGTCGGTGCAGGGCTGTCTCTCGCGGGAGCCGCACTCCAGGGGCTCCTGCGCAACCCTCTCGCAGACCCTTACATCATTGGCGTCTCGTCCGGAGCATCCTTCGGGGCAGTGCTCGTGATGACGTTCGGATCGTCAGTGCTCCTCGGGCTCACGACCTCGGCCGCGGCTTTCCTCGGTGCCGTCGGGCTCCTCGCGCTCGTCTACGCCTTCGCGCAACGCTCGGGCTCGTTCTCCGACATGCGGCTTGTCCTCTCCGGCGTTGCCCTGGGGTACGTCGCCATGGCGGGAACGAGCTTCGCGCAACTCCAAGCCGAACCCGGCGAGATCCGGGGCATCCTGTTCTGGATGATGGGCAGCGTCGCGGGCGCACGCTGGGACACGCTGCTCGTGCCAGTTCTCGTCATCGTTGGAACGGGAGTCTGGCTCCTCAGCCACGCTCGAGGCTTGAACGCGCTCGCTCTCGGCGACGACGACGCAGTGGCCGTCGGCCTCAATCTTCGCCGCTTCCGACTGAATCTTCTCGTGACCTCCGCCCTTCTCACCGCCGTCGCGGTGAGCGTGGCTGGCGGGGTGGGCTTCGTTGGACTCATCATCCCTCACGCGATGCGGCTGCTCATCGGCGCAGACCACCGCCGACTGCTCCCCATCACGGCTGTCGCCGGGGCGCTCTTCTTAATCAGCGTCGATCTCGTGGCTCGAACGATCGGAAGCCCCAACGAGTACCCTCTGACCATCTTCACCGCACTCGTGGGAGGGCCGTTCTTCCTCTGGCTGATGAGAACCACGGGAGGACGCGCATGAGAGTCATTCTCGACCACGTCTCCATCAGCCTCGGCGGGCGCCCGTTCATCGACGACCTGAGCCTCGACGTCGCGGATGGGTCATTCGTTGCCATCGTGGGCCCGAACGGCTCAGGAAAATCGACGCTGCTCCGAGCGATGTATCGTGCGCTGGTGCCCGACTCAGGCCGGATCCTGATCGGTGACACCGACGTATCCACCATCAAACCTCGGGACGCGGCAAGACTTCGCGCGGTCGTGACCCAGCATCAGACCAGCAACGACAGCCTTCTGGTGCGTGACGTCATCGCGACAGGCCGCCACGCACATCAGAGCTGGTTCACCCCGGAGTCGTCAGCAGACCGATCCATCCTCTACGACGCTCTGGCGAAGTGCGGGGCTGAACACCTCTTCGATCGCCGCTACGCGACACTCTCCGGAGGCGAGCGTCAACGGGTGCTCTTGGCCCGGGCAATCTCCCAAGAAGCCGCCGTCTTGCTCCTGGACGAACCGACGAACCACTTGGATGTGACTGCGCAGCACGACCTGCTGCGACTCCTTGAGAAAGTCCCCCTCACACGCGTCGTCGTCCTGCACGACTTGAACCACGCGGTCGCTCACGCCGATCACGTCATCGTGGTCAGCAGCGGGCGGATTCACGCCTCCGGACCCCCCACGGAGGTTCTCAGCAGCACGCTGACGGAGGAGGTCTTCGACTGCCGTTCCCAGGTGATCGTGAACCCACTGACCGGAAGACCACTCATCGTGACCGCTCCGCTTCTGCAACAGGACTGAACCACATGCGACGCCCGTCGAATCCGAGACAAGCGCAAGCAATGCAGCGAGAAAAATCGAACATCTCTACATCAGGCAGATTTAACTCGATTCACAATCGAAGGAGCCCCATGCGACCTCACGCCCGCCGCTTTGCCCCCAGCATCGGAGCCGCCACGGCTCTCTTGCTCCTGACGACCGGATGCGCCACAAGCAGCTCCCCCTCACCCTCCGAAACCTCGGGCGCGTCGGAAACGAGCGGCTACCCGGTGACGCTGGAGAACTGTGGGCGTGAGATCACCGTCGAGGCCGAGCCCGAGCGGATCGTGAGCCTGTGGCAATCGACCACGGAAGCTCTGCTAGCCCTCGGGCTGCGCGACCAGATCGTTGCCGTGCAGGAGGCCTACGCCCCGTACCCCGACTCGGTGGCGGCGGAAGCCGAGGGGCTGACGTCGGTGGGCAGCCAGATGGGGTTCCCGTCGAAAGAGGTGCTGCTGAGCCAGCAGCCCGACTTCGTGACGGGACAGGTCCTCGAAGGCTTCGCGTTTGACGCCTCCCAGGGGTATGCCTCCGTCCAGCAGCTCGAGCAGGCCGGGGCGACGGTCTACGGTGCGAATCTCTGCACCATGACAGACAACCAGAGCATCGATACGTGGAACATCGATACCGTCTCGCAGACACTTCGCGACTACGGGACCATTTTCAATGTGTCCGCGAAGGCTGACGAGGTCATCGCTGACCTTGAGGCCGATAGGGAGAAGGTCGTTTCCGCCGTCGAGGGCGCGCCGATTGTGAAGACGGCCTACTTCAACGGCGGAACGGGTCCCGTCATTGTCCTCGCCGGCGGAATCTACGATGACCTGATCACCACGGCGGGTGGTGAGAACGTCTTCCCCTCAGACGCCACTTTCGTGAGCAAAGAGGAGTTCGCCGCTGCGGATGCGGACGTAATCCTGGTGGGAACTTTCCCTGGCCAAGACTTCGCAGCGCAGAAGGCGTTCCTCGAGGAGAACTTCCCCGACCACCCCGCCGTCAAGAACGGTCGAATCAGTGAAGTGCCGACACAAGAGACCGACTCTTCGATCTCGGTCATGGTGGGACTGACGAAGATCGCGAACGCCCTTCACCCTGACCTAGGCCTCCCGGTTCCCACCTCATGACCCGCGCGACCGTCCCGGGGCGGCCCCGCATCCAAGTGTCGCGGCACCCCCAGGCGGCAGTCAGTCTTCTGCTCATCGCGTGCGCTGCAGCGATAGTCCTCTCGGTCGCCGTCGGGAGCGTAGGAATCTCACCGGGCCGGGTCCTGGAAGTTATCGGTGGACGGCTACTACCCTGGGGCGCCGGCCCTGTTGATGGGCTCGATGACCAGATCGTCTGGGAGTTCCGCCTGCCGCGTGCGCTACTCGGTTTCGTCGTGGGCGCCGCCCTTGCCGTGTCAGGGGCCGTGCTGCAGGCAGTCGTGCGGAACCCCTTGGCAGACCCTTATGTGTTCGGGGTCTCTTCCGGCGCATCCGTGGCCGCCGTTGCTGCCATCACCCTCACGACTGGTGTGTTCGCGACGGTCTCGACGCCGGTCGCGGCTTTCGGCGGGGCGCTCATCACGACGATCCTGGTTTTCGTGCTCGCGCAGCAGAGCGGGCGGGTGACTCCCAACAGGCTGGTCCTCGCCGGGGTGGCGATGTCCTACCTGCTCAGCTCGATCACGAGCTACCTCGTGCTGCGATCCAGCGGAACCAATCAGGGCGTGGGGCAGGTCCTGTCCTGGCTGGCCGGCAGTCTCGCGGCGGCGACCTGGAGCGACCTGGGGGTACCGACTCTCGTCCTGGTTGTGGTGACGACGCTGCTCATCCTCCTCGCCCCTATCCTCAACGCGTTCCTGACCGGAGACGAGACTGCAGCGAGCTTGGGCGTCGACGTCGGCCGAGTGCGATTGGGGCTCTTTGTTCTCACCTCACTGCTCGTCGGAGTCGTCGTCGCCGTCAGCGGATCTATCGGGTTCGTCGGACTTGTCGTGCCACACGCGGTGCGGATGGTGATCGGTTCCGATCACCGCTGGGTACTTCCCGCTTCCGCCCTGGCCGGAGGGTTGCTGCTGGTGGTGGTGGATATCGGCGCGAGGCTGCTCCTCGCGCCGACGGAGGTACCGGTCGGGCTGCTCACCGCGGTCGTCGGAGCGCCGTTCTTCCTCTGGCTGCTGCGACGATCCGGTCGGAGAACGCAATGAAAGCGGCGAACGAGATGAGCGCCTCGCTTCGCATCGAGGGTGTCAGCGTCGATATCGCGGGGCAGCGGATCATCGAGCACGTAGCGCTGAGTGCTCACGAGAATATCGTTGGCCTCGTGGGTCCAAACGGCAGCGGCAAGTCGACACTCCTCCGCACGGTCTACCGGATGCTGCGCCCCGCCGATGGGAAGGTACTCACCGCCGACCGCGACGTGTGGACCATGCCGGCTCGAGACGCTGCCCGCGTCACTGCAGCAGTCGTGCAGGACAGCCCCGCCGACCTCGAACTCACGGTCGCAGACTGTGTCGCGACCGGAAGGCTCCCACACGGCAGGCTCCTCGGCTCGGACCGAGCTGAGGATCGCCGCGCAGTGGAACACGCCATGTCGACCGCAGGAGTCGCGCACTTCGCCAGCCGAGACGTCAGCTCACTCTCCGGCGGCGAACGCCAGCGCGTGCAGCTTGCCCGCGCCCTCGCGCAGCAACCGCAGATCCTGGTCCTCGACGAACCGACCAACCACCTCGACATCCGCTACCAACTCGAGCTCCTCGCGCTCATCCGCGACCTCAAGATCACCACCCTCGTCACCCTGCACGAGCTGAACCTCGCCGCGTCCTACTGCGACGAGATCGTCATGCTCGATCGGGGGCGAGTCGTCGCGTCGGGCTTCCCCGACGAGGTCTTCACCCCGCAGCTGCTGCATCAGGTGTTCGGCGTCCGCGCAGACACCCTCACGAACCCGCTCACGGGTCGCCTGCACCTCGTCTACGCGGACAGGTAAGCACCGGAGACGACCCCAGCCCTGACCGTCGCGACCACCTCACCCACCACACATCCGCACCGCCCAACAGAACGAGGATTCACCGCGCATGAACGACACACCAGACCCCACCGCAGCCATGCCCGACCACCCGGCCGGGCAGAACCCGACAGGCAGCACTCTGTTTACCGTGACCGGTGACGACCCCGCCAAGCAAGCGGCCGTCGACCGCTGCATTGCCGCCCACGACGACCTCGCCGCTCTTCCCGGGTTGCGTTTCGCGACCGATAAGACGGTCCTCATCGTCCTGCACCTGGGGTTCGAACTTCTCGACGTCGTTGGTCCCTTCCACTTCCTTGCGGGCACAGGAGCGACCGTGGAGCTCGTCTCCACAGGCCCCACCGGTGAGCCAGTGCCCAGCAGCAGCGGCGTCGCGCTCATGCCAACGGCCACCCTCGGGGACGTGAGCGTTGCACCCGAGGTACTGCTCGTCCCCGGCGGCGACACGGGGATCCTGCTTCGCGACAAGCGGGCGATCGCGGAACTCAAGCGCCTGGGCGATGAAGCCACCTATGTCACGAGCGTGTGCACGGGATCGATCGCACTCGCTGCCGCGGGCCTGCTGGACGGCTACCGCGCGACCTCGCACTGGGGCGTCCGGCACCTACTCGCGGACTACGGCGCCATCGAGGTCAACGAGCGCATCGTCGAGGACGGCAACCGTCTGACCGGTGCCGGCGTCACCGCAGGAATGGATCTCGCCATCAAGCTCGTCTCGTACCTCTGTGGCGAGGACCTGGCACGCTTCACCGTTCTCGGTGCAGAGTACGCCCCAGAGCCGCCCTACGACACCGGGACGCCTGAGAAGGCCGGTGCCGCACTCACGGAGCTTTCCCGCAACTTCCTTGCGCCCCTCGTCGCGGAACTGCGGGCTCCCGCCAACGCGTCATCTCATTCTTCGTAACCAGCCGAGGAGTGTAGTCAGTGGTACTGACCGTGCCCGCGGAACCACGAAGCCTATAATGACGGGCAGAAGAGACAGGGTGACGATGACGCGAACACGCGAACGTGGCGAGCTCGAGGGGCAGGTCATGCTCCTCCTGTGGGAGAACGAGGGAACGCTCAGCGCCCGCGAGCTGCAAGCCCGGTTCAGTGAGCCCGTGCCCGCCTACACGACGCTCATGACGGCACTCACTCGGCTGGAGAAGAAGGGCCGCGTCGTTCGAAGCGGCCCATCACCCCGCAAGCTCCGCTTCGCGGCTACTCGTTCTGACGACCAGCACGCGGGCGACTCGATGCGCACGGCCCTCGACAAGGCCGGCGACCGCCAGGCGGCGTTGCTGTCGTTCGCGGGAAACCTCTCGTCCGACGACGTCGCACTCCTCCGGAAGGCCTTCGGCGAAGACTCAGCACCAAGCCGCCCGTGATCGTCCTGCTGGTCACCTGCCTCACGGGCGTGCTCGTGGTGATGGCGGGTGCACCCGCAATTCTCTCGTCGGGCACCTGGCAGCTTCGCTCACCCCGCGTTGCCCTCACTATCTGGTTCTTCGCGCTCTTCCTCGGGCTCTCGGTGCTCGTCGCTCCCCTGATCGTGACTCTCGCCACTGC
The DNA here is from genome assembly GCF_002931375.1 of Pseudoclavibacter sp. RFBJ3. Classification (NCBI taxonomy): domain Bacteria; kingdom Bacillati; phylum Actinomycetota; class Actinomycetes; order Micrococcales; family Microbacteriaceae; genus Pseudoclavibacter; species Pseudoclavibacter sp. RFBJ3. The sequence continues at coordinate 76,880 of NZ_PSXZ01000016.1, read as the reverse complement.
GGTCACGACTTCCCCGGCGACCTCGCCTCAGGAAACACTGACGTTGACGATCGCGGCCTGGCTCGGCCTCGGCGGCGTGGGTGCCGCACTTGCCTTCATCGGGATGGCCGCCGAGCCACTCGTCTTCTCCCAGCGCGACCAGGTCAGCTCGATCGCCTTCGTTGCTCGTGAGCGCGAGAAACGCGAAGGTTTCACACTGGTGCGGTTCGAATCAGACGAGGCCATCGCCATGGCAGTTCCCGGCAGACAACCCGAAATCTTCCTCTCCTCCGCGTGTGAGGAACTCCTCAGCGCACCACAGCTCCAGGCAGTCCTCGCACACGAGCTCGCGCACCTGCGTCAGCTGCACGGCTGGGCCGTGCGAATTGCTGAGATCAACGCGACGCTCGTTGGCTGGCTGCCGGCAGGTCGCCGGCTCCAGCAAGCGACCCTGCTCTTGGTGGAGCTCGCAGCCGACGACACTGCTGCGAGACAGGCTGGCCCCGCTCACCTCGCGAACGCCCTCGCCATTCTCAGCGACGCGACGGGAGACCCGAGCTTGGAACTGCGCGCGCTGCGGCTGACGACCAAGCGCTGGCCAGGGAAGGCTCGTCGACGACTTCCGCCTTCCGTTCGACTCGCGGCATAGAGACCGGCCTCATCAACACTCGAGGGATCGATCCCTTTCAGTGAGAGTGCGAAGGACTGCCGGAGGTGAGAACTCCGGTGACGGCAATGACGGCGATGAGCAGCAGAGCTTCCGTGAGGAGTGTTCGCCGAAGCCGCTGCAGGCGCTGTTCCTCCTCTTTCCGACCCGCCACCCAACCTGACAGCGATCGGCGATTCCAGGCCGCAAGGACGACAACGGAGGCGACGAGCCCCACCTTGACGAGGAGAGACCGTCCGTAGGAGGTACTCAGCACCAGCAGCGGATCTCCCAGAATGAGGACCCCCATCAGAACACCCGAACAGGCGACGGCCACGAGCGCCCATAACGCCACCGTGGAGAAACGTGCAACGACGCCGGCGACTTCGATCGCGCGGGCACCGCGCTGCCCGCCCTTCAAAAGTCGACGCGGTGCGACCAGGCAAAGCAAGCCGAGCACACCTCCGCACCAGACGGCCGCAGCGAGAAGGTGCACGATATCGGCACCCACCATCACCCACAGCGGTTGGACGCTCCGGGTGTGCCCTTCCAACGCCGGCACACTCACCACAAGCAACGCTCCACAGAGAGCCCATGGCCGCGCAGAGCGGGCCCGCCAGAACACGAAGAGGGTCACGAGCAGCACACCGCCGGAAACAAGAACGGCCGTGAGCCTCGTCGACGGCAGCACCGTAGACGTCCACGCCATCGACGTCAGTGCGCTGCTGAGCGGCTCCGCGGCGATGCGGAGCGCGGTCAGCGGCACCAACGCCAGCACCGCAAGCACGGCGATCGCCCCTGCACCAACGATCCATCTCCGGAACCGGAATCCCGACTCACCAGTGAGAATCGCGACATCGAACACCACGAGGCCTGTCATTGTGAGCAGCGCCAGGTAGAACAACCCGGCCGCGATCTGCAACGCTGCCTCCGCGGAGGGGGATGCGCTCGCGAAAGGGTCAGCCAGGAGCAGGTCGATCATCCCAGCACCATGACCCAGCACATGATGGCCATACCGGCAGCCATCGCGAGATTGGCGCTGCCGACGAGGTTCATCTGCGAGCCCGCGGTCGTCTCATTGCTGGGAGCGCCCACGGAGCCCGGCCGGGCCTCAACGAGGTCGACGACTCCGAGGACGACCTGAACCGCCAGCGCGACAAGCACGGCGACCCCGACAGAGGCGGGCAATCCGTCCATGGTGTGACCATGTTCGTGGGTACCGGGTTGCGCAGCCCCGCCCGGGCTCTCCATGGCTGCGATCATCCAGACCATTGCGAACATCATCACGGCATGCTCGAGATCGTGCCGCATCTTCGACCGCGCTGATCCCCCGGACGGAACTACCTCGCAGGCTAGAGCAACGAACCAGGCCCCCGCGGATGAGAAGAAGATCAGTTGCGGGACGGCCGGCAACGTCGTCCACCACGGCCAGCACATGGCGACCATGCCCAGACTCATTACACCGTGCAGCACGTGACTGGTGCGGTGTACCAAGCTCGAGTTTCGTAAGGCTGCCGCGAAGGCCCACACGGCTGTCGCGGCGAAGAGAGCTGACAGGCCCCACTGCCAGAACGGTGCCGTGATCATGCACCCTCGACGGCAATGTTGCTCAACCCTGCAGTCACCGAAGCGCCACTCTCCCACGAGTTCTGAAATCTACAAGTTGTAGCCATCTTGTCTACCACATAGCTCGACTTGACGTAGAGTTACGATCGAGCGCCCCACCCCCTCAGAGAGATGAGATCCATCGTGCACGAGCTTGAACTTCAGGTCACCGGAATGACATGCGGACATTGCGAACGCGCTGTGACTAAAGAGCTGCACCGGATCAGTGGCGTTCAAGTCACTACGGCAGACGCCGCATCGGGTCTTGTTCGCCTGACGCACGACGGCAAGCTGGACCCAGCGGACGCCCTGGCAGCAGTGGCTGTCGCGGGCTTCACGGCGACTCAGGCGACCGCCCCCTCGGCGTGAGCACCGCAACTCCCGTCAAGACTCCAGTAGCACCGACTCATCCCGTCGTCACCCGAAACCCCTGGGTCGTCTGGCTGCTCGTTGCGACCTGCTGCACGCTCCTGCTGCTGCCCGCGACTATCACCTCCGTCGCGCTCGGCGCCGACCCCTACGAACAGATTTTCGTCCGGTTCCCCGGCACCGACGTCGCAGTCTCAACCGCGATAGGGCACGGCGTCGCCCTCGCTTCCTCGACAGTGACTGTCGGAGCACTGGTTTCACTGCTCTTCTTCCGTGACGCACGAGGGAAGAATTCGGTCGCCCTGCGCGACAGCCTCGAGATGTCCATCCTCCTCCGATCGGCGGGCCTCTGGGGAGCCGCTTCCGGCGCGATGGTTTTCTTCGACATGCTCGACAGTTCCGGCATGCCGTTCCAGCGCATCACCGAACCTGGAGCCTTCGCGTTCCTCTTCGAGGCCAGCGCGTTCCCCGCCGCGTGGACACTTTCCTTCGTCGCCGCCCTGGTCACCGTGGCCTCCGCCACGTTCGCCACTCGCTGGACCGGCCTGCTGCCTGCAGCGTGGGCGAGCGGATTCGGGATACTCGCTCCCGTCGTTGTCGGGCAGGTACTCGTAGGCCCCGATCACGATTTCGCAGGAGACGCGGCCGTCATCCAGACGCTCCTGATCCAAGGGCTCTTCGGAGCCCTTATCGTCGTCGCCATCCGATCAGCGACCGGGCGGCTCGTGCCACCAGGACCCGGCCTGCGGCTCCTCAAGACGATGCTCTTCGGCCTCCCCGTCATCATCCTCGCCGACCTGCTGCTCGCCTGGTTCAAGCTCGCTGGCACAGGCCTCTTCGCATCCATCACCGGCTGGCAGATCATCGCAGGCTGGGCCTGCCTGCTCGTCGTTGTCCTGACCGTGCTCGTCACACTCGTGGCAGGACGCCGTAGCGCACTCACCGATCACGGAATCACCATCGCGCTCTCCGTCAGCGCTGTCGCCATGTTCGCGTGGATGGGTGTCTCTACCGCCATGACACGAGTCCCACCGCCGAGCTACTTCCAACCGACCAGCATCTCGCAGATCTTCATGGGGTTCGAGGTGCCGGAAGCCCCCACAGCGCTGGTGCTGTTCACCGCCTGGCGCCCCAACATCCTGTTCGTCGCGATCGCTGTGCTCGCGGTCTGCGTCTACCTCTTTGCGGTTCTGTCCATGCGCCGCCGAGGAGACCACTGGCCGTTCGGACGGACGATCGCCTGGGTTCTCGGTTGGGCCGTCGTGGTGTTCGCAACAAGTTCAGGCTTCGGGAAGTACTCCGCGCCCGACTTCGGCATCCACATGATCGTCCACATGAGCCTCAACATGCTCGCGCCGATCCTGCTCGTGATGGGCGGGATCATCACTCTGCTCCTCAGGGCGATCCCGGCGAGCCGCGGGGAGATCGCGGGCCCCCACGAGTGGATCACCTGGCTGCTCCACTGGCGGGGCCTGAACTTCCTCTACAACCCGCTCTTGGTCTTCGCGTTGTTCGTCGGCTCGTATTACGGCCTCTACTTCACCGGCATCTTCGGCGAGTACATGCGCTTCCACTGGGCTCACCAGCTCATGAACCTGCATTTCCTGATCGCCGGCTACCTCTTCTACGGCCTCGTGATCGGCGTCGATCGGCCGCCCCGGCCACTGCCGCACATCGGCAAGCTCGGCTTCGTCCTGGCCGCCATGCCGTTCCATGCCTTCTTCGGCGTGATCCTCATGTCGATGCCGACGATCATCGCCGAGAACTTCTACCGCTACCTCGACCTGCCGTGGGCTGATCTACGCGCGTCACAGTACATGGGCGGCGGCGTCGCATGGGCCGGTGGAGAACTCCCGCTTCTGCTCGTGATCATCTCACTCAGCATCCAGTGGTCCCGTCAGGATGCCCGTGAAGCGAAGCGCAAGGACCGCCACTTCGACACTGGCCGAGACGACGAGTTCGAGGCATACAACCGGATGCTCCAGCGCCTGACAGACCGACAAGCTGGGCAGCTTTCTTCGCAGCAGTTGAAAACAGACAAAAACCAGGAGACGCGAAAATGACCACCCAGCTGCAGCTGAGCGAACCCATTCAGCTCGACATCTCGGGGATGACGTGCGCCGCCTGCGCGGGTCGCGTCGAGCGAGCACTCAATGAGCTCGACGGGGTGACCGCCAGCGTGAACTACGCGACCGAGCGTGCCCTCGTCACGGGAGTGGACGAGGCGCGAGCTGCCGAACTCGTCGGCCGCGTCGAGAAGGCGGGATACTCCGCGCGCGTCCACGACGACGCCGACGACGCCTGGTCCCGGAGGGCGACGGAGATCCGCATCACCTCACTGCGTCGCCGCCTGCTCGTCGCAGCGATCCTCACGGTTCCGCTGATGGACATCACGATCGTGCTAGCCCTGGTCCCGGGATGGAGGTTCCCCGGCTGGGAGTGGCTCTGCGTCGCACTGGCCATTCCGATCGTCTGGTGGGCTGCCTGGCCCTTCCACCGGGCCACGATCAAGAACCTCCGCCACGGCAACGTGAGCATGGACACGCTCGTCTCGCTCGGGATCGTCGCCTCGTTCGGCTGGGCCGTCGCGACGCTGCTTTTCGGGCTCGGCGGTGAAGGCTCCGGCTACTGGCTCGGCTTCGGCGTCACACCAGAGGGCGCTGATTCGCTGTACCTCGACGTTGCCGCCGGCATGACGACGTTCCAGTTGGCGGGCAGGTACTTCGAGACTCGCTCTCGCCGGAAGGCCGGCGACGTACTCGGGGCTTTGAACAGCCTCGCAGCCACCCATGTACGCGTCGTCCGGGACAGAGTCGAGACCGTCGAGCCCGCCGCTGCACTCCGTGTGGGCGACCACTTCGTCGTCCTTTCCGGCGAGACGATTCCCGCGGATGGAGCGGTCGTCGACGGACGAGCTGCCATCGACACCAGCATGCTGACAGGCGAGCCCGCACCCGTTCCAGTCACTGCCGGGGACCTCGTGGTGGGCGGAACAATCAGCACGGATGGGCGCCTCGAAGTTCGCGCCACCTCCGTTGGCGCGCACACGCAGCTTGCACAGATGGCAGCGATGGCCGAGTCAGCACAGGCTCGCAAGGCGAATGTGCAGACGCTGGTCGATCGCATCGTGACGTGGTTCGTCCCGGCCGTGATCTCGCTCGCGATACTGGTCACGATTGGGTGGACGCTCGCAGGAACCCCCTTCCAGCAGGCCTTCGGCATCGGCATCGCCGTGTTGATCATCGCGTGCCCCTGCGCGCTCGGGCTTGCTACCCCGACGGCACTCATGGTCGGGATCGGGCGCGGCGCTTCCCTGGGCATCCTCGTCAAGGGACAGGATGCACTCGAGGCGAGCGGCACGATCACGACCGTCCTGCTCGACAAGACGGGCACGCTCACGACGGGACGCATGACGGTCTCCACCGTGACATCGATCGGGGCCCACGCGCCGTCGCACCAGGAGATCCTGCGCATCGCCGCTTCCGTCGAGCAGGGCTCGGAGCATGCCATCGCCCGGGCGATCCAGGACGAAGCCCGCACTCGAGCCGGGGAGCTCTCTGCCCTGAGCGACTTCATCACCTATCCGGGACGGGGCGCGCGAGCCACGATCGACGGCGCGGATGTTCTCATCGGCAACCCGGCCCTCTTGCGAGAGAACGGCATCGATGTGACCGCCGCAGGCCCTGCGCTCTCGGACAGCGCTCCGAGGGCGGAGACCCCGGTCCTCGTCGCCGTCGGCGCCGAGCTTGTGGGCCACATCGGGCTCAGCGACACGATCAAGCCTGGTGCGAAGGAAGCGATCGACGCGCTGCACCGGCAGGGCCTCCGCACCGCGCTCGTCACCGGGGATGCACCGATCGCGGCGAACCGCATTGCCGAGGAGCTCGGCATCACCACAGTGTTCAGCGAGGTACTTCCCTCACAGAAGGCAGATGTGGTTCGTGACTTGCAAGCCCGAGGCGAGCGTGTCGCCATGGTCGGTGACGGCATCAACGACGCCGTCGCGCTCGCCGCGTCGGATCTCGGCATGGCCCTGGTTTCCGGAACCGACATCGCCCTCCGTTCGGCCGACATCATCCTGGTGCGCGACAGCCTCAGCGTCATCCCGGACGCGGTGGCGCTGTCCCGGAAGACGCTCCGCACGATCCGCATGAACCTCGGCTGGGCATTCGCGTACAACATCGCAGCGATTCCGATCGCCGCCGCGGGCTTCCTCAACCCCCTCATCGCCGCCGGGGCGATGGCGCTGTCCTCTGTGCTCGTGGTCTCCAACAGCCTGCGCCTGCAGAACTTCCGCCAGCAGCGCTAAGCGCACATCCTTCGAATCACCATCCAGTGAGGGACAGCCCGGAGGCGCCTGGCTCAGACCTCGTATAACTACATCATGTAGATATCTGAGTACTGTTGCAGCTGGAGACAAAGGAGATAGATGTGTTGAGGAAGACGCCCGGCCGGCTTGCGCTGACCATTGCGATGACAGCCCTGGTCGGTGTGACCCTTGCGGGATGCGCTGGCGGAGCACCCGTCGAGGAAGAATCGGCGGATGCTCGCCTGCAGCTCGTGAATGTGCTCGCGCCCGGCGCGGGACTTTCACCGTTCAGTGACGACGCTTTCAAGATGACCCGGGTGGGGGCGTTTGAGACGCTGGTCACGTTGGACGAAAACGGAGAACTGCAGCCGGGGTTAGCCACCGCGTGGGAGCAGATCGACGAGAGCACGTGGCGATTCACGCCGCGCGACGGAGTGCGTTTCCAAGACGGTTCGGAGATGACACCGGAGGTCGCTGCTGCGGCGTTGAACTCTGCTGAGGCCGCGACACCGAAGCCTCGTGTACTTGACGGGCTGACGTTGTCGGCGAAGGTGGACGGCACGGATGTGCTCGTGACGGGTTCTCCGGCGACATCCCTGCTTCCGCAGCTGCTCACGAGCCCGCAGCTGCCGATCTTGGCGCCTGCCGCGTATCTCGAGGACGGCACTGTCGACCCGCTCGGGACCGGGACTGGGCCGTTCGCCCTGACCGAGCTCGATGGCGTCACGAGCGCCACGTTCGATCGGTTCGATGACTACTGGGGCGGAACGGCCAAGCTTGCGGGCGTCGACATCGACTTCGTGACGGATGCGAACACGAGGCTCGCCGCTGTGCGTTCGGGGACCGCCGACGTTGTGGAGGGCCTCGCGGCGGGACAGCTGTCGCAGCTCACCGAAGACCAGTACCAAGTGAGCCCGACGACTCGCACGAACATGATCGACTTCAACACAGCCTCCGGGCCGTTCGCTGACCCCGCGATCCGGGCCGCAGCTCGCGAGGCCATCGACGTAGACGCGATCATCGAGACGGCGTATGGCGGACAAGCCGATCGGGCCGACGGTTTGCTCGGGCCAGCGCTCGCTTGGGCTGCCCCTCTGCGCGAGGGCTCCGAGTACACGACGCTGAATGCCGATCGCGCACCTGCGGCGGTCGTTCCGGGGGGAACCAAGATCACGATCGCGACGTTCACGGAACGGCAGGAGTTGCCTGACGTGCTGTCCCTGGTTGCTCAGCAGCTCGAGGCTGTCGGGTTCACGGTCGAGCAGGTGACACGCGAGTATCAGTACCTTGAGGAGGATGCGCTGTCTGGCGCGTTCGATCTGTTCATCCAGTCGCGCAACACGGTGCTCGACTCCGGCGACCCCGTCTCGTTCTTCCGCGCCGATTTCTCTTGCGACGGCACATACAACCTCGCGAAGCTGTGCGACGCCGAGGTGGATGCGGCGCTCGACAGGGCGGACGCGACCCCTCCGGGGGAGGAACGCAACCGTCTCGTTCTTCTGGCGGAGGCGCAGATTCTTGCCACGGACGCGGTTATTCCGTTTGCGCACCCGCAGAGCATTTTCGGGGTTGCCCCTGGCGTCGAGAACCTCATCCTGGACCCGCGCGATCGCGTCATGGTGACCGTCGACACGACTGTGCCAGTTCGGTGACCGTTGCGACTGGAGCCCGGCGCGCCGTTTCGGCGACGCTGGGCTTCGGTCGACGGCGGCGGTTCGGGCTCGTGGAGCTCTGCTCGCGCGGGCTGTCGTTCGGAGCCGCGCTTGCGTTGATCGGGCTTCTGCCCTGGATTTCCGTCCGCGATCCGGCGATGACGATTCTTCGCGAGCGGTACGGGGATCGCGCACCAACTCCAGAAGTGGTGGAATCAGTCCGCGCTGAACTCGGCTTGGACGAGTCACCGATTGCTTCTCTCGGTGGATGGTTCGTTGGGGTGCTGCGCGGTGATTGGGGTACTTCCTGGGCGCGCGAGGAGAGCGTTCTCTCGCTTGTCGCCCCTGCCCTCGGGGTGTCGCTGCTGCTTGCCTGCGCAGCATTTCTCGTTGCCGCACTCGTCGCGCTTGGCGTCCTGGTGCCCGCTCTGGCGCAGCACGCCAAACGGGCTTCGCCCCGGGGAGCAACGGGTGTTCTTGGTTTGCTGGCCGCGCTGCCCAGCTTTCTGTACGCAGTTCTGCTCATGCTGGTTGGGGCGGTCTGGTTGGGGTGGTTTCCGCCGTACGGCTGGGGCACTTTTTTGGCTGGAGTGCTTCCGGCGCTGGCTTTGGGCGTGCCCACGGGGGCCTTCTTTGCGGGGCTCGGCCTGCACACGCTGTCGACGGCGGCCAGGGAGCCGTGGGTGGCGACGTGGACGTTGGGTGGTATCAGTCGATCGCGGATCGCGGGTGCGCTCGCCCAGCGTTCCTTGCCAACGCTGTTGCCGCAAGCGGGGATCACATTGGTCGCGTTGGTCGGCGGGTCGGCGGCTGTTGAGGTTGTGTTCGCGGTGCCCGGGCTCGGCCGTTTACTGGTGACATCCGTTCGTGGCCAGGATGTCCCCGTCCTGCAGGGCGCCGTGCTCGCGGTGTTCTTGGTCGCTGTTGCAGTCGGCGCAGTGAGCCGGGGTCTTGGGCGGCGGGCGTTTCGTCGAGCGTCAACTTCGTCGTCGGCTTCGGTCGCCGTGCGGGGAGTTGCGGCCCGCGGATGGAAGTCGTGGTCGGTGCCAGCTGCAGCTGGCGGGCTGCTCATAGCGGTCGTCGGCGTTGGTTTCCCGCGGGACCCGGTGGCTTCGGCGCATGAGCGACTCGCTCCGCCCTCGCTGGCGCTTCCCCTCGGAGCCGACGCGTTGGGTCGAGACGTGCTCGCCAGGCTCGCGCACGGCACCGTGGAGACGATCGCGATCGCGCTAGGGGTCGTTTTTGTCTGCCTCTGCGTGGGCGTGCTCGCGAGTTGGCTAGGGCCGTTCGCGGTCGGTCCGATGGATGTTGCGGTCGCGTTGCGTCCGATCGTGGTCGGTGCGCTGCTGGCCACGGTGCTAGGGCCGAGCGCGTGGGGTGCGGCGGTGGCGGTGGCTGCAGTCATGTGGGTGCCGTTCGCGCAGCACGCGTCCTCAACATTCGCGCAGATTCGCGCACGCTCCTACTGGCAGCTACTCCCGTTCCTGGGTGTCAGGCCGCTCCAGCTAGCTGTTCGTTACACGGTGCCTGCGGCCGTCCCGGGCCTTCTGCAACACGCGTTTCTGCGCTTGCCTGCGGTCGCCTTGGCCTTGACCTCGCTGGCCTTTCTCGGGCTGGGCCCGCAGCAGCCGTCCTCCGATTGGGGGCTCCTCATCGCGGCTGGACTGCCATACGCGGAGACGGCTCCGTGGGTGATGCTGCCGCCTGTGGCCGCGACGCTCCTGCTCGCTCTCGTCGCCGCGTACTTCGGCCGGAATGCTCCGGGTGCTCGTCTGGCAGGCGCACTGTGAGCGTGCCAGAGGCCGGCTCACTGAGTGACGGTAGTGACGTTTCCGCCGAGCGTCCCAGGCTCTCTGTCGTGGGGCTCGGGGTGGCATTCGGGGGCTCTGACGTCGTGGCTGGGGTTTCGTATGCAGTTGCGCCGGGGCAGATCTGCGCGATCGTCGGGGCGTCGGGGAGCGGGAAGAGTGTCCACGCCTCTGCGATTCTTGGAACGGTGGCACCTGCTGCTCGCGTCTCGGGTGCTGTCTTCGTTGACGGAACGGATCTCGCGCAAGTTCCCGTCGCCCATCGGCGCCGGCGTGTGGTCGCCCATGTGGGGCAGGATCCGTCGACGACATTCAACCCGCTTCGACCGGTTCGGGACCAAGTCCGCGATGTGCTGCGCGCCCGCGGGTTGACGGGCGCAGCCGTTGACAGTGAGTGGAACGCCTTGGTGGAGCGGCTTGGTCTGGCCTCGGTGCCTGGTCTTGGCACGCGAGCTCCTGGCGAGTTGTCCGGAGGGCAGCTGCAGCGCTTGGCCTTCGCCTACGCCTGCGCGTGTGATGCGGCTGTCACGGTGCTCGACGAGCCGACGACGGCACTGGATGCGGTGACGCAGCGCGATCTTGTTCGCCTGCTCCCTGCCCTCACGGCGCGCGGCGGTGCGGGTGTGTTCATCACGCACGACGTGGCGTTGGCGGCTGAGGTCGCTGATCGCATCCTGGTTTTCGAAGGTGGAACGCTGGTGGACAGCCTCACGCCTCGCGCGTTGCGGGGTGACGCGGAGCTGCAGGTAGGCGGTTCGGACTCCACGACCGATTTGGTTGCTGCTGCTCGTCGGCGCGAGGCAGCGATGGCGCGCATGGTGGCGGGGGCGAAGCCTGGACGCGCTTTGGATGATGGTGCACTGGATGCCGGCGCACTCCCTGCCGCTGCCGCGGGTGTATCGGGTGCATCGGGTGCATCGATCCTGCAGCTGGCGGGCGTGACGGTTCGTTCGAGTTCGGGGCAGCCTATCCTCGTGGACGTGGACGTGGACGTGCGCGCCGGCCAACGGATGGGGGTTCTCGGGTCGTCGGGGGCGGGGAAGTCGACGCTGCTGCGCGTGTTGATGGGTGCGATTGCGCCGGCCGAGGGTCAGCTGCTTCTTCGCGGCGAACCCGCGGACACGTCGAGGCGTGGCCGCCGCCTGCTGGCACGGACTGTTCAATATGTTCCGCAGCATGCGCGCGCGAGCTTGCCGCCGGGGCGGTGCGTGGAGGACATCATTCTTCAGCCAGCGCGGGACCTCTTGGGGCGAGGCGAAGCGACGTCGTGGTACGCGCGGGAGTTGGTCGACCATGTCGGCCTGGCGCCCGAGGTGCTGCCGATGACCTCAGATGAGCTCAGCGGCGGGCAAGCCCAGCGTGTGTGCTTGGCGCGAGCTCTGGCACCCCGCCCGGCGGTTCTCCTCGCCGACGAGCCGACAAGCAGTTTGGACCTGGTGCTTCGAGAGCGAACGCTGTCGCTGCTGCGCACCGTGTCAGGCGAAGTTGGGGTTGCGCTCGTGTTCGTGACCCATGACACCGCCGCTGTGGCTGAGCTCTGCGACGAGCTGCTCGTCCTTGAGCGGGGGCGCGTTGTCGAGCGGGGTTTGACCGCGTCACGTTTGTCGGCACCGGACTCGGAGGCGCTGCGCTCGCTCGTCGGGGGTGCGCTACGGCTTCCAACCGGATTCATGGACTGATCGAGCCTCGGAAGGTCGAGCATCCACTCAATGTGCACGCAGTCGGCGCAGCTCGGGGCCCATGAGTCGCCCGTGCGCTTGTCAGGAAGAGTACCGAGCGGGATGGCCGGGGTTACCGGCTGGCCCGCTCGGGGGGGGGTGTGGCGCTAGCGGGCGAGCTGAAAAGCTCCGCCGGCGGTGAGTGCGGCCTGAACTTCTTCATCGCTGATCTCGCGGTCGGCGTAGACCGTCAAGGTGGAGGTGCCCCCCTGAACGAGCTCAACGTTCACCGAGGTGACGCCGTCAATCTCAGTGACCTGCGATGTAACGGTGGTGACGCATCCATTGCAGGTGAGTCCAGTGACGGGTGCTGCCCAAGTGTTAGGCATGATTTCTCCTCGCATCTTTCGGGAGCTTGGAGTGCGTCCCGACGCTGAATCCAATCACGCCTCCGCCGTGCTCAGCCCGTGAACGACACGGGGGACTGAGGGGAATCTCTACACTGACGTCGACCGGCGGCCAGCGGTCGGCCCTGAGCCTGGTGTATCCCGCTGCCGTGTCGTTGACGTTGACGATCGCCCCGCGAACCGCCTCTCAAACGGGGCGACCTCCCAGACCATCAAGCACGACCTCAGGCGGGGTCCCCGTCGAGTTTGCATTGGAAGCAGCCACCCTTGAGGCATCAGGCGCGTTCGAGTGGCTCGACTTTAACGACCGGGTTCACGAACCGCTGAAGCGGTCCGTGAACCCCACCGTCATAGATGAGGGGCGAACAGGCTCCTGGTAGCGGCTAATCCTCGGGCACGTAGAGGCGGATGTCGTCGATCGTCGCCGATCCTTCGTAGTAGTTCAGATGAGGGTCGCCGATGATGAAGGAATCGGGGTACGCGGACCCGGCAGGCCAGACATCCTCGAGCGTGTAGTTTCCACTCGCTCCTGTGAGAGTGAGGTCTTGGTTGAACTCGCCACCATACTCGTCTGGCTCTTGGTTGTAGTGCCAGATAGGGATCCCGTCTTCGACGAAGTCTCGGGTGTACCGGAAGGTTGCTTGACCGATGTGGCGAAACGGTCCGCTGTACTCGATGGTGTACGAGTCATCGCGGCGCTCGACTGCAAAGGTGTAGCTCTGATCGGGGAGGAACTCCGGTTGCAGCTCGGCAGAGGTGAGAATTCGGGAGTATTCGCTGTTCGGGCCGAATCGATCGATGCTGTTTGCTGACCCGCATGCCGTCTCAAACTGGTACTCGTTGCCGATGTAATTCTGCCCCTTCATGAAGCGATCGCCGCGGATGAAGACCGCGTTGAGGCCGACGTAGTTGGAGTCAGTGGAGCTGAAGAGCTCGCCGGTTGCCGGGTTGCAGGTCGCGTAGTCGCCGTACTGTCCGACGACGTCAGCGTAGTAGCCGTCCATGATGACCTTTCGACGGTGATGAATCCCAGGATTGCCGTGTGGCGCGGGGTTGTCATGGTCGAGGATGGCGAGGTAATAGAAGCCGTTCTCGTTGATCACGTTGCCGTACTCGCATCGAGTCTTATCAGCGAGTGCACCCTTGAACGTCCACGGGTACCCGGTCATGCAGTCCCGGTCAGCGTCGTACCCGTTGTACTTGTCACCGTCCAGGAAGCTGCCACCACTCTTGCCTCCAAAGTTGAGGGACCTCAGTGTGACCTCGATTCGGTACTCTTCCGGAAGTTCCTCGGTAGGACGAATCACAGCGCCAGAGTTCCATTGCGGTTCGTCCAAGATCAATCCTTGTTCGCCGCTGCCGGCTGGTCCCGTCGCGAATGAGGGTTCCGAGTCCGGAACCCCATCGAGGTCAGCATCGACAGAGGCGAGTTCGGCGGTGAGCCACCCATCGTCTCCGAGCTGGACTTGCTTCCGATAGACCTGGAACGTTTCGAGAGCGTCGCTGAAGTACGGATCGCTGATCGCCTGCCAAGCCTGCCCGTCATCGTCGAGGTCATCGATTGTCCACGTGTCGTCGACCCCGTTTTCATCGAGGACCCAACCGGCACCCTCTGTGCTGAAATCGTCCGAGAAGTCTTCTTCAGCGACAAGCTCCCAACCCTCGAGATTCGAACCCTGCTCCTCGCTTGTGTGGGCCGCGCCGGGTGGAACTGCGAACAGCGTGGTGCCGGCGATCAAGGTTGCGAGTGGGCCGATCGCCCACCTGACCGTTGCGAGTGGAGGTGTTTTCACAGGACATCCTCCTTCGTGGTTCCGATGCTGAGGTTGCTCACGCGATTGGCGATCTGGAAGCTCGTGTTGTCGCGGTCATACGCTCCCCACTTGGGTTCATTTGCCGAGTCCCACGTGCGCCCGTGGTAGCGGCTGGAGCCATCGAGGAACGTCTGCTGCTGGCCGTTGTAGTAGAGCTCGAACCAGCCTGCCGATGCTAGCGAGGACGTGTGGATTCCGATCGCGACAGCGTTCGGAGTGAATGCCTCAACTGGCGTGGACCAGATCGTCGACCAAGCGCCACCGGGCGCGACATAGGTGAGCTTGATCTGGCCATCCTGAACACGCATCAACAGCGGGTAGTTCTGATCAGCGTTCGGATACGACTTCCATTGCCAGGGAACCCAGTCACCCTGAGTCGAGTCAGGCACGAGCTCGAACGCTTGTGTCCAACCGAACCAGTAGGTCTGATTCTCGGCGAAGACCACGCGCTGGTCGTCGACGCTGACGCCCCGAGCTTCGCAGCGGTACGTGCCAACTGATTTCTGGAAACGGAACGCATCCGCCTCGACGTCGAGGACTCCGGGCGCCTCGCACTCGATGTTGCCGAAAGCGCTCGTCCCGTCAGTGGGGTCGCCAGTCCACAGCACCGACGCATTCGCGGCAGGAGCTGACGCGATGAGAAACGATAAAGCGAGGGCCCCGATGAACGGCAGCATTTTTCGCCGTCTCCTGGACATCTGGGGCCAAGGGTGGGGGGTGGCGTGGGCGGTGGATCCATCTTGGGCAGGCACGAAGTTACCTCCTAGAACACACTGGAAAATTGGTATGTACCAGTAGAGGTGACGGTTGAAACCGTGTCAAGACCGAATTTGACGCCTAGCCTGTTGGCTCGTTCGGGCGAACGCTCAGCGCGCTGAGTGCACCGTCAGCGGGTGCGGTCGCGGGCGCGATCTGGGCGGACAGCTCGAAGCGAGAGGCCGGGTAGGTCGAAATTGTCCATTCGATCACCGAGCCGTCGGAGATGGTCGTCCGCAGGAGTTCCAGCACCGGCGATCCCGGATCGATTTGCAGCAAGGTCGCGTCCTCAGCCACGACGATCCCCGCGCGAATGATCTGCCGGCCAGCCTCGAAGCGAATACCGTACTCATCCGCGAGAACCTGGTACAGCGAAGCCTCGGCGAAATCGCGCTCCAATAGTGCGGGCGTATCACGGGCCCTGAGGTGGGTCCGCTCGATCGCAAGTGGCACCCCGTCAGCGAGACGAAGACGCGAAAGGAGCAGGAGATCCTCCCCAGGTGATACGCAGAACACCGCCGCGAGCTCTTCGGTCGCCTCGAGATGTGTGGCCTGGAGAACGCGACTCGTGGGGAGGTGCCCGCGCGCACGCATGTCCTCGGAGAAGCTCGTCAACTGCAAAGGGACGCTGACGACGGGGCGGGCCACGAACGTACCCCTGCCAACCTCGCGCACGAGCAGCCCCTCGCGCACGAGCTCATCGATCGCACGCCGAGCGGTCATCCGAGATATCCCAGCATCGTCCGCAAGCTGACGCTCACTCTCAATCGCAGCACCAACCGGTGAGGCGAAGATCCGCTCACGCAGGGTGTCCGCCAGCTTCTGATACTTCGGTGTCGTCACGTTGCAATCCTTGCACCCCTGCCTCAGCTCGCGGCGACTTTCGATGCTGATCCGAAGTCGAAGCCTTGCGTCAAGCCAAAAATTGGACTATACCAATATGTGATTGGTCTACAGCACCCCGTCCCGTGACGCTTGGAGAGCACCGTGGAAGTCTTTGTCAGCATCATCGAGGTGATCACGAACAACCTGTTCAACCAGGTCGCCGTGCTCATCGGCCTCATCGCGATCGTGGGCCTGGCCCTGCAGCGCAAGCCCTTCGAGGAAGTGGTCGCGGGTGGTATTCGCGCCACCATCGGCGTCATGGTCCTCAACCTGGGGGTCGAGATCTTTGCCGGCGGACTCACCAGCTTCCAGGCGATCGTGTCAAGCGCCATGGGGCTCGAACCACCGACAGCCGAGTCCACGCTCGCAGAGTTCAATACGGGAGCCGGCTCCGTCATCCCGCTGATCATTGCGGGTGGCTTCATCGTCCACCTTGCACTGGTGCGAGTGTTTCCGGCTGCGCGCTACGTGTATCTCACCGGCCACCTCATGTATTGGATGAGTGTGGTGATAGCCGCGAGCTTGGTGGAGATGTTCGGGGACGTCAATCGCTGGATACTCGCCGGCGCAGGTTCACTGATTGCTGGCTCCTACTGGGTACTGCAGCCCATCGCCATCGGCCCCCTAATGCGACGCGTCATGGGGGACGACCAAGTGGGACTCGCGCACACCGACTCGACGATCGCACTCGCCGCGGGCTACGGTGCGAGAGCCCTGCGCCTGGGAGACCCGGTGGCGCACAACTCGGAGAACCTCAAGCTGCCGCGAATGCTGTCCTTCTTCAAGGACATCAACGTCTCGACCGCCTTCGTTACCGGGAGCATCCTCTTGATCGCGATCCTCTTCGCTGCCACAGACGTGGTGGAGGAGCAGATGGCCGGAGCGACGCTGCTGCCATGGGTCTGGGCGCTCCTGCAAGGCCTCAGGTTCGCGGCAGGAATCGCGATTCTGCTCTTCGGCGTGCGAATGTTCCTCGCGGAGATAGTCCCTGCCTTCCAGGGCCTCTCCAACCGAGTCCTCCCTGGCTCGAAACCCGCACTCGACCTTCCCGTGACCTTCACCAAAGCCCCCACTGCCGTGATGATCGGATTCCTGACGTCAGTGGCAGTCTTCCTGGTCCTCATGGCGGTCTTCGCAGGCCTCGGCTGGTTCGTGCTCGTCCCGCCGATGATCATGCTGTTCTTCGGCGGAGGAGCTGGAGGCGTCTTCGGTAACGCTGCTGCCGGCTGGCGAGGCGCCGTTTTCGGCGGCGTCATCAACGGGGTAGTGCTCGCGTTCGGGCAATGGATTGGCTGGGGCCTGTGGTCGGGAACAGCACCCGAGCTCGCGACCCTCGCCGACGCAGACTGGTTCGTCGTCGGCTGGGCCCTGCTCGGCCTCGGCGCCTTGCTCGCACCCCTCGGTGTATGGGGTGCCATGATCATCTCAGTGTCCGTTCTGCTCGTCACCATCCTTACGTTGGCGCTACTGTCTTCTCGTCAGAAGCGCGCCGAGAGACAAATGGCCAGGGAAGAAGGGGGTGCGGATGAGACAAAGAATGAAACCTCCAACCGTCCCGAACCTGCGACTCGCGGATCGCGTCTTGCCGAAGAACTCGTTCCGGCTGGGCCAGCTGCTCCGTCCTCGATGCGTACTGAGGCGGCCGCCTCCAGCATGGCCCTGCGTCCTCCTGTCCTCCAGGTGCTCGCGGTGTGCGGAGCGGGAATGGGGACGAGCCTGATGCTCAGTACAACCGCGAAGAAGGCGCTCGATCGACTCGGCGTTGAAGCGAATGTCACGTACACCGACCTGGGATCGGCGAGGTCCCAAACCCCCGACGTCGTCATCGCACAGCAGACGTACCTCGAGGAAATCGCCAGCATTGCACCGGTCGCGGTGCAGATCGACCACTTCGTCAACGTGGAGCACATCAAGGAACGGCTTAGCGTTGGCCTGCAGGAAAAGGGATGGCTATGACCACGGACATCGCAACATTCATCGACCAGGTTCTCACCGAAAACGACAGGTCAACGTCAGCCGCGGCGCGAGCCATCGCTCTGACCGGGCGAAGTGGCGGACTCGTGCGACCGGCCGGCGCTGGCCATTCGCTGGCCGCAGTCCTCGAAACCTTCTTCCGGGCTGGCGGTTTGGCTTTCGTTAGCCCACTTTGGAATCCCGAAGTGCTCCCCTTCTACGGAGCCCGATCAGCAACGAGCGCGGAACGGCGACCGGGTCTTGGTCGTGACGTCGCCGAGAAAGCTGACCTCACTGCTGAGGACACGGTCGTCATCTTCTCGAACAGCGGCGTGAATCCGTACCCAGTTGAGATCGCCGAAGTCGCCAAGGCCCGTGGGGCGACAGTCATCGCCTTCACCTCACGCCACGCCACGGAGTCAGCCCCCCGTCGAGCGAGATGCACAGTTGCGTCACTGGCGGACATCCTCATCGACACGACAGTGCCGCCAGGCGACGTGAGCTGGCCCCCAAACTCGCCCGTCACCTCCCCCGTGTCAAGCATCGCCAATACCGCGCTTTGGACGACCGTGCTGCGCAAGGTCTACGACCTGGACCCAGAACTACCCCTTTGGCGAAGCGCAAATATTGATGGCAACGACACGCACAACACCGACCTCGTCACCATGTTCCAAGGACGGGTCGTGGCGTTGTGAAGTAGCCCAACTTGAGGGGATAGAGCACACGCAGCTCACGCGAGCGCTCGGTGTATGCGGCGGAGTTCGCCCTGGTCACGCAGTCAGGGCGGGCTCACTCTCCGCATGGGCACGCCGAACTAAAGACCCATCCGCGTACGCCTCTCGATGATCGAGCAGGGAAGGCCGGAACGTTGAAGGCGGCGCAAGCGAAGACACCTTCTGGGCCAGAAGCAACTCGAGCCGACCTGCGTCTTAGGAGAAGGAAGCTCCCTAAGACGCAGCGCACGTCCATGTAGACAACACGAATGCGATGCATCACAGCCCGACTGTGCGCGATGCCATCCGCACGCGCCGGGGGGGGCAATCTCGGCAGACAGGAACCGTGCGGCTCCCCAGCAGTCTACGGACACTTAGATCACACGACCCACTCAACCCCATCGCGCACTGAGCTGTGCCTCGTATCGCGAACTCGGTATTCAGCTTTCGTATCCTCACGCACGGGTCTCGAGGCCACACGAATCAGAGACGAACGACCAGAATAGCCTCAGCCGACTGCCCTCCGCTTGGCGTATGACTAGCTGCGCGCGGCTCCTGTCTATCACCCCAATACATGGCGCAGAAACTGGATGAGCAGCGCCTGCGCGTACACGAACCAAGTGCCGGCGCCTTCAGCATCAAGTGAAGGCTGCGGCGACTCAGCCAACCCTTCAGCAGACGTCGCTGGAGTTCCAACCGCGGATGAACCCGCACGTCAGATCTGCGCATCACCCAACCTGACGAGGATGCTAGGGACGAGTGGGGCCCTAAACGGGAGTCGACCGGCTGGCACCACATAGGAATCGAGAGGGCCTTCGGCCTGTTCGGCCTCCAGCCCTCCCGATGTTCAACCCGGCGTGGGGACTCCCCAGCCCCTTCGCGACCCCAGCCGCGATCACCGGGCCGTATTACGAGCTGATGTGCAGCTCGAGTCTTGGTCAGCAGCCCACGCTGAGAAGGTCCCAATCAAGCGTTGCTGAGTCGTCTGCTGAGTTCAGACCGCCCGATCCGGTGTTGGCAGAGAGAATGTTGCGGACGGAGGCTCCGGGCAACGTGACGCTCGCATTGAGCAAATAACCGATGCCTGCCGTACCGCCTGCGCCTAAGTTCGTCACGGTAATGGTCCGACTACGGGTCATAGTGAAATCAACTCGGGTGCCACCGAGACCATTAGAAGCGCGACCCGTTTCCTGGTAGCTCGAACTGGTGAGGCTACCGCTATACGCCGTCGCCGTCGCATTGCTGCTGAGCGAGCTGATGATGCCAGCAACAAAGTACAGACCGAGGTTGGTGGTACCAATCAACTGGGCCGCAGCGCGCTGTGCCCCCTCCGCAAAAAGGAAATTGTATGAGCCGGAGTACACGATCGACTGCGTGAACGTGAGCGTGGCAGGTGGCAGTGTGTTGGTCGTCTCCGCGATCCGGAATCCTGGGAGAAGATCTAGCCCCGCAATCCCAACCAGACATCCTTGTCCAATTGCGATATTCCACCGCTCTGAAGCAGCAGCAAACGGGGCCGCCACTGCCGTCGCGATAATTGGAGCGGACCAGGCCGCTCCCTTGATGATCTTTCTGCGTGAGGGACCAATAGAATTGTGGTTTTCGGACATATCTTCCTCAAGTAAGTGAAACCGCTTGAGGTGATCAAAACACTCAACATCAAACTAACCCAGCGTCCACCCCATCATCGCTAGTTACTTTGGGGTAAGGCTCAAGGATTCCGAGCTGCATCAGCGCGAATCGGAGAGAATCAAGATTCCGGGCCGGCGTTGCACCAATCTTCCCCCGGATGTTGGAAACATGATTTCTCACAGTATTGACACTTATGCCAAGAGCAGCAGCAGCCGACACGGTCGAAGCACCAGGGGTGAACAGAGCGTCGACCACCCGTTGCTCAGCTGGCGTGAGAGAAACGCCCTCTGCACGCCTCGGGGCTGCCCACATGAGACCTGGCTCCGACACCTCAGCCGGCCGCCCATCCAATGCCCTGCGGATCGAATCGAGCAGCTCTGAGACGCCAGAACCTCTGGTATAGAAAGCACTAGCGCCGGCGAGCACTCCCATCTCCTCGACATTCCCTGCGTCTCGACGGACGCAGAGAATCACTTTACTTCCCCGTGACGCAACAGCTCGAATAAAGCGGGGCAACGTGTTCATAGGAACAAAATCTTGGTCTATGACAACGAAGCGGGGGGACTCCGCGACAACGAGGTTTAGCGCATGATTCGCGTCAGACGACAGCATAGGAGACCGAAGAAAAGGTGCTCGTCGAATCGTGGCCTGACTAATCAGCGCGCCATCTAAAGAGTAGGGAACACAAATGAGCCACGGCAAGCCAGGTCCCGACGCTCCAGTCGTCTGTCTGCGTGCGCTTTTCGAAGGGTGCAAGTGAACCTCAATTTCAAACATGAACGGAAGTGTCTCACGTGACTCACATAGAAGTTATTGATGACACTTTCTTTCTTTGGGATGGAATCCGTCATGCCTCCGAGTCAGCAGCAGAATGGTCCATCGGGATCCAGACCCGTTCGTGGATGGATTTCTCCGGAACGCGCGCGTCAGATGCCGACTTGGTGATCGTCTCGGCAGAGCTCGTAGATCACGTGCCTGTCGTACTGAAAGCGCGCGCGATCCTTCGCCTCGGCACCCAAGTCGGCGTACTCATCAACACCCAACCGAGCGCCGTGACGAGGCGGCTGGAACAGGAAGGAACAAGCTTCGTGGCCGGCAGGAAAAACACGTCGTGGCAGCGACTCATCGAGTACATCGACACCGCATCGAGTGGTGCAGCCGGTCAGTATCGGGGAATCCCAGGGGCACTCTCTGACCGAGAGCTTCAGGTCGCCGCTCTTTTCGCGAGTCGTGCTGCCCCGACCTGTCGACAGATCGGGGACCTGCTCGGCCTCCATGGGGATACCGTGCGAACACACCTAAAGTTGGCCCGTCGCAGGCTCTCGCAGGCGGGGCGAGTAGCCTCGTCGCGTGAGGACCTGCGGGCCGCCCTCTTGCTCGAGGGATATCTCGTAGAAGAGTTCTAACCGAGAGCACTCGCGCAGTCATAGCTTCAAGCTGACGTCCTGCGAGGCGGGATGCAGCGAACGCGTGTCGATGCAGGCCGACATGCGTAGACAGCTCACGTAGTACAGTGCTCCCTTCTGAGACAGTGACGCCCGCTCGCTTCATTTCGGGCTTCCAGGCATGTATTCGCTCATTCTTGAGCCTGTGGAGTGCGTCGACTGGCGTTAGGCGGCCGGGACGCGTTCGCTGATGAGCGGGAGCGAATACCCCGAAGTACCTACTCGGGTCGAATCGGTTGAGTTGGAGCTGGACACGGCCGCGGGCTCGCACAGCCCAATCCCCAGCAGAGAGTCCCGTGATGAGCTGCCGCGTGATTGACATCATGAATGAGTTCCCCCCCCCTATTTACTCGTCCAGTGGATCCTGCTCATGCTGGCAGTAGGTAGTGCAGTTACCTCAACGTAACCAACGCCCCCACATGCGGGCGCTGAGTCCAATATTTCAATCCCACCCCCGGATCTTCCAGACGCGCGTCGCGGATATACCGCCAACACTTGGATGGCTGGGTCCGTCGTAGCTCTCGGCGACGGCTACTCGGAATCGCCGAGACGACTCCGTGACATCTCTCAAGATTCCGATTTCGGCCCCTTGGGGCTCGATTCCGATGACGCCCCCGCTCGTGCCACCACACTGGGGACCTCTCGGGATCTCAAAGCGCTTGAATAACACGGCGTTGAAGCGAATGTCACGTACACCGACCTGAGATCGACGAGGCCCCAAATCCCCGAGGTCGGGAATACACAGGAGACGTACCTCGAGGAGATCACCGACATTGCACCGATCGCGGCGCAGATCGCCCACTTCGTCAACGCTAAGCACATCAAAGAACGGTTCAACGTCGGCCTGCAAGGAAAGGTATGGCTATGATCTCAAATATCGCAACATTCATCGACCAGGTTCTCGCCAAAAACGACGCGTCGACGTCAACTGCGGCGAAGGCCATTGATCTGACCGGTCAGCACGCAGGTTTTGGGCGACCAGGAGCCGCTGGCCATTCGCTGGCTGCTGCCCTCGAGACCTTCTTCCGGGCCGGGGGGGGGCAGCGTTCATGAGCCCGCTTTGACATCCCGAAGTGCTCCCCTTCTCCGGAGCACGTTCTGCGACTGGCGCGGAACGACGACCCGGCCTAGGTCATGAGGTCGCCAAGAATGCGAACCTCGCCGCCGAGGACACAGTCGTCATCTTCTCGAACAGCGGCGTGAATCCGTACCCAGTTGAGATCGCCGAAGTCGCGAACGACCGTGGGGCCACAGTCACCGCCTTCGCCTCACTCCACGCCACGGAGTCAGCCCCACGACGATCAAGATGCACGCTCGCATCACTCGCGGACATTGTCATCGACACGGCAGTGCCGCCAGGTGACGTGAGCTCGCCCCCAAACCCACCCGTCACCTCCCCCGTATAGCGTCGCAAATACCGCCCTCTGGGTGACCGTACTACGAAAGGCCTACGACCTGGACTTAGAGCTGCCCTCTGGTGAAGCGCAAACGTTGATGGCAACGACACACACAACGCCGAGCTAGTGACAAGGTTCCAAGAACGAGTCATGGCGGTGTGAGGGACATTGGCTCGAGATGCCTCACACCTAAATCGGACGCTGCCTAGGTAGGCTCGCTAGCCCCCCTGGCTACTCAGCCGGGGCGGGCTCGCTTTCAGAGAATTCGTGCCAAACTAGACGCCCATCTGCGCCAGCCATTCTGTAACCGAGCGAGGCATGATGCCGAGGCGCCGCTGCGCGCTCGTCGCTTCGTCGATGATCTCATCGGGCTGCGAGGCACGCCATTTGTAGGATTCGACGACCGGCCCGGCACCAGGACCGATGAGGAGGTTGAGGTCCCTGCCGAAATCGTCCGGGTCGTTGCTCTCGAAGTTGACCGGCTGTCCGAGGTACGCTGCGAAGCCCTGGGCAAGATCCTCGCCGAGCAGACCTGGGAGGGCTCCGATGCTCACGGTGCCGGTGACCGTGCTGTCCTGCAGCAGCCCGACGACGACGTCAGCGACGTCGAGGTGAGAGCTCCAGGAAACCGCGTAGTCAGCGCGGAGGGGGTAGCTGAGAACTCCGCGCTCCTTCACCGGTCCGACGACAAACGGCAAGAGGAGGTTCTCGAGATAGAGGCGGGGCTGCACGACAGCGGTCGAGATCCCCGCTTCCTCTAGCCTGCGCACCAGCACAGCGAGCGCACTCTGCGGATCTTCGAGGGTGTAGCCGCTGGTGGAGACCACGACGCGTGCGGGGCGGGATGCTTCGGCGGCGACGGCGACGGCGGTTGCCACAGCGAGCTGTTCTGCGGGTGACCCGATGGGCAGGTGAATGAAGAGGCCGTCGATGTCGCGGTAGGCAGTGGTCAGTGAGGCGGTGTCGGCGAAGTCGACGGCCGCTGCCACTCCTGGGCCGGAATAGGAGCTCGGCGTGCGGACAGCAGCGGTGACATCGAGGCCGGCTGCGGTGAGGGCTGCGACGACGGGGGCGCCCTGGGCGCCCGTGGCGCCGTGAATCAAATAGGTCATGTACCTATTAGTGCAGGGCATGCATCGGTTACGTCAAGTGCACTAAGGTAACGACTCATCCCGTAGCGAAGGTCATTCAGACTTCGCCACACGAGCATCAAGCCAAGAGAACTTGCGCGAGAGTCATGAACGCGACCCCGAGAATGAGGCCCGCGAACGACCTCTGCAGCACCTTGTTGCTGACACGCTTCGCCAGAAGCGCGGCAAGGAATGAGGCCACCATCGCCGGCACGACGAATGCGAGCACGACAAGCCAGTCGGGGCTCGAAGTGCCTGCATGCGCGGCAATTCCCGCGATCGAGTTGATCATCGCGACGACCAATGACGTGCCCACCGCGAGGCGCATGGGAAGACCCAGAAGGAAGACGAGCGCCGGGACGGTGATAAATCCGCCGCCGACGCCGAGCAGACCAGTTAAGAACCCGACCAGGAGCCCCACGGCTAGGGCACGTACGACCCAGAACTTCGGACGCTCATCGATGCCGTCCACTTTCGGTTTGCCACGAAACATCTGGACCGCCGACGCGATCATGAGCACAGCAAACATGAGCAGCAAGAGGTCGTCCGGGACGAGGCGCCCAACCAGAGTTCCGCCAAGCGCCGCGACTGCACCTGCTCCAGCCACGGGGAGCACCATCTTCCAGTCGACTCCATCCCGAACCCTCGGCGCCAGAGCAGCAATCGGGCCAAGAGCGCCGAGCACGAGGGACGTTGACACGGCTGTCGAGACCGGTAGGCCAACGAGATAGACCAGCGCCGGAACGGTCAGAATACCCCCGCCCGCACCGAGGAAGCCGGTCAGGGCTCCGATGATGAACCCGAGGATGAGGATGAGGATGAGCATCTTGGCCACTTTCTTGGCGTGTACATGAGACGTCCACCCAACGCAGATGGGCGATGCCGATAACTGACCGCGCGCACGGTCGGTTCATGGATGAGAAAAAGGTCGACCCGCCTGCACATGCTGCAAGTTACGGCGCGACTTCCCAGGATCTGCGGAGTCCCGCAACATACT
The DNA here is from genome assembly GCF_002931375.1 of Pseudoclavibacter sp. RFBJ3. NCBI lineage: Bacteria > Bacillati > Actinomycetota > Actinomycetes > Micrococcales > Microbacteriaceae > Pseudoclavibacter > Pseudoclavibacter sp. RFBJ3. The sequence continues at coordinate 51,725 of NZ_PSXZ01000016.1, read as the reverse complement.
CGCGAACGCAACCGACCATGTCGATCTGTTCATCGACGAGCCACCGTTGCTGAATTCCATCGAGTACCGCGACAGTGTTACCGACGAGAAGCTCCGTTGGTGCGTCCTTGCGGACTACCCCCACACGCTTTCCGTGCTCGAGGGCATCACCAAGCCACCTCTGGGCGCTGGTGTAGTGAGCGCGCAACCACGCGTGGGCGGGATGATCAGCTTCGGTCGCCTCGGCCGCGACACGGACGAAGACGCCCACCCATTCGGGACGCGTGGAGTTCCGCGCCGACACCGAGACGAGAGCTTCAAACGCATCCCAGCCGAGTGGGACTGTGCCATCTCCGAAGAGGAACGCGTTGTCATCCTCTTCACGCTGCTCGAGGATGGCAGCGAGGAGCGCAACCTTCGACGGGAAATGATGAAGGAGCCCCGACTGTGAGATTCCGCTGGCCGCAGCCACCTCTGCGATAGACATCTTGTTGAAACCAACTGCCGCGATCTGGTCTACCGCTACGCCAATGATCTGCTTCTGAGTTTCCGCAGCCGATCGTCGTGTTCGCCGAGGTCGAGCCTCAGCGGCATATCTTGGTGGAAACGACAAAGATCCTTCTTTCGAGGCTGGGTTTGTGTCAACGCGCGATGTTGAGACGGTCCGATCAGATCCTAACTCGGACGTCTCCAAGGCTTCGCCCGATGAGGAAGACCCCATCCTGCAACGGAACCCACGTCTGGTTCTCCGTATCCCAGCTTCGCTGCAGCCGCGGATCACAGACCACTCGGACTGTGATCGATTCGCCGGCTCCGATGGAAGCCTGCCCCCAGCCGATGAGACGGACTGGCTCATCCGGGCGATCGGGTTCGAAGTACACCTGGACGGTCTCCTGCCCGGCGCAACACCCGGTGTTGGCAATGTCGACCTCCACTTCCAGCACGCCCTCGACGTTCGACCTGGCGACTACGGCGCGCGAGTAGTGCCACGTCGTCAGTCCGAGTCCGTGCCCAAACCAGAAGGCAGGTTCTTCTCCGCGATCGAACCAGCCGCGGTATCCGATGGAGGTGCCTTCGGCGTACTCCAGAATTCCCCTTCGTGGTGTGGTGTTCCAGGCAGGTCCGTGTTGGTGGGGCCCCGGGAAGGTCGTGACCAGTCGCCCTTCGGGCAGAACATCCCCGAGCAGTGCCGCGGCGACAGCATCCCCAGCTTCCTGCCCTGGCAGTCCGGTGAACAACACGGCGTCGACGTCTCTGAGCCATGGCATGAGCACCGGTGTTGCAGCGTTGACGACGACGACGGTCCGAGTTGCGACGCTGGCGACAGCCGCCACCAGCGCATCCTGTTCCCCTGGAAGCGACAGCGAAGCCTTATCCTCCCCTTCGGTCTCCTGATCCGGAGTCAGCCCGACAACGACCACTGCTACGTCCGCGTTTCGCGCGGCGGTCGCGGCGGCAGCGATGGCCGATGCCGGGGATCGCGTCGCTTCGTTGACGACCAACCCGAGGATGCGGGGCAGCTCGTCGCGTTCAACGGTGGCGGTGATCAGCTGACCTGGCTCCACATGCACAGGGCTCGACGAGCTCTTCGGGCGGAAGAATCCGCCGCCTGGACCCGGGTGATAATCGATCCGAAGATCACGGCGATGAGCGCCGACCTCGAGCCGCCAGTTGCCGGGGCCCCGCGCGCCGATCTGCATCGTTCGCCCGTGCGTGATCGTCAAGCGGGCGCTGAGTTGAATCGAGGCAGCCTGCTCGAGCCATCCGATCTGACTGTCTTCCAGTTCAGCAACCTCAAGGTGGCGACTTTCTAGTACCTCACCCGCGGTGTTGAGCGCGCGGGCGCGCACCCCGGGCTCCCCGGTCTCGGGGTCGCACACTAGGGAGGTGGAAGCGGCGGGTAGCACTTGGCGTGTTTCGACGCCGTCCGTGAATGTCATCCGATCTGCCCCCAGCCGTGACGTAAGTCCGTCGACAACGGAAACGATGTGTGGCGCACGCACCTGAGCCGACCCACCGCCCTGACCGATGGTGTCTGATGCATGTCGCCCGATCAAGGCAATGCTGGTGTCCGGGGAGAGCGGCAGCGTCTGTCGCTCGTTTTTGAGGACGACCATGCCGCGAGCGGCAAGGCGCATCAGCTGCGCGCGCCGACTCGGACTCGTAGGTGCGTTCATGCCGGTTAGCCAGTCGCGGCCGCTGTCCAGAGCCCCGACCCTCCACGCGAGCCGCAGGAGTCGACGCACGTGTTCGTCGATGGTCGCCTCTGCGACGACACCCGAACGCACTTCGCGCTCGAGCTCTGCGGTCCAGGGGGTCTCGGGTCCAGGCATGACGAGGTCGAGTCCCGCATTTGCGCTCTCCGCGGCCGTCTTGGTCGCATACCAGTCCGACATAACAAGACCGTCATACCCCCATTGGTCTTTGACGACTTCAGTGAGGAGCTGGTGGTGTTCCGTCGATGCCACTCCGTTGACGTTGTTGTATGCCGCCATCAGCGTCCACGGGTTCGAGTCCTGCACAGCGATCTCGAAAGGCGTCAGATACACCTCCCTGAGCGCTTTGTCCGAGATGCGGACGTCGACGGTCGTGCGCTCTGTCTCCGATTCATTTCCGAGGAAATGCTTGGCACTCGCACCGATCCCGCGTTCCTGGAGCGCCGAAATGTAGGCGCTTGCCAGATGGCCCGTGAGCAGGGGGTCTTCACTGAAGGCTTCGAAGAGGCGCCCCCCGAGTGGAGAACGGTGGAGGTTGATGGTCGGCCCGAGAACGACGTGCGTGTGCTGAGCCTCGGCCTCGTCAGCAAGCACCCCCCCGGCCTCAGCGAGCGCAGCTCTACTCCACGTCTGCGCGAGGAGGCTTGCGTTTGGGAGGAGACAGCTTTCCCGCCCACCCACGACGACCTCCCCTCGAACCCCGGTGGGCCCATCAGAGAGGACCACTGGGCGGAGGCCGATGCTCTCGTCACCGTGGAGTGAGAAGGAATCTGCTCCCGAGAGGAGCCTGATCTTGGATTCGAGGCTCAACAACCGCAGGCGTTCCTCGATGAGCTCATCGAGCTGTCCGGCCGATGGGGTCTCTTGAGCATGTCTGTTCATCATCTACCTCACGCTTCGGACGGGAACGATTAGGAGTGCGCCAACAAGCGCGATCCCTGCGGCTACCATGAGCATCGCGTCGTAGTTAGCGCCGTTGCTCAGCCCGATGATCCAAGCTGCGAGAGCGGGGGCGATCACCTGTGGTCCTGCCATCGCGATGTTGAAGACGCCGAGGTCTTTTGCCGTCTCCTCCGGATCCGGGAGAACGTCGAGGACAAGCGCGAGGTCGACAGCTACGTAGGCACCGAACCCAACGCCAATAATCGCTTCGGCGACGTAGAACATCGTCGGCCCGGTCGTCTGTGTCAGCAAGATCGTGCCGAGAACGAAGATGAGCGCCGAAACGACGATGAAGACCTTGCGTCGCCCCAGCTTGTCTGAAAGCCATCCGGCGACCTGACCGCTCACAACGAGCGCAACCGTGAACACGAGAACTCCGGTCGCCATGATCTGGACCGCCTCAGTAGGCTCCAGGTCCATCTCGTGCTGAATCCACAGGAGTCGAAAAGTGGTGAACATGAAGTTGGCCAGAACAACGAGGAAACGAGACCACCACGCGAGTCCGAAGTCAGGGTTCTTGATGGGGTTCACCCAGAAGGTCTTGAGGACCACCTTCCATCCCTCTCCCTGCCTCGCCGGAAACGGCCGAGGCTGGTCTGGCAAGAGGAGCGCATAGAAGAGAACGAGGATGAAGCCGATCACACCAGGCACGAGGAAGAGCAGCAGCAGATCGCTGGAGAACAGCTGAGCGGCGTAGGCCGCGCCGAGCGTGGCTGCTTGCTGAGCGATGCCGATCGCACCGGCGACTTTCCCTCGCTGCGATGAGGGCAACTGGTCCGCAATAGACGCTGTGTGCGCGGCCACCGCCGCATTGGCGGTGATCTGCGCGAGAATCCAGCCGATTCCAACAGCCATGGCGCTAGGCGCCAACGCCATGACCAACAACGAGACGAGCAGGCCCGTCATGCCCAGAATCATCCAGGGGCGACGACGACCGAACCGACTCATGGTCCTGTCACTAATGCGACCGAAGACCGGGTCGAAGAAGAGGGCGGAGAAGGCGCCGATCGAGGTGATGAGGCCCAGCATCGGAACGACCTCCGCTTGGGGCATTAATGACTGCAGCTTCAGCACCAGGGCGGCCGAGATGACCGTCGAAAGCGGAAGCATGAGGCCCAAGCGGGCAGCGATCATAGTCGCGACGACGCCGGGACGTGCCTTGACGGTTGGTATGGCAAACGTCGGGGGATGCTCTGTGCTGTTCACAGCTGTGTTGTCGGTCATCGATTGCTCCTCATTGAGATCTATACAAACCGCGCGCTCGGTCTGTATGACAGTAGCCGAAGGGGTCGCAACCGACAAGCTTGGATGTTCCGCTAGGCAGAACCCCTTTGATCGAAGGCCACGCGAGCCTCAAGTACCTCGCTGATGTGCGCTTCGGCCCACAGGCCGAGGGCAAGAAGCGGAGCGCGGAGGGTCTGGCCCAGAGGGGTGAGTTCATACTCAACACGCGGTGGCATCTCGTTGTACGCGGTGCGGGTCACGATCCCGTCGCGTTCCAGATCTCGAAGCGTTGTTGTCAGCACCTTGCCCGTGATGCCTTCGACGAGTTCTCGGATCTCACCGAAGCGCGCTGGTCCATCACTGAGAGCAATCACGATCATCGCGGTCCACTTGTTCGCGATCTTCGCCAGGGAAGTTCTGGACGGACAAGTCGCGAGCATGACGTTCCAAGTGGGTGGATTGGGTTCCATGATTCTCCTTAGTTACCTTGAGGTAACAGGTTTCCGAATGTAACTATGTGAGCGTATCCCACTCAGAACCTGACCAAAGGAGCACCATGACCAACACCCCAGCAGCAGTCGCAGCCACGTACTTCGACGCCCTCGGCCGAGGAGATTTTCCAACCGTCATGGCACAGTTCAGTGACGCCGTCGTCTGGAACCAGCCGGGCGCCAATCAGTTCTCCGGAACACACCACGGCGTCGATGGAGTCGGAGCACTTCTCGGCGGCATGATGGAAGCCAGCCAGGGCACCTTCCAACTCGCCGTCACGGGACCCGCCATGGTCAACGGTGAGCTCGTAGCTGTGCCTGTTCGCTTCACGGGCCAGCGCGCAGGCACCTCCATGGACATGGCCGGCATCGACCTCCTCACGGTCCGTGACGGGAAGATCATCGAAGCGCACCTGTTCTCCGAAGATGGCGTGAACGAAGACCTTTTCTGGGGTCAGAAGTAGCGCTAGCATCCCTCGCCGAGCCGCGCCCCAGGGGTACAGAAGTGTGCCTTGGGCGCGGTTCGGTCGTTCTTCCATCGGCAGGACTACTCAGTTGCTGCAGTGCTCTGATGGCGCCGAATGCACTAATAAGCGCATGTTGCCCCTATGACCTTCTCCGAGTCGACTGGCCCGAATGCGGAATCGCGCGCTTCCTGACGTTGCTCGATGACCCTTGGGCGACCCTCATCGTGCGCGAGCTGCTTACTGGGTCGGCTCGTTTCACTGAGCTAGGCACCGCACTCCCCTGGGATAAGTGCGCACACACTCTCGAACCGGCTTCGCCGCTTCGAGACATACGGGCTCGTCACTAGGACTGCGTATGCCGAGGTCCCTCCGCGAGTCGTGTATGAACTGACCGAGGTCGGGCAGGAGCTCCAAGGAGTCCTGGACGCCATGAACGCCTGGGTGATCAGAGTTCCGAACATCACGAGCGAGGATTCCGTGCCGATCTTGGTGTCCTGCAGCTCAGCAGGTGAGCGAGCCTCGGTCAGCGCTTAGGGATTCCTCGAGAACCGAGCGAGGTATCGACCCGTCACGCTGTCGGGGTTCTCCGAGACTCCCTCCGGGCTCCCCGTGGCGACGATGCGGCCTCCCGCGGTCCCGCCACCAGGGCCCAGATCGATGACATGGTCCGCGTTCGCGATCATGTCGAGGTCGTGCTCGATGATGATGACCGTCGCGCCAGTGCTCAACAGGCGATCGATCACGGCCAGCAGCACTCTTGTGTCCAGCGGATGCAGCCCCACCGACGGCTCGTCGAGGATGAAGAGGGTGCTCGTGTGCTTACGACCGAGTTCTGTGGCGAGCTTGAGGCGTTGAGCCTCCCCACCAGAGAGAGCCGGTGTGTCCTCCCCCAGCGTCAGATATCCGAGGCCGAGTTCGACCAGAGTCTGCAGCTTCTTGGCGATCCGGGGATGGTCCGCGAGCAGTTCAGCGGCGTCGGCTACTGTGGCAGATAGTAGTTCAGGCAGGCTATTCGTTGCCGTTCCCGTCGGGATCCGGATGATATCGGCAGCCGGCCTGTAGCGAGTCCCGTGGCAGTCCGGGCAAGGGATGTCGACATCCGGCAGGAACTGCACATCGAGCACGATCTGGCCAGTGCCCTCGCAACGGGGACACTTCAACGAACCCGTGTTGTAAGAAAAGTCTCCCGCCTTCAGGTCCTCTTCGCGTGCGATGGGCGTCGACGCGAAGAGGCGACGAAGATCGTCGAGCACACCGCTGTAGGTCGCAACGGTCGATCGCACGTTGGCGCCGATCGGTGTCGCGTCGACGACATTGGCGCTCGTCAAACCAGCAGCGTCAATGCTGCGGACATGCGGAGGGAACTCCGTGCCCTCGTGCGCGGCGGTGATAGCCGGAACCAGACTGTCGAGAACCAGGGTGGTCTTGCCAGAGCCGGACATGCCGGTCACCGCCGTGAGCCGCCCCTTCGGGATGCTGACCTCGAGAGGGCGGACGGTGTGTACGGCGGAGGTCGCAAGCCGCACCGCCCCGTCGGCGAACACCTCCGCCGAGTGTTTCCGCACCCTCGTGACGATCTCAGCCCGGCCGGACAGGAACTCTCCGATCAGCGAGACCGGATCGGCTGCGATCGTGGAGATCGTGCCCTGTGCAAGCACCGTTCCCCCAGCAGCACCCGAACCTGGCCCGATCTCGATCATCCAGTCAGCTTCACGCAGCACCTGCACGTCGTGATCCACGAGGACAACGGAGTTACCGTCTCGGAGGAGATCTCGCATCACCCCGATGAGACCGTCGATGTTCGCGGGATGCAGGCCGATGGACGGTTCGTCGAGGACATAGAGCACCCCGGTTGTCTCGTTGCGCACGGCGCGAGCGAGTTGCACACGCTGACGCTCGCCCGTCGACAGCGTCGAGCTGGCCCGATCAAGCGTCAGGTACCCCAGCCCCAGCTGCACCAGCCGCTGTCCCATCTCCGCGAACTGCCCGGCTATGAGCGATGCCATGGGACGAAGCTCCAAGTCCACCGAGTTCGGGATCGTCGAAACCCAAGAGAGGACTTCCTCGAGGTTCTTCTGAGCCGCCTGGGCGAGGTTGATGCCGTCGACCTCGCTGCCCAGCGCCTTGTCCGAGAGGCGACTGCCGTGGCAGGCAGTGCATCCGTACGTCGTGATGAATCGGCTCACTCGGGTGAGCCCGGCCTCGCTGCTCGCGTTGTTGATCGCTTCCCGCACCGCCTGCCTCGCACTGCGGTAGGTGAAGTCGAGGTCAAAGAGCTTCCCCGACTTCGAGGGAACCCTGATCTCTCGTTTGACGGCCTCGCCGTCCACCACGATCTGTCGTTCCTGCTCCGTCAGCTCGCGGTACGGCACGTCGATGCGCACCCCGAGCTCGGCGACGACCTGAGGCATCACGGCGAGCCCGAACATCCCCCACGGCGCGACTGCGCCACCCTCGATCGTCTTCGACGCGTCGGGGACGAGGGCCGCGTCATCGACGTCGCGCACAGTGCCAGTGCCGGTACATACCGGGCAGGCTCCATCGGAGTTGAATGCGAGGGACTCTGCACCCGGTGGATAGAAGATGGCCCCGCATTCGGGGCAAACCAGGTCTTTGTTCGCCGCCACGTCAATGGTGGGTGCGAGACGGTGCCCGTTCGGGCACACGTGCGAACCGAGGCGGGAGAACATCACGCGCAGCACGTTCAGGAGCTCCGTGGATGTGCCGAACGTCGATCGCACACCGGGCATGCTCGGGCGTTGCCGCAGCGCCAAAGCGGCCGGCACATGATGCACGGAATCAACCGTGGCACGCGTCGCATGCGACATGCGACGCCGCGTGTACGTCGAGAGCGCTTCGACGTACCGGCGTGACCCCTCGGCGTAGAGCACGCCGAGGGCGAGCGACGACTTCCCCGACCCGGAAACCCCCGCGATCGCAACGAGCTGCCCGAGCGGCACATCCACATCGACGTTCTTCAGGTTGTGGACCCGCGCGCCGCGCACCTTGATCGAAGTCGGTTGATACTCGCTCATTGTGTTACCTCCTAGAAGTCCCGCAGGATCACGCGAACACGTGGCCGAACCTACGCCGCATCTCGTGGAGCGTCACCTGAATGTCACCTCGCGAGGCCGAAGTGGTCGGCCATAAGCTCGACCGTCCTGGTCTGGATCTCACGCGAATGGCCGCCGGTGACAAGCATGATCTCGTCGATCTTTGTCTGCTGGTGCAGGCGTTCCAGCGCGTCGCCGACCTGCTCACCTGAGCCGTGGATCGTGTTCGCCATGTAGTGGTCGAGAACCTGTTGTTCTTCGAGCGTCGCCGAGTACGCGGCGACCTCCTCTGGAGGGAGCAGCGCGTAGGGCCTGCGTTGGAACATGCGCAGCATCGCCATCGCTGTGGAGCTCGTCTGCCGACGCGCCTCATCGGGGTCGTCGTGCGCCGCGACGGACACACTGACCATGGCGTGGGGTGCAGCAAGGGTGACCGAGGGCCGGAACTTCTCTCGGTAGATCCGCAGTGCGCTTGCCACGTCGGCCCGACCGAACTGGAGGGCGAACGCATAGGGACGGCCAAGCTGCGCGGCGAGATGCGCCGAGTAGTTCGAGGAACCCAGCACCCACAGTTGCGGGACACCCTCTTCATGGGGGACGCGGTTCTCGGCAGCCTGCCAGGGCCCGGGAACCGCATGTACAGACTGATAGGGGTGGCCAGCCGGGAAGTCGTCTTCGAGAAACCCCACCAGTTCTGCGATCTGCTCGGGGAACTGATCGTTGGCGTCTCGATGGCGCCGCAACGCGGCTGCGGTGGGCTGATCAGTGCCCGGCGCGCGACCGACGCCGAGGTCGATGCGGGCGGGAGCGAGCGCGTTCAGCATTCCGAACTGCTCGGCGACCAGGAGGGGCGCGTGGTTGGGGAGCATCACTCCCCCGGCGCCCAAGCGAATGCGCTCCGTCTCCCCGGTGAGGCGGGCGAGCATGAGTTGAGGTGAGGACGTTGAGGCGCCAGGCATGCCGTGGTGCTCGGACATCCAGAAGCGCTGGAACCCGCGACGGTCAGCGATCTTCGCCAGGTCAACGACGTCGCGGTACGCCGCGCTGGCCGGAGTTCCGGCTCCGGTCAACGCGTTGTCCAGCACAGAGAGCGCGAACGGCGCGGTTCCGGACGGGGGTACGGGCTGCATATGCTCTCCAAATTTCTCATGTCAAATCTGTTTCTTTGACGTGAGATCAACGCTAACACCTTCTCACGGAAATAACCCACTGATACCGTGAGGCTATGACCAGCACCCCCCTTCCTGCCGCACCAGGTGAAACCCTGCACACGAGCCTGGCGCTCGCGAACAGCGCCGTGACACTCACGAGCGGGCAACACTTCGATGAGCTGGGGAACCCACAGGAGGCAACCACCTGGTTGATCGACCACGGCCTAGTCCCATCGAATACAGCTCTGCTCTCGTATTGTCAGCAGCAGCTCACCGGGCTTCGAGAGACGCTGCGCATAGTCTTCTCCGCTCAGGTAGAAGGGCAAACCCCCGCCGTGCACGCACTGGAGCACCTCAACACAACCATGACCGCTGCCCCGGGGATTTCAGCGCTCCGGTTCAGTCCGGGAAACGGATTCGCGCGCGAGTCAGTACACCCCGTCTCTCGGCTCGTTGAGCACGCCATGAGCCAACTTGCCGACGACGCGGCGAAGCTCCTGAGTGGCGACCAGGCGCAACTCCTCGCCCAATGCGCCGCGGCGCCGTGCGATCGATTCCTGCTCCGCACACACGCGCGGCGACACTGGTGCTCGATCCGATGCGGCGACCGGGTGCGTGCCGCACGCGCCTACGCGCGCAAGAACCATGGCACCACGCCCGGAGATTGAGCAGACTAGCGGCCGCCCTCGCGGCGGAATAGGCGAGCGAAGAATCCGGCTGGAGTCGCTTTAGGCTCTTCGTGACCACCGCAGCGGTCCGCGGAGCGCACACTGCTCATGACCTGGTCGACGTGCTGACCGCACCCCGCCCAGGTTGTCTTTCCGCAGGTCTTACAGGCAACAGCTCGGCACATTCGGTACTCCTCATTTTGGGGATAGTTCTTCGTCGTGGATGAATCACCCGCCAGACAGCGAGCGAGCACGGTTCCGCTTTTAGGTCGGAACGGAGTCAGAGCTCGGGCAAGGGAAGCCAGCTCAGGCGAGCGAGAGGAAGAGCTTCTCGAGCTCCTCGGTGGTCAGACCATCCCGAGCCTCCGCGTCCTCGGGGGCAGAAACGCACTCCTCGAGGGCAGTCGCGACAACCAGGAACCCTGCACGATTGAGGGCATGCGTCACAGCCGCCAGTTGCGTGACAACATCCCGGCACGGAGCACCCTCGTCGACGGCAGCGATGAGCGCATCAAGCTGACCCCGGGCACGACTGAGTCGATTCCTGACCTTGCGCTGGGCGTCTGCGTTCGGTGAGCTCATCAGTGGTTCTCTCTTCCGTTGTCTGCGGATGGCACGTTACTGGGATGGCGTGGAACTGTCGCTGAGGACTTCATCGGCACGGTCGCCGAGCACAGCCCGCAGCGTCAGCATTCCGCCGGAAAGCGAGGCCGAATCGAAGCCGTGCTGAGCGAGCACACGATGGGCGATCGCCGAGCGGACACCGGAAGCGCACATGACCCGCACCGGACGCCCCGCGGCTGCTTCTCGAACCTCGGCCAGCCGTTCGCGCAGCTGCGTATGCGGGATCTGCAACGCCCCGGGAACCATGCCGCTCGCAACTTCCTCACTGCCACGCACATCCAGAATGAGAGACCCCTGGCGCACTTCATCGAGGTCGTGAGCATCCCAGAGAACAAGTGTGCCGTCGAGGACGTTGGCGCCGAGCATGCCGGCAAAGTTGATCGCATCTTTCGCCTGCCCGTACGGGGGCGCGTACGCCAAGTCAAGGTCGATGAGGTCATCCACCGACAGTCCTGCCCGAATGGCCGTTGCGAGCACATCGATGCGTTTGTCGACCCCGTCGGCGCCGACTGCCTGTGCGCCAAGAATTCGCCCGCCATCTTCCGAGATGTGGAGGCTCAGATGAATCTGTGATGCGCCAGGAAAGTACCCGGCGTGCTGGTTCGGGTGCAGGTGCAGAGTCCGGAAGGCGATGTCGGCACGCTGGAGTGCGCGGCGGCTCGCGCCGGTCAGCGCAACTGTCACGGCACCGACGCGGATGATCGCCGTCCCCAGAGGCTGCGGAATCGCTCGAGCGGTCGCGGGCCGCAGAATGTTGTCGGCGACGAGTCGTCCGGCACGATTCGCCGGACCGGCCAACGCAACCGGCCCACGGCCGCCGGTGATCGCACTCACGCTGAGCGTGGCATCCCCGACCGCCCACACCGAATCGGCGGACGTCCGCCCCCGCTCATCGACGATGATCGCGTCATCCTCGACCCGCAGCCCTGCGGCAGCGAAGGGGCCCGTATCCGGTCGAACTCCGGCGGCGAGAAGGATGAGATCGTACTCTCTTTCGGCGCCGTCCGAGAATAGGACTCGGTCGGCATCCGTCCCGGGGAGGATCTCGATCACCTCGGTTTCAGCGCGCACCTGCACACCGAGCCTGCGTAGCTCCTCGAGCACAAGCTGCGCATGCTCGGCGTCGAGCTGCGGCAGCACCTGAGGCCCACGCTGAAGAACAGTAGTCGCGATCCCGCGAGCTGCGAGCACTTCGGCGGCTTCCAGGCCGATGAATCCAGCCCCGATGACCAGCGCCTGGCGTACACCCGCATCCGCGAGTGAGCGGAGATAGTGGGCATCCTCAATCGTGCGCAGCGTGCGAACGCGATCAGAGTCGATGCCGGGAATCGCCGGGATCACGGCTCGCGCACCCGGCGAGAGCACAAGCGCGTCATAGCTCAGCGACGTGACCCCCTCCGAGGTCCGCACAGTGAGCTCGCGGGAGTCGACATCGAGACCGATGACGTCGTGGCCAACACGAATGTCGAGGTTGAGGGACGCGCGAAGCCGCTCCGGGGTCTGCACAAGCAGCGCATCCGGGTCGGCGATCTCCCCGCCGACGAAGTACGGCAGACCGCAATTGGCGAACGACACATGAGTTCCACGTTCAAGGACAATGATCTCCGCATGCTCGTCGAGCCTCCGTGCCCTCGCAGCAGCGCTCATGCCCCCGGCGACCCCGCCGACGACGACAATCCTCACCTGGAGCACCTGGAGCGTCCATCAGTGGGTGACCTGTGCGGGGTGTCTGTCAGAGGAGCCATGGAGAGAACATATACCCCATGGGGTATATGTCAAGCTTGTCATGTGCGCGGAACCCACCTCGGGGCAGCGTGGCGTGAAACCATTGCAAGATGGTTTTTGAGCCTCTCGCCGCTGTCGCACTTCATCCGTAGAGTTCACATCGCGGCGAAACACTCCCCGCCTCAGCTCTCGGCGCATCATCGCGCACGACTTCAAGAAAGCAGTTCTCTCATCTCCATCCGCCAGCGACGACTCGCGCTGTTCGCCCTCTTTGCACTGCCCGGCCTCGGCATCTCCTCCTGGGTCACCAGAACTCCAGCTATTCGAGATCTACTTGGCGCTTCGACGTCCGAGATGGGTTTCATTCTTCTCGGCCTCTCGGTTGGTTCGATGCTCGGCATCCTCGCTTCAGGGCCCGGGGTTGCGAGGTTCGGTGCTCGGCCGATCATGCTCATCGGAACCGCGTCCGTGACCGTCAGCCTCCCCGTGATCGGTTTCGGCGCCGCTTGGTCATCGACCGCTCTTGTCGTTGCAGCCCTGTTCCTCTTTGGGTTCGGGATGGGTGGCGGCGAGATAGCGATGAACGTCGAGGGAGCAGATATCGAGCGGGAGATGGGACGCCCGGTTCTTCCCGCACTGCACGGCTTCTTCAGCCTCGGGACGGCGCTCGGCGCTACCGCGGGCATCGTGTTCACCCTTGCAGAGGTTCCCATCCAGGGGCATCTCAGCGCTGTCGGCGTGATCGGTGTTGTGCTCCTCGCGGCAGCGGCGGGAAAGATCCCCGCGGGCACAGGTCTTGTGGTGGTCAGCACTCCTGTCGCAGTTGTGGCAGCACCGAGAACGCGGAGAGCGGTCTGGAAGGAGCAGAAGCTGGTGCTCATCGCGGCCATCGTGCTCGCCATGGCCCTCGCGGAGGGCACAGCCGGAGATTGGCTCCCCCTGATCATGGTCGATGGGCACGGGTTCGACGCGGCCCTTGGTTCGGCCGTCTATGCAGGTTTCGCGATCGCCATGACCATCGGACGTTTCGTGGGTGGACGTTTCGTCGTCAGGTTCGGGCGGCCGCTCGTCCTCCGCGTCAGTATCGCGCTGGGTGCGCTTGGCATGCTGCTCGTGGCTGTCGTTGACAATCCGCTCGTAGCAGCTTTTTCAGTTGTGCTGTGGGGTCTTGGCGCTTCCCTCGGCTTCCCGCTTGCCTTGTCCGCGGCGGGCGAGAGCGGCCCGGACTCGGCTCGGCGTGTGTCCTTCGCCGCGACCATTGGATACGTGGCCTTCCTCGTCGGTCCGCCGGCCATCGGCTTCCTCGGAGAACACTTCGCTCTTCGAACGGCGCTCATCGCGCCCCTACTTCTCGTTGTTGCCGCTGTGTTCCTGACCCCCGCGACGGCGGGGACGCGGGCCGCATCCATGCCCCAGACGAAAGCGGAGACTCGTCATTGAACGCGTGACATAGCACCGGTCGGACGCTTCGCCGCGTCATCGAGCGTCGAAGCGTCGCCGGTAGCTGGAGGGCGTGCTGCCGAACGCGGACATGAAGTTCTGTCGGAACGTGACGGGGCTGCCGAACCCGGTGGCGGCGGCGATCTGGTCGATGGGGAGGTCGCTGGTCTCGAGCAGTGTGCGCGCCTCATCGAGGCGCCGGGACCTGACCCAGGCCGCCGGCGTCGCCCCAGTCGAGTCTCGGAACGCGCGTACGAACGAACGCTGGCTCATGTGGGCCGCGTCAGCGAGGCGAGCGACGTCGAGTTCCTCGGCCAGGTGCTCGAGCGCGAATGAGCAGGCGACAGCTATCGCCCCGTCCGCAGACTTCACCGCAACCGGCCTCGCGATGTACTGCGCCTGCCCTCCCTCCCGGTGAGGCGCGACGACGAGGTGCCGCGCAACCTGGTTCGCGACGGCGGAACCCAGCCTCGTTCGCACGATGTGGAGGCACGCGTCGATGCCGGACGCGGTGCCCGCCGAGGTCATGACATCGCCGTGGTCGAGGTAGAGCGCGGACGGTTGGACCGAGATCTCCGGGTGCCGGGATGCGAGCTCCTCTGTGCTCTTCCAGTGCGTTACCGCAGTGCGTCCCGCGAGGAAGCCGGCATCGGCGAGGGCGTTCGCCCCGAGACACAAACCGACGATAGGGACACCCGAAGCATGCCGGTGACGGAGTATCTTCAGTAGGGCGCGACCAGGAGGTATCCCATCCTGCAGCCAGGATGGGATGACGATGAGGTCTGCGTCTTCTGCGCTTCGCAGCCCCTGCACGCCGCCCATCGTGTAGCCCTCCGCCGTGCGGATCGACCCTGACCGCTCGGAGAACAGCCAGGTCTTCCACTCTGCTGCTCGGCTGCGCGTGACTTCGTCGAACACGAGGTGAGGCACCGAGAGGTGGAACATGGACACCCCGTTGAACGCGTAGACGGCAATCTTCATTCGCTCTCCAATCTGGCTTCAATCCATCGTAAACGTGCATTTACGCCAGTGGTCTCGCACCCCCAACGAAGCGAGGATGAATGCATGACAACCCCGCGTAGAGCCCTCATCCTCGTCGACGTGCAGCAGCAGTACTTTTCCGGTCCGCTCGAGATTCACTTCCCGCCCGTCGCGGAGTCTCTGACGAACATCACGGCCGCCATCGACGCCGCCACCGCGTCCGGAATTCCGATCGTCGCCGTCCAGCACACTGCCGGCGACCAGGCACCGGTCTTCAACCCGACCACCCCCGAGTTCGCTCTGCACCCCAAAATCGCGGATCGCCAGCAGTCAGAGTGGAAGAGCGTCGTCAAGCAGTACAGCTCCGTCTTCGCCGGAACAGACCTCCTCCCCTGGCTGCAGGAGCAGCGCGTCGATACGGTGACGTTCGTCGGCTACATGACGAACAACTGCATCATCGCTTCGTCCGCCGCGGCTGAGGAGCTCAACATCGCGGCGGAAGTCCTTTCCGACGCGACGGGTGCGATTAACATCGCCAACGGTGCCGGGTTCGCGACCGCCGAGACGGTGCACACCACGCTCATGACGCTCCTGCAGTCGAACTTCGCCGCGGTGTCGACAACAGAGGGATGGACGCAGGCTCTGAAAGCAGGCGAAGCACTGCCGAAAGACAATCTCCCGAGCTCGGCCATGTATGGCGCAGAGCTCGCAGCGCGCCAGTAGGGCCCTGCGGGTGATGGACGCATCGATGCCGTCCCGGCGGCGAGCGATCTTTCTCGATATCGATGGCACGCTGACCACCGATCTCGGAGACGTGCCCGACTCGGCGCACTCCGCGATCAAGCAGGCGCAGTTGAACGGCCACCTGATCTTTCTCGCGACCGGGCGCAGCCCGCTCGAGATCGATGCTCGCGTTGATGCCGTTGGCTTCGATGGCATGGTGGCGGGTGCCGGCGCCTACGTCCGCTACAACGGGACTTGGATCGTCGACAAGCACCTCACGGAGGCTGAAGCCGTATCGGTCACGCGGACGCTTGACGAACTGGGAGTCGACTACAGCTTGCAGGGCCGGCACGCGATGCATACGACGGTTGGGCACCGGTCGCGGATGCGCCGCGTCCTCGCCCAGCTGGGGTTCACGGACATCGAGAACACCGGCCTCAGGCACCACGTGATCGACTCGGGCCCGCTTCGGCTCGACCAGACCGCCAAGATCGTCTTCAGCAGCGACGATGAAACGACATTCGTGCGCGTTCAAGAGCGGCTCGGGAGCGACTACGCGATCGTCGGCGGCACCATGCCAGGACTTGGCGGGGGCGGCGGCGAGATCTCGATGCTCGGCGTCCACAAGGCCACCGCCATCGAAGAGCTCCTCCCCGAGCTCGCGCTGACGCTTGAGGATGCGATTGCCGTCGGCGACAGCGGCAACGACCTCGAGATGCTCGTCGCCTGCGGCGTAGGGGTCGCGATGGGAAACGGGACACCCGCGGCGAAGGACGCCGCTGACATCGTCACGGCATCAGTCGACGAAGACGGTCTGAAGGCGGCGTTCGAGCAGCTCGGACTCATCTGAGCCGATCACATCGCTAGGCTCGCTGCCGATAGCGATCGACGGCGTCGTTGTTCCCGCATCGCGTTGAGCAGTACCGACGCGTCGCGTTCCTGCCGACATCGACGAACACCTGCCCACACCCACGCCGGGAGCAGACGCCAAGACGGGCGCCTCGCGACTCGGTCAGGAAGATCGCCAGGCCACCCGCGGTGACGGCCCGAACTCGCGCGAGGAGGTCATCGCCTTCGGGAGCGAAGTGCAGGTGCGGGTCGAGACCGTCGTGCGTGGTCAGGTAGACGCCTTTGCTCGCTCCGGTCGCGAGGAGTGCGTTGACCTCGTCGCAGCGTGCCCGCGCATCCACGCCCTCGAAGACCCCGCGGAGGCACACAGCCCAGTCGAGCAGGCCA
The DNA here is from genome assembly GCF_002931375.1 of Pseudoclavibacter sp. RFBJ3. Lineage (NCBI taxonomy): Bacteria > Bacillati > Actinomycetota > Actinomycetes > Micrococcales > Microbacteriaceae > Pseudoclavibacter > Pseudoclavibacter sp. RFBJ3. The sequence continues at coordinate 34,805 of NZ_PSXZ01000016.1, read as the reverse complement.
TCGACAAATAGCTGCAGCGCTTCCCGCCCGCGGATCACGTGCCGTTCGAATGCCTCGCCGAGCCGCTGTAGCGGGTCGCTGCTCGATGCCGCGTTGACCACATCGGCCGCGAGGAACACACCTGTCATGTTGTCATGGTTGAACTGCATTGACCTATTGCACCACGGTTGAGGCGTGGAAATTGTCATGACTGCGATCGTCCCCGTGCTGCTGACATTGATCGGCGGAGCGGTTCTGCGGCGAAGCATGCTGAAGTCGGGCGAGTTCTGGAGCGGCCTCGAACGCCTCACCTACTACGTGCTCGGACCAGCGCTCTTCGTCACCTCGATCGGGAACGCCGACCTCGGCGCCATCGACGTCGGCCCGCTCCTGCTGACGACGACCGTCCCCATCATCGCCGCAACGGGCGTGCTCGTCGCGGCGCGACCCTTGCTCAGATCCTCCGGACCCGCCCTCGGATCGATAGTGCAGGGCGCCATCCGCATCAACACCTACATCGGCTTGGTCTTTATCAACGCACTGCACGGTGAGCTCGGAATCGCGACGTTCGCGATCGCCTGCGCAATCTCGGTACCCGTCGTCAACCTGCTCTGCGTCTCAACACTCACGATCTACGGCGCACACGATGAGGCCAGGCCAAGACCGAAACTCCTGCGAGAGATCGCGACGAATCCGCTCATCCTCAGCTGCCTCGTCGGCCTGACCCTGAGCATCACGAACCTCGAGTTGCCGACCGCGATCGCCAGCACCCTCGACCTGGCAGCATCGTCCGCCCTGCTCTGCGGCACCCTCATCGCCGGCGCCAGCATCAGCTTCACCTGGAGACGACGCGACCTGATCGAGGTGACCGTCCCGACGCTCATCAAGCTCGCTGTACTGCCGCTCGCCGCTGCCAGCCTGGCCATCACACTCGGTGCGGACCAGCTGACCCTGCACGCAATCGTCATCCTGACGGCCGTCCCGACGGCCCCGTCTGCCGCCATTCTCTCCGCGAAACTCGGCGGAGACACCCGACTCATGGCGACCATCATCGGCGTGCAGACGCTGCTGTCGACAGCGTCGATGCCACTTATGCTCGAGCTGATCTCGGAGCTTCGGTGAGAAGCAAGGGTCCAGACGGGCAGATCGTGGATCAGGCGCTGGTTGATCGAGCGATGCGGAATCCGAGATGACTGGTCGATGAGTCCTCTGTTTGTCGCGTCCGAGCAGCAGGCCGATAGCGGAGGCAGTACGCGGGCGAGCAGAGGTGCGACCCGCCCTTGGTCACACGCCCTCGAGTCGAGGCCGGCGCGAATTGCTGGGGACTGCACGCGCATGATGCGTCTGCTTCGCTACCACCTCCCGCATCGTGTCGCGGAGTCCACACGCTCGATGTCCATTCCCAAGTGTTCCCGGTCATGTCGAAGAGGCCGAACCCGTTCGGTGGATATTCGCCGACGGGAGCCGTGTACGGCCACTCTTCTGCTTCGTTCTCGAATGGAAAGCGCCCCTGCCAGGTCTTCGCGAAACGACCTCCGGGGGTGTTGGGCGCTTCACCCCAGGCGTAGGTTGCTTGCTCCAACCCACCGCGCGCCGCGTATTCCCACTCGGGCTCGGTCGGAAGGCGCGCACCGAGCCATCGGGCGTACTCCTCAGCATCCTCGTACGCGATGTGCACCACGGGATGCGCCCCGAGCGTTTCGATCGAAGATCCGAGGCCTCTAGGCAATGTCCAGCAGGCGCCTCGCTGGAACTTCCACCAAGCTCGCCAGTCACGGAGATCAACAGGACCATCGGTTGGTTGAAAGACCAGGGAGCCGGCTTCGAGCTCGTTGGGATTGAGGCTGGGGAAGTCGGCCGCGGGCAGCGGTCGCTCTGCAACAGTCACATACCCGGTGTCTTGGACGAATGCGGAGAACTGCGCGTTGGTGACTGCCGTGGCAGCAAGTTCAAACGACGCCACCGAGGTTCGCATGGTGGGTGACTCCTCGGGGTAGTGGCGTTGTGAGCCCATGAGGAATTCACCGCTATCGAGGGTGATCATGTCCGGTTGCATCATTGGGGGCTCAATCCTAGGAGTGCGACGAACACGATACCCAGAGTGGCGATGAGCACAGACGACACCGCCAGCAGCACGACCGGCAGGGCGGTGGTCGAGAGGGCACCAGAGGGTCCGATCAGGTCGTGGTGGTTCCGCCGGTAGCGGTGGCTCGCTGCGACCCATCCGCTAGCGACGAGGACAAGCCCGCCGGCACACGCCGCGATCGCGGCCGCACCCATGACGGGAGTTGCAAGTCGGAGCGCCACGGCGAAAGCTACAGCCAGCGCGAGGCATGTCCGTTGCCAGGCGAGCAGCGTCCGCTCGGGCTGCAGTCCGACGTCGAAGACCTTCACACCAAGAGTCCGATAGTGACGAGGGCGACCGCCAGGACGACCCCGATTGAGAGGACTCCGCTCAGCGAAGGCCCTGGCAGCGGCTCGTGGCGGCGCATTGATCGTTCGGCGCGCATCCAGCCGATGAATGAGTTCACGGCGGCGAGCAATCCGAGTCCCAGGAAGAGCAGGGCCGCGATGAGGCGTACGGCCGGCTCGATGGGCAGCGCTAGTGCTTCCAGTGCGACACCTGCCGCTACGAGGGCGAGCGACGTCCTGATCCAAGCGAGGAAGGTGCGTTCATTCGCGAGCGTGAAGCGAGGATCCGGCTCGTCGCCCTCCCGGTAGACCCAGTGTGGCCACCGCCACCTCGTCATCGCCCGACGCTCCCCGCGTGGGTGCGGGACCGGGCCGCGAGAAATGCCGCACCGGTGAGCCCAGCGTCGTTACCCAGAACTGCCGGCACGATGGGTGTTCGCAGGTCAAGAAGCGGGAGGAAGCTGTCGGCGGCCGCTGAGATCGCACCGCCGACAACGAAGCGATCGGGAGTCGTCAAGGCCTCGAGATGAGTGAAGTAGACCTGGAGCCGGTCCGCCCACTGCTCCCAAGTCAGCGACTCCCGTTCCTTGACTGCAACAGAAGCGCGCGTCTCCCAGTCGACGCCGTTGATCTCGAGATGGCCGAGTTCGCAGTTCGGGACGAGCACACCATCATGGACCATGGCGGTGCCGAGTCCGGTTCCGAGCGTCACGAGCATGACGAGTCCGCTAGAGGTACGCGCGGCCCCGAAGGCAGCCTCGGCAACCCCCGCGGCGTCCGCATCGTTCAGCACGTGGACTGGCGTGCCGAGGGCCTGCTGAAACAGCATCCGAGCGTCGAGCCCGAGCCAGTCGGCGGAGATGTTCGATGCGGACAGGGCTCGTCCCCCTGCCACGATCGATGGAAGGCAGACCCCGACCGGGCGCGGGTGAGCGTCGCTGAGGCCAAGGCGCGCAACGAGGGCTCGGACCTCCGCCGCGACGGCTTCTGGTTCAGCGCCCGTCGGCGTCGGCACATGAAGCTGCTCGCCGAGACGCACGCCCGTGTCGACCTCCACGACCCCAGCCTTGATGCCCGTGCCTCCGACGTCCACGCCAATCGCTTGTGCCTGCATGTCTCGCCCTTCCCTCATCGAAAACCTCCCGCAGCGCCTTCGCGCCGGACAGACGCGAAAGCGTCCCCTGAGCTGCGTGCTTACCGTCCGCCAACCGCGATGTCGACGCGGTGCTGGAGATCGTCGACGGCCAAGCCAACTTCCAACGTGTACTCGCCGGGCTCCACGTGCCATCCGTCAGCCCAGTCTGCGAAAGCGCGCGAGGAGAACGGGATCTCGACGCGTACCTCTTGGCCGGCATCGGCGCGGACAACCGCCGAACCCACGAACCATCGCACCGGGCGATCGACCCGAGAATCCGGTCGAGACGCGTATACCTGGATGATCTGCTTGCCGCGTCGATCTCCGGTGTTCCTCACTGCGGCGGTGATGCGTCCCGCACCGCTCGAATCGGTCTGGTGCAGCGTGACGTTCTCGACTTCCCAGCTCGTGTAGCCGAGGCCGAAGCCGAACGGGAAAGCCGGTTCCTTACCCGCCTTGAGCCATGCACGGTAGCCGATGTGGATGCCTTCGTCATAGCGCAGAACCCCATCGACCGGAGTGACGTCGATCACGGGCACATCAGTTTCGAGTGCTGGCCACGTGGTGGGGAGCCGACCACCCGGTTCCCGGATGCCTGTGAGCACGTCGCCGACAGCGTTGCCGTATTCCTGGCCGCCGAAGTAGGTCACCAAGAGCGCTTCGGTCTCTTCGCGCCACGGCATGAGCACCGGCGAGCCGCTGTTGACGAGGACGACGGTTCGTGGATTGGCTGCGATGACCGCCGCGACGAGATCGTCCTGCCTGCCCGGCAGCGAGAGCGACGTCCTGTCGTATCCCTCGGACTCGACCTTCGCGTTCGTCCCGACAACCACGATCGCGACGTCGGCGTCCGCTGCGGCGCGGGCAGCCTGAGCCAAGAGTTCCTCGGGGTCAGCCTCGCTCGCCTCGAGACCCACCGTCAGGCCGAGAGCCCCCAGTTCGGCCCCCTCGGTCTGGGCGGGGCGGAACTCGATGCGAATCTCGGCAGGCTTTCCTTGCGTGAGCTGCACTGGGATGCTCGCGGGAGGAGGCGAGAGCAGGGCAGCGCCGAGATCAGTGCCGACGGCCTCGGCTGTGAGCTCGCCGAGCAGCTCACCGTCGACGTAGATGCGGCCGGTCCCGACTCCCGCGAAGCCGAGGCGAGCCCGTTCTGTTCGCTGAGCTGTGTAGAACGTCGTGAGTTCGAACGTGGACATCTCTCGAATCGGTGCGGTCCCGCCGAAGTACACGAGCTCGGTTGTGAAGCGGTCCTCCTCGTAGATGCTGTCGCCGAGGTGATCGAGGAACCGGATGTGTGCGCCGGCGTCCCCCGTCGACGGATTCTTCGTGCAGTCGGGGTGGAATGCGGCTACGCCATCCTGCACAACCGCGCCGAGCGAATACTCGACGGACGCATTTGGGAAGGCCGCACGGATGCCTTCGAGAGGCGAGACAATCCGTTCGGGAACCACCGTGGCGCTTCCCCCGCCCTGGGTCCTCGCCTGATCCGCGTTGTGACCGATCACCGCGATACGGCCGACAGTTGACGGGTCGAGTGGCAGGATGCCCGTGTTGCGGAGCAGCACAGTGCCCTCAGCAGCGGCCTCACGTGCGAAGCTCAGCCCATCCTCCGTGCTGCTCCGGGACATCGAGGGCTCGAACCCCTCGAGCGCGCCAACGTGTGCGGCGAGCCTGAGGATTCGCTCCACCTTGCGGTCGATCGCAGCCATGGCGACATCTCCCCGACGGACAGCCTCGACAAGCGCTCTTCCCCAGGGCCCGTCAGGTCCTGGCATGACGAGGTCCTGGCTTTGCATCGCACTCGCGATACCGCGCACGGCGGTCCAATCGCTGACGACGACGCCGTCGAAGCCCCATTCGCTATTGAGCGGGTCTTCCAGTAGTTCGTTCTCGGTAGCTGTAGTGCCGTTGATCGAGTTGTAGGCGCTCATGACCGTCCAAACTCGTGCATCCACGACCGCCTTCTCGAAGGCGAGAAGGTAGAGCTCACGAAGGGCGCGGTCGCTCACTTGCACGTCCGCCGTGAATCGATCGGTCTCAAAGTCGTTGGCGACGTAGTGCTTGACGCACGCGCCGACGCCGTTGTCTTGCACGCCCCGAACGTACGACGCTGCAAGCTCGCCCGTCAGCACGGGATCCTCGCTGAACGCCTCGAAGTGGCGACCGCCGAGCGGCGACCGGTGGAGATTGATCGTCGGTCCGAGAACGACATCGACGCCCTTGCGTCGCGCCTCAGCTGCCGACGCTACCCCGTAGCGGTAGGCGATGGCCGGGTCCCAGGACGACGACAATGCGGTAGCCGACGGCAGATTGAGGGAGGGCGAGCGTTCGTCCCAAGTCTCACCGCGAACGCCGCTCGGGCCGTCGGAGAGGAGCATGCTTCGCAGACCGATCTTCTCGATCGGAAGCGTGGACCAGAAGTCACGGCCGGTGAGGAGTTCGACCTTCTCTTCGAGCTCAAGGCGCTCGATGAGGTCCCGAATGCGGTCGTCCGATGGTCCTTCGGTGCGGGTGTTCACGATGTGTTCCTCTTCAGTGGAGTGGGGAGGCGGAGTCGAGTTCAGGTCACGCACGCAGCAGCCCTTGTGCCTCGGCCACCCGCGCGACGTCGCGCGGATAGGTTCGGTAGAGCACCGTCAGAAGCAAGGCGTTGAGGAGCATCGAGCCCACAAGCACGTAGAGGAAGACCTGCTGGAGCCCGAGGGTGTCTGCCAGCTGTCCCGCACCGAGCGAGAAGATCGCCCAAGCGACGGTCTCGAATCCGGTAAGCCAGATGGCGAACGCCTGCCCTCGAAGTGCTGCCGGGACAACGGACGAGACAATCGGGCGGTTGACAGGTGGGTTCATGCCCTGCCCCAGCCCCATGAGTGCCCAGAAGACTCCGTAGGCGAGGATTCCCTCGAACACGATCTGCGTGCCGAAGTACGCTGCCACGGCGAACACCAGCTGTGCGAGTTGCATGAAGAAGACGCGACCGCGCAGCCCCATGATGCGATCGAGCGTCGGGAGCGTGAACCCGCCACCGACAGTTCCGACGATGTAGCCGATTCCAAAGGGGATGAGGACGATGGCGGCCGTCGCGTTGTCGAAGCCTCGCTCGGTCACGAGGAACTGGATACCGAAGATCGTGATGAGCAGGTGACCCGAGAGCAGACGGGAGATCATCATGACGGAGAACGTTGGGATCGCGAAGAGCGAGAGCACTCGCCTGAAGCTGGTCCTCTGCAGGACAACGGCGCTGGTTGCTGGGGCGGCAATGCCGTCAGAGGCGCCGACGCCTGGATCTCGGAACAGGACCCACACCATCAGTCCGGCGACGAGACAGAGACCACCGAGGGCCCACATGCCGAAACGCCAGCCGTCGGTGATGCCGGTGAACAAAGCGATGAGCGGACCGACGAACGATGCGATGGCGTTCACTCCCCCGTAGAAGAGCCCAGCTGCCTTACCTCGCTCCCGGTCGGAGAACGAGTCGGCGATGACGGCGTTGGCGATGGGCGATCCACCGATGAGGCATGCGGCCATGAGTGTGGCGAGAACGGCCAGCTGGACGAAGTCCTGCGAGAAGCCGGTTGCGATACCGAAGGCACCACCGAGCACGGTGGTCAGCACGAGTGCGGCTCGCCGGCCGATCTTCGTCGCCAGCCAGACCCAGAAGGGACCCGCGGGCACGGCGATGATCTTCCCGAGCGCCGCGATGACGCCGAGGCCGCTGTTGTCGAGGCGCAGCGCTGCCGCGATGGAGGGGAAGAGCGTGTTGATCATTCCCGCTTCTGTGTTGTCGACAACGGTGACGCCCGTGAGCGTGGCGAGGTTCCGCCACCGGTGTGGGACTTTCAGCGCCGCTTCAGGCGGCGAGGTGCTCAGAGAGCTCTGTTGCGTCATTGCAATTTTCTCAGTTTCTCGAATGTCGTGCGTTGAGTGAAGTCAGTCGTTGCTGACGGGGGCAGTAGCTGCGGCCAGAGCCACGAGCTGGTCGGTGGTGATGAACGCGTGCTTGGCGAGGTCCAGGAGCGACATGGCCGCGGGCGCGGCGACCAGTTCGGTGCGACCGATACCCAGATGTTCTTCCAGGAGAGCTCTCATGCGCGGGTCCTGGTTGAGGTGGACCAGTGGCTGCTCGAGGAACGGATGCGCCTCGAAGAACGCAGGTTCAGGTAGCGGTTTCGCCATCTCACCTGCACGCTCTCGTTGAGCTCTCGCGAGCAGATGCTCAGGTCCGACCGAGCCGACCGCGGGCAGACCGAGACGCTGAAATTGACTGTGTGGCGCATCGCTCTCTCGCAGCAGGCGGACAAGCAACTGCGCCATCCTCAGCTCGAGCTGGTCGTCGACGATCGGTGCGGTCTGCTGTGGGTCCACTTCGGTATCGAAGAGCAGGGTGCCGTGCCGCCATGGATTCATCCAACCGGTCACCGCATCCATTCGCATCACACTGACGCCCTTGGTGAACGGCAGAGGTTCGCTCTGCGTCCAGTCGCGCAGCTCGTCGGGGCTGAACCGGCTGCGCATGTGCGTCGGCATGAGCGTGTACTCCTCGAGCGGAGCGTTGTCCTCCAAGGCAGCCGCGCGCATGTACACGTATCGCCCGTCGGTCACGTTGACGTGACCTCCGTGGATACCGAACAGTGCGCCGTCGCGTGCGACGGGCGTCGAGGCCGCGGCTTCAGCCGACAGCGCCAGGTTGATGCCCTGCATGTCGGAGGGGACTTCGACCCCGAAGAAGCTGAGGAGCGTCGGGGCAAGATCGATCGTCTGCGCGAGCTCGCCTCGGCGGGTGTCGCGAGCACCGGTCCGTGGGTCCCACAGGAACATCGGCAGGTGGACGAGTTCGTTGAACCACGGCTGGACGCTCTTCGCCCACCAGCCGTGCTCACCGAGCAGGAAGCCATGGTCGGTGTTGACGATGAGCATCGTGTCCTCCCAGAGCCCGTGCTCGTCCATCGCATCGAGAACTCGACCGAGGGAGCGATCGCACATGGAGACGAGGGCCGCGTATTCCATTCGCGCGTGCTCCACCTGGTCCGCCGACTCGCTCACCTTCTGGTAGCCGGGCCAGTCGAATTCCGGACCGTCGTAGTCGTGCGGGTACAGATCCTTGTAGGACTGATGCGTGAAGAAAGGTTCATGGGGATCGAAGAGCTCGATCTGCACCATCCAGTTGTCTGCGGCTGAGTTGGTGTCGATGAAGTGCAGGCCCGCATCCACGGTGAGCGTCTGCGAGTGCTCCGCCTCGGTGGGCATATATCGCCGGTTCACCTGGTCCTGCGAGTGCATCGCTGCCGGACCGAAAGAGCCTTTGGTGTCAGCGACCACACCCTTCCAAGGATCACCCTCCTGCCCTCGGAAGAATTCCCAGGTCGAGTAGCGCGTGTGGTAGGTCGCGCCTCCATCCTCCCAGTAGTGCGGGTGGTCGGACGCGAGGTGCGTATGCACGCCAGCTTGGCGAAGCAGGTCAGGCATCGAGTCGTCGAAGGGCTCGAGCGGACCCCACGAGCGGTGCAGGAAGTTGTACCGGCCGGTGTGCAGTTCGCGCCGGGCGGGCATGCAGGGCATGGAACCGGCGTAAAACGCGTCGAAGGTCGCTGTCCTGGTGGCAAGGCGTGCGAAGTTCGGTGCGTCGACGACAGTGTCACCGTAGGTCGGCAACATGTGCCGGTTGAGGCTGTCGAACATGAGCATGATCGCCCGCATCGCGCGCTCCTTTGCGTCTGAATCCAATTTGGAACGATGGCATGACACTTGTGTCATGCTTTTCGTGGGCTAAGGATGACACAAGTGGAGTAGCCCCGCAAGGGCGAATCAGCCACTAACCTTGAGAGCGTGACCGTGAAGCTGGAGCATCTCATCCTTGGGGTGCTGCTCGAGCAGCCAAGCAACGGGTACAGCCTCAAACGGTTCTTCGACACCGATGGCCGCTTCCTGAGGGCCAAGACGCAGATGAGCCAGGTCTACCGTTCACTCGCGCACATGGAGGACCGAGGCCTGGTCAGCCACTCCGTCGAACCCAAAGCGGGAGCGAACGACTCGAAGGTGTACCGCGTGACCGACGACGGAGCCAAGGCCTTCCTCTCCTGGCTTACCTCGAAGTACACTCCGCCGAATCGATTCGAAGAGCCAGAGCTGACCGTGAGACTCTCGTTTGCCGGATTCATGGACGTGGCCGACGTCGTGCGCCTCATCGACACGGAACTGCACGCGCGCCTGACCCAGCGCAAGCGCTTCAGGAACCGAGATAGGCAAAGAGAGCAGCACCCGACGGTGTCGTTTGATGCCTCGCTCGGAATGCTGGTGAACGACTGGGCACACGAGCACGGAAGCTCGGCGATGGACGCGCACATCAAGGCGCTCGAAGAACTTCGACGGGCACTGCACCCGACCGAATAATCCGCATCCGATTCGGCCTCAGCTCGCGCTCAGATCCCTAAATCTGGGTGCTCCCCAATGCATGAAGATCGCAGCAAGACTCAACAGTGTTGCAAAGACAGCGAGGACGGCCTCCGTCGGCATCGCGCTGCCCATCAGGCCGACCGTGAGCACTGCGGAGGCTGATGCCGTGTAGGTGGCGACCGCGAACTTTGACGCCAGCGAACTCTGCAGGCTCGGCACGGCACCCCTCGTCAGATACACCAGCGATGATCGATACGCCACGGCCCCTCCCCCACCGATGAGCGCCATCGCGATGAGCGCCATCACATTGCTCACAAGGAGCACGGAAACCACGGCGAGCGCGCTGCCAACAGCAAACGCGAGGTGGCCGCTCGCCCCAGGGAACAGTCGCCCGAGCGGCACGCTTCCGAGCTGGGCAATTGCTGCGGCCACCAACATGGTCACACTGCCGGAGAATTGCGCGACCGGCATCGCGGCATCAGCGAACACCGTGGGCGTGTACACGACTCCCGCGCTGAGCCCCATCCAGACGACGGCGGCACGCACGACTGTCCCGACATCTGCGCGTGTCAACCTGCTAGCTGGCACAGGGCCGGATCCGGGCCCGCGCGGGGCCCGCGACGAGCCTGCGCGGAGCAGCAAGCCGAGCACCAGCGCGAGCAGCAGCGCGAAGCCAGCGCCGACGAGGTACATGACGATCGCCCCAGCGATGGTCTCCAACACCGCCACGCTCTGCGCGATCGCGGTGCCGACGACAGCGCCGACGAGATTCCCCGTGGCGGCCAATCCCCTCCCGCGCCCCTTGAGCGCATCCACCACCAAGCCAGCCGCACCGCCCGTGGCGAGTCCGACCGCGACACCGGTAGCGGCCCGTCCGACGAGCAGCTGCACCTCGCTCGAGGAAGCGAGGAGCAGGTTCGCGAGCGCAGCGATAAGCAGGGCCGCGACCACGGCCGCACCGGGTGTCACCCGCAGCCGCGAGAAGCCGACGACCAGGAGGGTGGCAACCGCTGCCGACACGTAGACCACGAACGTCAGCGACACACCGAGCGGACTCAGGGGAACCTCGACCCGGAGCATGGGCAGCAGCGGGTTGATGCTGTTGGCACCGGCGATCACGAAACCGAACGCAACGGCGGCAAACGCAGCCAGGGCACGCTCCCTGGGGCGGGGGTTCGTCAAGGGGACTCCAGTTTTCGCTCACCGATCGGATCGCGAAGGCCCCGAAGGTCACCTGGCGTGCAGCTGCAATGTTCACACCTACTGGGGCCGAGTGTACCCACGAATCCCCAGTGGACACCGAACTGAGATGCGTGTATGTTCATGCAACGGACATGTGACTGGTCATGCAGGCAGGATCCGATTGTTGCTCTACAGAGCTACGATCGGGTCCTTTTTTGTTGCCCGGATGCAGTCCCCCGGAGTTCCAATGGAGGAGCACAACATGAACATCAGCTCAGAGGCTGCAGAGATCCTCGAGCACGTCGGCGGGAGCAGCAACGTGTCTGCCCTGCAGCACTGCTCGACCCGCCTTCGATTCTCCCTCGCCGACGACAGCACCGTCGACGAGGCCGCACTCAAGACCATCCCGGGCGTACTCGGCGTCGTCCGAGGCCCGCAGACTCAGGTCATCGTGGGAGGACGAGTGCTCGAGTACTACCGCGCAGTTGAGAAGCTCCGCTCGGGCTCCTCGGCTTCGCCCGTCGCAGAGAAGCCACGAACCCCGTGGACGTTCAAGCGAGTCGGTTCCAAGGTGCTGGACTTCGTGGTCAGCGTCTTCGTGCCCATCATCCCCGCGATCGCGGGCGCCGGAATCTTCAAGTCGCTCCTCGTCCTCGCGGCTGCGCTCGGCTGGATCGACCGGGAGACAGACTCGTACGCGCTGATCTCCGCCGTCCCTGACGCCGTGTTCGCGTTCCTGCCGCTGCTTGTCGCCTACACGACGGCCAAGAAGCTCGATGTCAACCGTCCCGTGGCGCTCGGCACAGTCGCCCTCCTCCTCTTCCCCGCGTTCACAACCCTCGTGACGCAAGAAGGCGGCACTGCACTCTTCGGGATTCCCGTCCCCGTCGTCAACTACAACTCACAGGTGTTCCCCGCGATCCTCGCGGTGCTCCTCCTGTGGGGCACCGAGCGCTTCTTCACGAAGTTTTCCTGGCCTCCCATCCGCACGTTCTTCGTGCCCCTCATGTGCTACCTCGTCGTGGCCCCCGCGACCGTCTTCCTCATCGGACCGTTCGGCTTCGAGATCGGCGACCTCTTCGCCGGTGTGCTCTTCAACTTCCACAACACCTTCGGATGGATTGCGGTCGCGCTCCTCGCCGCGATCCTGCCGTTCCTCATCTCGGTGGGCATGCACAAGCCGCTCCTGCCGCCGACGATCACGACCATGGCGACGTACGGCAAGGAGAGCTTCTACCTCACTGCCTCCCTCGCGCACAACATCTCCGAGGCAGGCGCGAGCTTCGCCGTGGCCCTCCGCACCCGCAACCAGGCACTCCGCGCAATAGCCGTGTCCGCAGGATTCTCCGCCCTCTTCGGCGTCACAGAACCCGCCCTCTACGGTGTGACGCTGCAGAACCGTCGCGCCCTCATCGCCGTCCTCGCCGGCGCGATCACCTCCGGTGCCTACCTCGGCATCACCTTCGTCGACACGTTCGCGATCGTCAGCCCTGGCCTGGCCAGCATCTCCATGTTCATCGACTCGCTCGACCCGTGGAACCTCATCCACGCGCTGATCGGTCTCGTCATTGGCCTCGTCGTGTCGTTCGTGGTCGGGGTTGTCCTCTGGAAGGACTCGGACTCCGGCACCCTGCGAGTGCTCGGCGAGACGACCGAACATTCCGATGAGACCGCTCCGAACCTCGAGGGGCTTTCCCTCGTTGCTCCGATGAGCGGCGAGATCGTCGAACTCGCATCGCTTGAAGATGGTGTCTTCTCCTCGGGCGTGCTCGGGGAAGGCGTCGCCATCCGCCCGAGTGACGGACGCGTCGTGGCACCTGTGACGGGAACCGTCACCTCCCTCATGGACTCGCGCCACGCCATCGGCATCCGCACCGACGACGGCATCGAAGTCCTCGTGCACGTCGGCATGGACACCGTCGCCCTCGACGGGGCACCCTTCACGACGCACGTTGCGCAGGGCGACCGGGTCGAAGCCGGACAGCACGTCATCGATGCCGACCTCACCGCAATCGCAGCAGCCGGACTCGACACCATCACACCCGTTGTGGTCGTGAACCCGGCAGGCAGAGATGCGCGCTTCGAGACCGGCCAGACGGTCGAGCGCGGAGCAGTACTCATTACCCTCACCAACACCAAGGAGACCGCAAATGGCACTGTCTGATCACTTCCTCTGGGGCGGCGCAATCGCCGCGAACCAGGCCGAAGGCGGCTGGGGTGAGGATGGCCGCGGCTGGGTCGTCACCGACGTGCTCCGCCGCCACCCGAACGCCAACAACGACGACTTCGCAGCACTCCACGCGGTGACACTGGAGAGCATCTCCGAAGCCAAGCGCGACCCCGACCCCACGTACTTCCCGAAGCGGCGAGGCATCGATTTCGTGCACCGCTATAAGGAAGATCTCGCGCTGTTCGCAGAGATGGGATTCTCCGTGCTCCGCGTCTCGATTCTCTGGTCGCGCCTCTACCCGACCGGTGAGGAGCTGGAGCCCAACGAGGACGGCATCGCCTACTACCTGGACCTGTTCGAGGAGATGCAGCGCCACGGCATCCAGCCCCTCGTGACGCTGTCGCACTTCGACGCGCCCCTCGAGCTCGCGGTCACCCGCAACGGCTGGCTCGACCGGGCCACGATCGGCCTCTTCGAGCGTTTCGCCCGCACCTGCTTCGAACGGTTCGGGCACATCGTGAAGCGGTGGATCTCGTTCAACGAGATCGACGGCATGGAACGCCACCCGTTCACCTCGGGCGGCATCATCGAGGAAACCGTGACGGGCACCTCGATCACGCAGGCCTGCTACACGGCCCTCCACCACCAGTTCATCGCCGGCGCGTCCGTGACCCGCATGCTGCGAGAGCTGCACCCGGACGCGCAGATGGGCTGCATGATCACCATGCTCACGACCTACCCGCGCACCTGCCACCCGAACGATGTCGCCGCGACGCGTGCGAAGGAGCGCCTCCTCTACATGTGCTCGGATGTGCAGGCCGGCGGTTCGTACTCGCCGATCGTGCTCCGCCAGCTCGAGGAGCTGGGCGTCACCGTGCCGTTCGAGGACGGCGATGTCGAGCTCCTGCGCGAGCACACCGCCGACTTCGTGTCGTTCAGCTACTACATGTCGATGACCGAATCCGTCGACCCCGACGCCGAGCGCACGCCCGGCAACACGGTCCTCGGCGTCAAGAACCCCTACCTCGGCTCGTCCGAGTGGGGCTGGCAGATCGACCCGATCGGGCTGCGCATCTCCCTCCTCGACCTCTACGACCGCTACCGCAAGCCCCTCTTCATCGTGGAGAACGGGCTCGGGATGCGCGACACGGTCGACGAGGACGGCCGGATCCGCGACGACTACCGCGTCGAGTACTTCCGAGCGCACTTCGAGCAGATGATCCAGGCTGTGGACGAGGGCGTCGACCTGCTCGGCTACACCAGCTGGGGGCCCATCGACCTCGTCAGCTCGTCGACGTCGCAGATGAGCAAGCGCTACGGGTTCATCCACGTCGACCTCGACGACCTCGGGAATGGCACACTGGAGCGCCGACGCAAGGACTCGTTCCACTGGTACCGCCAGGTCATCGAGTCCAACGGCACGAACCTCAGCTGACCTGATCGGCTGAGCTGGGCTCAGAACAACTCAGCTCAGCCGAGTTCACCCAGCTGACGAGCAGAAACCACCAGCGGCGTCAAAGGAGACCACCGTGCCCGCCATCAAGAAAATCCTCAATTCCAGTGTGGTGCTCGTCGTCGACGACCGCGGCGTCGAGCGCGTCCTCCTGGGCAAGGGCATCGGGTACGGACAGAAGCCGGGCGACGAGGTTTCCGCGACGATCACGGACCAGGAGTTCATCTCCCTCCCTGACTCGGATCACCGAAACCTCGTCGAGCTCCTCGCGCAGATCCCAGCGGAGTACGTGGAGCTGACGAGAGAGATCGTGGCGGATGCGGCTCAAGCGGGGCTGACGCTCGATCCGCACGTCTATCTCACGCTGACCGATCACCTCCACTTCGCGGTCGAACGGTTCAAGAAGGGAATCAAGCTCACCAACAGACTCGCGTGGGAGGTGCGCACGGTCTACCCCGACCATCACGCAGTCGGTGTGAAGGCGATCGACCACGTCGAAGACAGGCTCGCTGTGAGGCTGGGTGATGAGGAAGCCGCCAACGTGGCTTTCCACCTGGTTAATGCGGACACCGGAAAGCCGGACGTCGACTCAATGGGAGTCGTCGATCTCGTCGCAAAAGTCACCAGCATTGTGACCATGACCTCGGCCGTTCGAGCGTCACGCAAAGATCTCCATGCGTCGCGGTTCCTGACGCACCTGCAGTTCTTCGCCGAACGATTCTTCGCCGGTCAACTCCTCGAAGGCGACGACTTCCTGTTCCGGACCCTCAGCGAACGCGCCCCTCGCGCGATCGCGACTGCGGAACGAGTACGAACGTTCATCCGCGAGGCACACGGGGTTGAGCTCCCCGATGAGGAAGTGGCGTTCCTTGCCGTGCACATCGCTCGCGCTTCGCCGGAGTAGAGGCCGGCCACGTTGCTGCGCAGCGGCGCGCCGGCTCTCCTTGCTCGTCGCTTCGAACGCTCTGGCCGCAAGAGTTGCGGTGCAGATGCTGAGGAGCGCAGGACTGCAACCCTTCACTTACGCGCTTTCGAGTAAGTGAAGGGTTGCAGTCCCTATCGAGCCGAGTGTCCTGTTTCTGGAGATCGGGCCCAGCGACGCTTGCCGGGACGGGTCATCCCTGTCTGCGGACTCCTGACACGGCGCTCTTTGGAAGACGACCGGCGCGCGAGTAGCCAGACATCAGGTCTCCGTCGACCGTCACGTCGAAGAGAAGTTCCAGCCTCATGGGCTTTGTGACGGTCTGCGCCCAGGTGACGCGATCCGCCGCGTCCTTGACTGCGACCTGCAGGTCACGAAGAGGGACCGCCAGCTCACCGCTCCCCTCCGCGACACCGCTCAGTGTTCCTGCGTCGTCCTGAAAGATAAGTACTGCGCGCAGCGTACCGATAGGGGTTCGCATCGAGATGTCCCACGTGCCAGCCAACCGTTTCACGCTGCGCTCCGCATCGTGATCGGCGGATGCTGACCCGCTCACAGTTGCTTCGCCTCGGGGCCCCGTGCGGCCCAGACGGTGCCGCGGCGCTCGTACTCAAAGAGTTGCTCGACGGCATGCGCGATTTGTGGTCCGAACTCGCGCTCAAGCAGGTAGAGGGCGAGGTCAAGGCCGGAGGTCACGCCTCCGGCGCTGATGAAGTCTCCGTCGTCGACAACGCGCGCTCTAACGACGGTGGTTCCCGTCGCCTCAAGCACGTCGTTGCCGAGGGTGTGCGTCACCGCGGTTCTTCCTTCGAGGAGGCCGGCCATCCCGAGCGCAAGACCCCCGCCGCAGATCGTGGCCACGAGCACGTCCGGAGCCGCGAAGGCCCGCCGCATCAAATCGGGAAGCTCGGTCTCAGCGAGACCAGCGAGGATGACAGGAATCGTCTTCACCAGATCGGGGTCTCCGGAAGTCGGTCCGGATGCTCCGGGCAGGATCACGATGCCTGGCGCCTCAGGCTCCAAGACGTGGGTCGCCGTGAGCTCGAGACCGCGAGTGCCACTCACGACGGATCTCGGCTCGTCGGTGACGACGAGCCTGAGCTCGAGTGAACCTCCGAGCGCGTCGGAGCCAGCACTCAAGACCTCGAAGGGTGCGACGACGTCGAGGGGGTCGAATCCTTCGAACAGGATTATCTGGACAAGCATGGAGTGCCTTTCACTGTTGTTCATGGGAGGGGACCTAGGTGGAGTCGCTTCTGGAGTCTCGAGTGCGTTCAGCCAACTCCGCCGGGCTTGACGATCATCAGAACGAGCACGGCCAGCCAGATCACGTTGAGAAGGCCGGGATAGAGCATGGCTCGCTTGCGGGCTTCAGGATCTGTCGGAGGCTCGCGGAGCATCTCAACCTGGGTCGGGATGATCTTCATGACGAGGACCCACCCACCTAGGACCACAAGTCCGACCGAGATCAAGATCCAGAGTTCACCGAGGCGACCAAGCAACATCGCCAGCATCAGCCCGACTACAGGGGTGATGATCGCCAAACGGCCATACCCCCTTGTTATGCGATGCATCGCTAAGGCTCCGGGGTGGCCGCCATTCTCCGCGTACGGAGCTGCGGCTTCCGCGGTCGCGTATCGAGGGAAGACACTGGCGGAGACGGTTACGCCTCCAATGAAGATGATGGCCGTCGCGACGTGGATGACAAGCAGCACGTAGTGCATCGCTACCTCCTGTAGATCAGATAAGAGTGGGATGAGGTGAGGGCGTCAACCTCACGGGCGCAGTGGTTCGCCTGCCGGGGTCATGACGAACCAGTCGCCCCCGTTCAGGTAGAGGTTCTGCCCCTTGTGCTCCCCTGGTTGCTTGTCGGCTGCGTAGCGGTAGAGGGGCCAACCGTTATAGGTCACGACCTCACCGCCTGATGGGTTGGCGATCGCTCCGAGAAGTGCTTGGTCGACGCCGTCGCCCGCGACAGCGCTCTTGCCTTCCGGCGCGACGAAAGGTGGCCAGTTTGTCGCGCAGGTGAACGCACAGCTGACCGCTTCCGCCTCGTCTGGAGCGAAGACGTAGAGCACAGCACCCTCTCCGTCGACGAGCACCTCTCCTATCTCGTCGATGGTGAGGACATCAACCGCGGACGCACGGGCGTCGATGTCGCCAACGTCGGGCGCGCACCCTGACAAGGAGGTGGTGATTGCGATGACAACTGCTGTGGCGGCGAGCGCGGAGCGCAAACGAATCATACTTACAGTCTAACTGTAAGTGCTGCTACGGTGAGCCATCATGGACAGCAAATCCCGGGTCGACGAAGCTCGCCCAGCCCCACGGGCTGCGCCGAGCGCCGCTATGACGCTCATCCTGCATGCTCGCAGCGTCGAAGCGGTCGTCGAGAGCAGACTTAAGGAACAAGGCCTGTCCCTGCGACGCTTCGGGCTTCTCGGGCACTTGAGAGCAACACCCGGCATCTCCTTCAGCGACCTCGCTCGACGTGCAGGCATCAAGGTTCAGAGCTTGCAGCCAATCGTGCAAACACTCCTCGATCTCGGGTACGTCCACACGATCGGGGGCGTTGGTCAAGGCCGGGCAGCCGTCCTTGAACTCACGTCCACTGGCTCTGATGCACTTGATCGTGCGACGGAGATGGTCTCCGAGGTCGACGGCGAACTCTTTGCTGACGGGGAGTGGAAAGACCTCGGAGACGCGCTCGTTCGCCTCGCTACGACGTTCCAACGTGATCGACGCAAGACAACTGACTGAGGTCACTCCAGGAGTGCGCGCCCGTACCAGTCACCCTCGGCGTTGACTCCCGGCAGGATCGCAAAGAGCGCGCTCGAAGTCGTGATCGTGAACCGGTTGAGCGCATCCGACTCTGCAAGCCGCTGCTGAACAGGGATGAAGCTCGTCGTTGGATCTGATTGGTAGGAAATGAAGATCAGACCGGCATCCTCGTCACCGTCCTCGTCTACGAGCCGTCCCGTTGAGTACGAGTAGGAACGCCGCAGCATTTCCTCCCCCGCACCACGCCGCGGGGCAGCTAGACGGATGTGCGCGTCGGCCGGGATGACGGGGCTCCCCGCCTCGTCCACAGCATCGAGGTCGACGGGGTCAGATTCCTGCTGCGCGCCCAGCGGCGCTCCAGTTGCAATGTGCCGACCAACGGTGTGATCTCGCACCTCCGCCCCCGCAGCCTCCCAACTATTGAGGAGCATGTGGAAGCGACGCACGGCGACGTACGACCCGCCGGTCATCCAGTCCGGCGATGCAGCATCCACCCACACGGCCCCACCGGTGGATGCTCGGCTGACCGCAATGTTGTTGGTGCCGTCGATCTGCCCCATGAGGTTGCGACCATTACTGCTCGTGGTTGCGGCGGTGACCCCGCGGAATCCGTTCATCTGCCATCTGGGGAGTAGCACCGAGGCTGCCGCGAGTCGCACAGCCCTGAGGGCGCCTCCCAGGTAGACGGCGTCGTCGGAGCACAACTGCACAAACACACCACCGTAGGACGATTGCGGGTCGAGCTGGTCGCCAGGGAAGTCGGGGAGATCAACCAGTGGTGCGGGCCGAGTGATCCCGAGCTGGTCGAGTGCGCTTCCGCCCAGCCCGACCGTCATTGTGAACATGCTTGGACCTGAGCCGTGCGAAATCATCGACTGATCAACACTGGTGTCTCCGGTCGCGAACGACGCGGCGATCGTGGTCCAGGCGCGCATAACTTTCGCCAGCTGCGCTTTGCCTGCCTCGGGGCGAAGGTCGAAGGCCAGGAAGATCGCATGTGTGGGCGTGGGATCGGCGATGCCGGGTTGGTGAGGGCCGAAGAACGGCACTGAGTTGCCGCCTGGATCCACCGTCGAAACGGGTGACGATTCCGGCGCACCCTCAGGGAAGCGGCTGCCGATGATGACGCCGCCAGCTGCACTTAGGGCAGCTGCACCGCCGATGAGGAAGCCACGTCGAGTTGCACGGTTGGGTTTGTCGCTCATTCGGTCACGTCCCTACTTGTCACGAGCCCGGAGGTTCCGCTGATGATGGCGACGAGCAGAATCGCCGTCGCGATGAGCGATGGCAGATAGGGGTCACCGCTCAGTCCGGATGTGGCGACCGTCGAAAACGCCGAGACCGGCAGGAGCCCCTGCCCGACTGGCGCAGCCGCCTGCAGCATGTTTTCGAACAGGGCGTACACCAACCCCGTGCCGAGGGCCGCGACCGGAGAACGCAACCAGACCGCCAGGGCGCTGCCGGCGATTGCGAATGCGGTCATCCCCAGGGCGAGGTTGCCAACTGCGCCGAGGATTCCGACGATATCGTGCCCCCAAGCCGCCGTATCAACACCCCACACCGCCGCGCACACGAGAGCCGTGGCGATGGCAGCACCCGCACCCACGACGCTCGCGATGATCGCGGCCGCTGCCAGGGCCAGCCAGTTGCCCACCAGCCACAGAGCGCGACGCGGCTGATACACCAGAGCGATGCGAACGAAACCGGATGCGTACTGACTGGTGATCTGCAGAATGGCAATGGCCAGGATCACCGTGCCGGTGATCATCACCGGCCGTCCGACCATCTGCGTCAAGGTGTCGGGGCCCGCCAGGTCTGCCAAGGTGATTGGGGGCGAGGTGAGTCGCGAGCCGCCTGGCGCCGATGCCGTCGTGAAGGTAAAGGTGATCGCCGTGATGGAGAACACGACGATCGCCCCGAGCCCGGGCCACAGCAGGATCGGTCGAGCGAGCATGGTCCATGCCGACCGGAATGCGCCGATCATCGTGCGACCGCCGTCAAGACGGGCGCGCCGGCAGCATCAACCCCGGGCTCACTCCCACTGCCTGTGAGCTCTAAGAACGCTTGCTCCAGAGTCGGGCGTTGGGGCGAGATCTCCGAAAGGAAGATGCCCGATTGGGCGACAACCCGGTTGACCCGCTCCCCCGCCTCGACGTCACCGGGGATGAAGAAAGTCAGCTCGTTGACGGCGCTCACGGAGAGCCCGTCGCGCTCGAGCGCTTCGACGGCGATGGAGAGTGATTCCGGGTCCTGGGCGCCGCAGAGGATGCCGCTGGGGAGCGTTCCCGTCATGCGCGCGGGCGATCCATTGAAAACAACGTGGCCTCTTTCCATGGCGACAATGTGGTCGCAGAGTTCTTCGATTTCGTCGAGGGCGTGACTGGCAATGATGACCGTGAGCCCTTCCGCAGCCAGAGAGCGCAGGAAGGCGCGCAGCTCGAGAGCACCACGCGGGTCGAGCCCGTTGGTTGGTTCGTCGAGGATCACGACGCGCGGCTGCCCAAGGAGCGCCGCCGCGAGCCCCAGGCGCTGCTTCATGCCGAGGGAGAACGTTCCGACTCGCTGGTCGCGTACATCCGTCAAGCCGACGCGTTCGAGAGCTCGGTCCACGAGCGGTGGCGACCAGCCTGCGAGGCGGGTCAGTGCGAGCAGGTTGGCGTGCGCCGTGAGACCAGGGATGAATCCGGGCGAGTCGATGAGCACCCCCATCGGTGCCGCACGGTCGCGATCCGGTGCAAGCTCGCCAGGACCTGGCTGCACGGTGATCACCCCTGCGGTCGGGGTCACAAGACCGCAGAGCATTCGCAACGCCGTCGTTTTCCCAGCCCCGTTGGGCCCGATGAGCCCCGTCACACTCCCCCTGGGAACTGTGAAGGTGAGGGGCCCGATTTGCAGGGCCCCCGAGAAGACGACGGTAGCTGCATCGATGATGACATTCGCGTCCTGTCGATCATGCTCGGTGAGCACCACCTGCTCGTGTGTTCGCTCGACGCCTGATGCGGCTACGTGGGTAGTCATTGCAACCCGCCGCGCGCGCCACAGTGTGAGGAGGCCACCTATTCCGGGGATCGCTGCGAGCCATTTCGCCGATCGAGGGAAGGGCAGCAGGAGCGCGAAGAGGATCGTGGAAACGTACAAGAGACCATGTATCGGACCTCCGGTCGACGTAATCATCGGCGATTGCAGCGTGAACCGGTTGGTCAAGATCGCGATCAAGGAGATGAGCTCCAATGCAGACACGATTCGCATCACCACCATGGCGCCGTTTCGATGTGCGGTTCTCTCAAGCATGAGTTCGACTCCTCAACTTTCAGTCAGCCTGTAAGCTATCACGCAAACACCGACCTGCAGTGGGCCTGCAAGTGGCGTCGGTCTTAGCGCGAGGAGCACAAATGGAGAACAACGAGGCCGACACTCGGCACTACACGCTCTGGAACGTGTTCGGTGCCTCCCCAACGCCCTCACCCCTACGTCCGGCGTCGACCGATGAGCTATCCACTCTCATCGACACCTTGGCGAGCCGTGGCGTCACCGTACGCGGGCTCTACGACGTTTCCGGCCTCCGTGCCGGCGCAGACGTGATGGTGTGGATGCACGGCGACGACCCGGCAGAACTGCAGGCAGCGGCTCGCGCGTTCCGACGCCAGACCGCGTTTGCTGGAATGATTCCGACCTGGAACGCCCTCGGGGTGCACCGCGATGCGGAGTTCACGCGAAGCCACGTGCCTGCATTCGCTCGAGGGGTCGCGCCAGCCCAGCGGTTGACGCTCTACCCGTTCAACCGCAGTTACGAGTGGTACCTCCTCCCAGAGGAGGAGCGGCGTGAGCTTCTCGCGGAGCATGGCCGCGCCGGCTCCGCGTACCGAGATATCTTGACCAACACGGTCTCCGCCTTCGCGCTCGGGGACTTTGAGTGGCTCCTTCCCCTCGAAGCAGACGATCCCGTGGACCTCGTCGACCTCATGCGAACCCTCCGAGCGACGCGAGCCAGACTCCACGTGCGCGATGAGATTCCCTTCTTCACTGGCCGGCGAGTCGAACCACGAGAAGTGCTCGAGATCCTCGGTGCCTAAGAGCGCATCTGTCAACACTGAGAGACCAGAGCGACGCCTTGGCAGGCTCGGGGCTTACCTGGCGCTCACCAAGCCTCGCGTGATGGAGCTCCTTCTCCTGACGACCGCTCCGACGATGGTCCTCGCCGAGGGTGGCCTGCCGAACCTCGGTGCCGTTGGCGCCACGCTCGTCGGCGGGGCGGCCAGCTCGGGAGCTGCCGCTGTCTTCAACATGTACTTCGACCGCGACGTCGACGCACAGATGGCCCGCACCTCTGGGCGTCCGATTGTGACCGGCGAGGTCAGCCCGCGTGCTGCCCTCACCTTCGCTTGGTCGCTCGCCGCCTTCGCGACAGCTTGGTTCGCCCTGCTGGTGAATCCCCTCGCAGCGGCGCTCTCCACCATCGCGATCATCTGGTATGTCGTGATCTACACGTTGGTTTTGAAACGTCGAACCATCCAGAACATCGTCTGGGGTGGACTCGCCGGCTGCTTCCCAGTGCTCATCGCCTGGGCATCCGCGACAGGGACAGTGACGTGGTCAGCAGGGCTGCTGTTCCTGGTCGTGTTCTTCTGGACCCCAGCGCACTACTGGCCACTATCCGTCCGGTACGGCGACGACTACCGCCGGGCTGGTATCCCGATGCTCGGTGCAGTCCGACCACCCTCGGAAGTCGCCGCGTCGGTTCTCCGCTACGCCATCGCCACCTCGATTTGCGCCCTTGCACTGATATCGCTCGCAGGGGTGGGCATCATCTACTCGACCACTGCTGCCCTGGCCGGCGCCTGGTTCGTATGGCATGCATGGCGCTATCTGACAGCGACTCGATCAGCGACACCTGATCGTGCGCGGCCAATGAAAGTCTTCGTTGCCTCCAATGCCTATCTGGCAGTTCTTTTCATTGCGGTGGCAGTCGACACTTTCGTCACCCACTAACGCAACCCGTTCAGCACCATGCCTGAGCCGACCATCTCCAACACCTACCTGACGTTTCATCCCACCACGACCTACGAGGACCTCACCCAAGACCTCGGTGCCCTGCTCGCGCCCTGACTTGTGCACCCTTACGGTCCCCACCTCGGCGACGACGATCGGGTACAACGTCGACTCGCAAACCCGCACACGGTGCAGATGCTCGCACTTGTGTGCATGTCGGACGTATGATGTACTAACAGCACCTGCAGTCAGCGGGCAGTAGTCGTCAACGACGTCGACCAGAAAAGGACGCACAATGTTGCAAGATTCGTCCCAGAAGCGCCGCAGCAGGCGCATCGCCACCATCGCGGCAGCTGCTGCCTCAGCGCTGCTCCTCGCCGGATGCGCAGGCGGAGCAGGCGGCGAAGTCAGTAGCGAGTACGGCTTCGCAACGGCGGAGCAGGAAGCCGACAGCCCCATCATGGTGTGGGTAGATGCCGCCCGCGAGCCAGCAATCGCCGCCTTCAAGGAAGCCAACCCGGACGTGCCGATCGAGTACGAGGTGTACGACGGCAACGCCGGCGGAAGCGGCACCTTCCAGACGCGCATCGCGCTCATGGACCAGGCGGGCGAGGGATGGCCCGACGTCGTCTTCTCCACGCAGCAGAACGACGCATCCTGGGCCTCGCAGCCGGCGCCCGGCGGCGGACAGGGCTTCGCAGCACCGCTCAACAAGGGCTTCTTCGACCAGGAGTTCCTCGACGGCTTCGCACCGGGCGCACTCGACCCGACGACGATCGACGACACCGTCTACGGCCTCCGCAACGACCTCGCGCAGGTCGTCACCTACTACAACCAGCCGCTCCTCGACCAGTTCGGCTATGAGGTGCCGACCACGTGGGAGGAATACGGGCAGCTCGGCGACAAGCTCGCCGCGGAGCACCCGGGCTACATCCTCGGCAGTGTCGGCGACGCCTTCATGCCCTACGTCTACTACCAGGGCTCGCAGTCGCCGGTCTTCCAGACCGAGGGCGACACCTTCGTCGCCGACATGGAGTCGGAGAACTCGGTGAAGATCACCAAGATCCTCGACAAGATGATCGCGAACGGCACGATCGTGCAGGACAGCGTGTTCAGCGCCGAGTTCACGTCGAAGTACGCCGACAAGGTCGTCGTCATGCCCGGGCCGGTCTGGTACACGGGCGCCGTCTTCCAGAGCGGACTCCAGGTACCGGAAGGGCAGCTCGGCGTCGCAGCTCCCCTCGCCTGGGAGGGTGAGGAGATCGCCACGGGCAACGTCGGCGGCGGCATCTGGTACGCCTCCAGCCACACCAAGAACCTCGAATCTGTCAAGACGTTCCTCGAGTTCGCGGTGAGCGCGCCCGAGTTCCAGGTCGAGCTCTCGAGCGGCTACCCGGCGTACTCGTCAGCCGCGGAGGGATGGCTTGGCAAGCTCGCCGACACCGGCTACTTCATCGACGGATTCGAGCAGCAGATGATCGACGCCGGCGGCACTGTCTGGAGCGGCTGGGCATCGGCGCGCTTCAGTCCGGAGACCGCTTGGGCGACCACCGTGATGCCGGCCATCTCCGAAGGCAAGACCATCGAGTCGGTGCTCCCGGACTGGCAGACCGAAGTGCTCAACGAGGCACAGGTGAACGGGTACACGGTCACCGAATGACCTCCACCCAGGCTGCACCCGCGGTCGGCGCCGCTCTCCTGAGCGACGCCGACCCGGCGGGGCCGAAGAAACCACGCACGGCGAAGCGCAAGCGCGCCGCCAACCCGCTCGCGAACGAGACCCGCTTCGGCTACGTCTTCATCAGCGGCTACGTCCTGCTGCTGCTCGCCTTCGGAATCGTGCCAACGCTCTACGCGGTCTTCCTCTCCGTAACGAAGAACGGCATCTTCGTCGGCATCGACAACTTCGTCCGCGTCTTCGGCGACTACCGATTCCTGCCCGCCGTCGCCAACGTCACCCTGTATATCGTCTTCTGGCTGCTCAGCCTCATCATCCTGGTCGTGTTCCTCGCCATCATCGTGCACTCCATCCGCGCGAAGTGGTTGAGCGTCAGCATCCGCTTCCTCTACTACATACCGGGGGCCATCGCAGGAGCGTCGAGCGTCATGCTGTGGCTGTTCGTGCTCGACCCGACCGTCAGCCCCGTCGCCGGGCTCCTGCGAGCCATGGGCTACGAGTCGCTGATCAACACCGTCTCCATCAGCAACCTGCCGGTCGTCTTCACGGTCATCGCGTTCTGGACCGGCGCTGGCAGCTGGATCGTCATCATGTACGGCGCGCTCAACAACATCAGCACCGAGGTCATCGAAGCGGCGAAGGTCGACGGAGCCAACCCCCTGCAGGTGGCTCTCTACATCCAGCTGCCCATGATGACCAAGTGGATCTCCTACATGGGCATCATGTCGCTCGCCGCGGGAACGCAGCTCTTCGTCGAGCCGCGAGTGCTCTCGCAGGCCAGCCGCGGCGTCGTGCCGGAGGACTACTCGCTCAACCAGCTCGCGTACCTCTACGCGTTCAAGCAGGGCGACTTCTCGGGCTCGGCCGCCATCTCCATCACGCTGCTCGTCGTCGCCCTCGCGCTCTCGACGGTCTTCATCCTCAAGGGAAAGCTGTTCGAACGTGACTGACACCGTGCACACCAGGAACGTCGAGCACCAGGACACCGCGCATCCGCCGACGAAGGCGCTCGGCCGGAAGCTGACACCGGGCGAGTGGATCATGCGCATCGTGCTCGGCGCGGTCATCGCCTCGTTCGTCGTGTTCTTCCTGCTCCCGATCGTGTGGCTCCTCCTCGCCGGCACCAAGGATGCCCGCTCGCTGCTGCTCGAGAACCCCATGTCGTTCGGCTCGTTCGAGCAGCTTGCCGCGAACTGGGAGCAGCTCTTCAGCTTCCAGAACGGCATCTTCCTCACCTGGATCGGCAACTCGGCGCTCTACTCGTTCGGCGCCCTCGTGATCACGCTCATCGTGAGCGTCCCCGCCGGCTACGCCCTTGCGCTCGGCAACTTCAAGGGCCGCAAGGCGCTGCTGCTCGTGACGCTCATCGTCATGCTCATCCCCAACACGGCCCTCGTTCTGCCGATCTTCCTCGAGCTGAGCGCGGTCAAGCTCATCGGATCTCCGCTGGCCGTGATCCTGCCCTTCTCGTTCTTCCCCTTCGGCGTGTACCTGACCTACATCTACTTCTCGACGGCCGTGTCCCGAGACCTGCTCGACGCCGCGCGCATCGACGGCGCGAGCGAGCTGCGGGTCTTCGCCCAGGTCGCGATGCCCCTCGCCGCACCCGTCATCGCGCTGGTCGGGTTCTTCAGCTTCACCGGCAACTGGAACAACTACTTCCTGCCCTTCCTCATGGTGGGGGGCAAGAATGTGCCAGTGCAGGTCGGCCTCGCGAATCTGCTCTCCAACGTGCCCCAGTTCAACCCCACGACGGCCACGAGCATCGTCATCGAGCTGCCGACGCTCGCCCTCGCGACGCTGCTCTCGGTTGCGCCGATCGTCATCATCTTCCTGTTCTCGCAGCGCTTCCTCGTCTCCGGGATGACCGCGGGCGGCACGAAGGGATGAGTGCGGAGAGGACCGCGGTGTCGCGGCACGGATTCGTGGTCGACGTGCGGCCGGAGAAACGCGAGGAGTACCTGGAGCTGCACCGGGCCGTCTGGCCACGCGTCGAAGCGGCGATGCGCGAGCAGGGCATCCGCAACTACTCGATCTTCATCATCGACAACACGCTCTTCGGTACCTACGAGTACGTCGGTGACGACTACGAGGCAGACATGGCGCGCGTGCAGCTCGACGAGCAGAGCCAGCGCTGGTGGCGGCTCACGAACCCCTGCCAGACCCCGTTCGGTGAGGCGCGCGACGGTGAGCTGTGGCGGGAGATGGAGCTGGCATGGCACATGGACTGACCCGCACAGAAGCGCCAGAGCGCGCTCGGCTGAACCGTGGCACGGCCAGTGCCACACGCATCCCAATCGACACGCATGTGCACCTCTGGGACCGGTCTGTGGTGCCGCAGACCTGGGTCGACCCGGATTCCATGGCAGCCATCAACCGCGAGTTCGCCGGCACGGACCTGAGCGCGCAGCTGCGCGAGGTCGGCGTGACCCGCGCTGTGGTCGTGCAATCCGACCGCACGCTCATCGAGAACGACTTCCTCCTCGACGAGGCGCTGGAGACGAGCGAGGTGGTCGGCGTCGTCGGCTGGGTGGACCTGCGCGGTGGGGCGGACGGCGTGCGCCTGCAGCTGGATGACCTCGCCAGGCACCCGGGCGCGTCGAAGCTCGTCGGCATCAGACATCCGGTGCACACCGAGGAAGACAAAAACTGGCTCTCGCATGTCGAAGTTGCCGACGGCCTCACGGAGCTTGGCGCGCGGGGACTTGCCTTCGATCTCGTGATCAGGCCATGGCAGCTCGAGCAGGCAGCCCAGGTCGCGGAGCGGGTGCCCGGAACCAGCTTCGTGCTGGACCACCTCGGCAAACCGCCCCTCCTGACGGGTGAGCTCGAGGGCTGGTACTCGAGCTTGCGCCGGTTAGCCGCGTTACCGAACGTCACAGCGAAGATTTCTGGCCTCACCATTGAAGACGACTGGGACGGCTGGTCTGAAGCGGCGATGAGGCGCGCCATAGACCGAGCGCTCGAGCTGTTCGGGCCCACCCGCCTCATGTTCGGATCCGACTGGCCACTCGTCCGTCTCACGCGCGGGGGCTACCAGGACTGGATGGATGCATATCGATCCACCACGGCCGCGCTCAGCAACACTGAACAACGGCAGATTGACGTTGGCACCGCGGCGCGAGTGTACGGAGTGAACGAGTGAACACGGGTGGCAGCTTCGACCTGGGGCCCGCAAGGGACGCATCTGCAGAAACCGAGACGCAGGCGCGAAGCTCAGCATTTCTCGGGCGACGCGTGGGCCAGACCAACGTGCATGTGAGCCGCATCGGTTTCGGTGCAGCGTCTCTGGGCAACCTCTACCGCGAGACGAGCGAAGAGGAAGCCGCGGGCGCTGTCGAGGCGGCGTGGGATGCCGGCATCCGGTACTTCGACACGGCACCGCACTACGGACTCGGACTCTCCGAACGACGCCTCGGGGCGGCGCTCGCAGCCTACCCGCGCGATGAACTCGTCATCTCGACGAAGATCGGCCGACTGCTCGTGCCCAATCCGGAACCCTCGGGCCTCGACGACGGCTTCGTCGTGCCCGACACCCTCATGAGGCACTGGGACTTCAGCCGCGACGGCGTGCTCCGCAGCCTCGAGGGCAGCCTCGAGCGGCTCGGCACCGACCGAATCGACATCGCGTTCGTGCACGACCCCGACGCCTTCAGCGAAGGGGCCGCCCGCGAAGCGCTCGTGACACTGCGAGAGCTGCGCGACGAGGGAGTCGTCGGCGCGATCGGCGTCGGCACCAACGAGACCAGCCAGCTCGGCTCCCTCTTCGACGAGCGCCTCATCGACGTCGCCATGCTCGCGGGCCGCTACACGCTGCTCGAGCAGCCCGGCCTCGAGAGCGTGCTCGAACCCGCCCGCAGGGCAGGAGCGTCCGTCATCGCCGTGGGCGTCTACAACTCGGGCCTCCTCTCGACGCCGCGGCCGGGCCCGGACGCCGTCTACAACTACCTGCCAGTCCCGCCCGCAGCGCTCGAACGGGTGCACCGCATCGCGGACATCTGCGAGCGACACGGCGTGACACTGCCGGACGCGGCCCTCGCGTTCCCGCTGCAGCATCCAGCCGTCGCCGGCATCGCCCTCGGGATGCGCACTGCCGGCCAGGTGCGCGACAACCTGCGGCGCGCATCCGTCGCCGTCCCAGATGCGCTGTGGCCGGACCTCGAACGCCACGGCCTCATCGACCCGCGGAGCATCCGCCTCACCGCGTAGCCACGCGCACCCGATTTCACAGCCCGCACCCGCAACCCCACCCGGCGCCGCCGACCGCTCAGCGCCCGCCGCGCACCGCCGCACCCCGACCCGACAGCAACCACCAGGAGGAACCACCGTGAGATTCGTTCAGCGCAGAGACGGCGACCAAGTCGTGCCAGGCATCGTCGACGGCGACCGGGTCTACGACCTCGCCGGCGTCGACCAGGTCGACGGCGCGCTGCTCGCCCGCTCGGAAGAGCAGCTCGGCGAGCTCGAGGCGGCAGCCCTCGCGACCGAGGGACGAGACCTCGAAGGCCTCGACCTCGCCGCGCCCATCGCGCGGCCCGTGAAGATCGTCTGCATCGGACTCAACTACCGCGACCACGCCGCCGAGACCGGCGCCGCCATCCCAGAAGAGCCCGTCATCTTCATGAAGGACCCGTCGACGATCACAGGTCCGTTCGACGCCGTCCGTATCCCCCGCAACTCCGTCAAGACCGATTGGGAAGTCGAGCTCGGCGTCGTCATCGCCCGCGAGGCGCGCTACCTCGCGTCACCCGCCGACGCCGCCAACGTCATCGGCGGCTACGTGCTCTCCCACGACGTGAGCGAACGCGAGTTCCAGCTCGAGCGCGGCGGGCAGTGGGACAAGGGCAAGAGCTGCGAGACCTTCAACCCCCTCGGACCATGGGTCGCGACCGCCGACGAGCTCGGCGACGTGCAGGCGCTCAGACTGCGCCTCAGCGTCAACGGCGTCCAGCGGCAGGACGGCACCACCGCCGACCAGGTCTTCGACGTCAACCACATCGTCTGGTACCTCAGCCAGTTCATGGTGCTGCAGCCGGGAGACCTCATCAACACGGGCACCCCGGCCGGTGTCGCGCTCGGCATCGAGGGCAACCCCTACCTCCGCGACGGCGACATCGTCGAGCTCTCCATCGACGGTCTCGGCACCGCCAGGCAGCGCTTCGAGGACGCATCGTGAGCGGTGAGTTCGGTGGGCGGGTCGCGATCGTCACGGGCGGTGCATCCGGGATCGGGGCGGCCGTCGCCGAAGAGCTCCTCGCGCGCGGCGCTGACGTCGCCGTCTTCGACCTGAACGGGGGCTCGGTCGAGGGGCCGGCTCTGGGCGTGAGCGTCGACGTGTCCGACAGGAGATCGGTCGATGCGGGGGTCGCGGCCGTGCTCGAGCGCTTCGGCCGGCTCGACGTCGTCGTCAATTGCGCGGGCATCGGTGCGTTCGGGACCGTCGAGGATTCGAGCGACGAGGACTGGGCGCGCGTGCTCGACGTGAACGTGCAGGGCGTGGCTCGCGTGTGCGCCGCGGTGATGCCCGCGCTTCGCGAGTCGGACGCGGCAGCCATCGTCAACCTCACGTCGATCGCGGCCACCACGGGCATCCAGCAGCGCGCGCTCTACTCGGCCACCAAGGGTGCCGTGCACGCATTGACGCTCGCGATGGCCGCCGACCACGTGCACGACGGCGTCCGCGTGAACGCCGTCTCGCCCGGCACCACCGATACTCCGTGGGTGCAGCGGATGGTCGCGAACGTCGCCGACCCAGAGGCGGAACGCGCGGCCATGAATGCTCGCCAGCCGACGGGGAGGCTCGTCACCCCTGCCGAGGTCGCCGGCGCCGTGGCGTACCTCGCGTCACCGCGTTCCGCGTCCACCACCGGCAGTGTGGTCGCCGTCGACGGCGGGTTCGGCGGCCTGCGGGTGAGACCGGTTCAGACATGACCGCCCATTCATCGCCTGCCGCCGCGCACGTGGGGCACCCGCAGATCCGTGGCGGCCGCGTCGATAGCCGGGCCGCCGGCATCTTTTCGTCTTCCATGATCGCGCCGAGGAGATGCTCGGCAACGGCGCACCTCTGTGATTGCGGTGCTGGCAGGCAGCCTTGCTGACTGCCAGCGCTCTACTCAGACCGCTCGACTATCTGAACGACCATCCCGCTCATCCGCATTCGTCCCCACTCCCCCGGGATTGATCCAGTATCTGCGGATACAGCAATTCCGCCGCAGACCATAACGGAAGCGGCTGCTGCACCGCCACCGTGCCGGACGACACCGCTATGAACACTGCTTTTCATTTTACGTATGATGAATGACATCGTATGATAAATGTTGAACTATCCATCTGAAGATCAAGGACGATATGAAGATCACCGGCTTCCGCTTGCTCACCACCAGGCACGACTGGGGACGGTCGATCGGCGACGTCAACGGCCACATCCGCGCCGCAGTCACCGACGTCCCCATCGTGATCCTCGAGACCGACGAAGGGGTCGAAGGGGTCGGCATCGGCTCGCACGCCGACATCGCCAGGCTCTTCCCGGCACTCGAGGGGGAAGACCCCCGAGGCGTCTCGGCGCTCTTCGACCGGATGCTCGCCCAGGTCTTCAAGTCCGGTCACGCGGGTGCCACCTACGGCGGGGTCGCGACGCTCGACGCCGCTCTCTGGGACCTCAAGGCGAAGCTCGCCGGCGAGCCCCTCTGGCGCCTGCTCGGCGGACGCGACAGGTTCGTGCCCGGATACGCATCCGGCCTCGACATCGCCCTCGACGACGGAGAGCTCTCTGCGTTCTACGAGGACTTCGCCGATCGCGGCTACGTGACAGGCAAGCTCAAGGGCGGTGTGGACCCGCGTGCTGATCTGCGCCGTCTCCGCGTCATGCAGGCCGCGCTTGGCCGCAACACACCGAATCCCGGTCTGATGCTTGATGCCAACGAATCGTGGCAGGTGAAGCAGGCGGTGCGCTACGTGTCGGCGATCGAGGCCGAGGTTGACCTGCTGTGGGTCGAGGAACCGCTCCGGCGGTGGGATGCGCTCGGTCACGCGCGCCTGTCCGCCGCCGTCCGCGCGGCCGTCGCCACCGGAGAGAACCTGACCGGTGTCGACCAGTTCCGTCCGCTGTTCGACGCCGGCGCGCCCGACGTCGTGCAGGCCGGTGCGATCTGGGGGGTCACGCACGTGCTGCGCCTCGCGTACGCGGCGGACGCCAGGAACCTCCCCGTCAGTCCGGTCGGCTACAACGCGAATCCCGCGGTAGCCGCGGCGATGACGGCGGTGCCCAATCACCTGACGACCGAGGTGCAGTCGCTGCATTGGGCGCACGGCATGAGCGTCGATCAGGAGTTCGCCGACGGGGGCATCGTGCTGGGGGACGCCATCGGCTCCGGCATCTCGATCGACGAGTCCGCGATCGTGGATGCGGGGCGCGGCTGGGCAGATCCGACTGGTCCGCACATGCGGCCGTCCCGGGCTGGCCTCCGGGTCGTACTGGACGGCGTCGAGCGCTGAGCAGACCACTCTTGTTGCTCGCAGAAGCGGCAGGCTTCGGCAGAGGCTCGGTCCAGACCACTGGTCTCGACCGAGACCAGTGGTCTGGCGCGCTAAACCCGACTCCGCTCACGCTTACTAGGTCGATACAACTAGGGACAATGGCCACGCTGGAGCTCACGGCGTTGAACGAGAGCTGGCCCTCGAACCCTCCTGGCGATCATCCCGACCTTTCACGCAGGAAAAAGCAAGGATGAGATGCTCCCTGCAGGGCAGCAATACGCCCCACTATGCACTTCAGCTCGGGCGCCTCCGTGCCCACGAACCGTGAATGTGAACGCGCATTAATTCTTGGGCAGCCGCGGGATCCGCGCGCGCAATTGCCTCATAAACAGAGCGATGTTCATCAACAGTCACCTCGAGCAGCTCTCGTGTAGCAGTCCCACGGAAGCGCCCACTCTCTCTCGCTCGCTCGAAGAGAATGCGTGTAATGCTGTCCGCCAGGGTGTTCCTGGAGGCAGCCATTACGAGCAGATGGAACTCAGCATCGGCCTCACCAAATGCCTCCTCGTCGTCAAGAGAAGCTTCCATGTTCGCCAGTTGCTGCGCTAAAGCCTGGAGTTGATCTTCACTACGGAGCGAAGCTGTAAGCCCAGCCATCGAAGCTTCCAGTGACGCCCGAACGACTGAGAGGTCGTCGAGCACCCGAAGTGACTCGTCATTCTCGACCATCACGGACAGCACGACCGGGTCCAGTACATTCCA
The DNA here is from genome assembly GCF_002931375.1 of Pseudoclavibacter sp. RFBJ3. Lineage (NCBI taxonomy): Bacteria > Bacillati > Actinomycetota > Actinomycetes > Micrococcales > Microbacteriaceae > Pseudoclavibacter > Pseudoclavibacter sp. RFBJ3. The sequence goes on along the minus strand of NZ_PSXZ01000016.1, from coordinate 1,476 downwards.
CGAGCTGGCCGGGCGGACGTGCGTGCCACGCCCTTGTTCGATCCTGACGAGCCCCTTCTCTTCTATGCGCTTGATGGACTCACGGATGACAGTCCTGCTGACGCCGAAGTTCTGACTCAGGACCACTTCGGGTGGCAGCGGAGATCCCGGCTGGACCTCACCCGTAACGATGGCCGCGACAAGGTCGTGCACTACGGCTACACCCAATTTAGATGACAAAGGGCGGCCCCCACCGGCCGCGGCACGGGTCCGAAGGTGCCCGCCTTCTACTGGGATGATGTCACTCATCTCATCACTTTAGGTGAAGTCCGGCTCCTGCCGAAACTCGTCGCGCCCCCGGCCACCAGAATTCGGTGGACTGCTCACAGCCTGACCCTCCCGTAGAGTGCTCTCTCTTGGCGCGGACCAGATTGACCCCGGCGCCGAGAAGTAGTCGGACATCACCACAAGCTGGGACCCTGCCGTGGCGCCTAGTGCGCGTCACCAAGCAGACCTAGGAGTGCGCCGATGCAGACACTACCGATGACCGAGCCGCCTAGATACTGAGGCCTGCTGCGGTGAGGGCTGCAACGACGGGACAGCTTGGGCATGTGTGGCGCCGTGAAGCTCGTAGATAATTCACCTAATAGCGCACAGGACGGACAGGTTACGTCAACTGCACAAAGTACTATCCAGTCACGGCGTGCTCGTGCTGGACTGCCCTATGCAGGGACACGTTCGTCGAATGCTCCTCGCGCCCACAGCACGTCATCGAAGTTCGCTTCTGCCCAGGGCCCCAGGGCAGTCTGCGGACCGCGAAGCGTCTGCCCCAGTGGTGTCAGCTCGTACTCGACGCGTTGTGGCATCTCTGCTTAGGCAGTGCGAGCCACCATGCCGTCGCGTTCGAGGTCTTCCGGTGTTGAAGTGAGCACCTTGCCCGTGATCCCGCCGACGGAGTCGCGAATCTCAACGAAGCGCGCGGGACCACCGCTGAGCGTGATCACAATCATCGCTAGCATGCAGGCGGTCGCGGTCATCTACCTCGGCGGCGTCCTAACAGTGCCGGGATACGGTGCGCTAGCTGGGACCGTCGGCCAGACAACGACCGCGCAGTCTTTCCTCATAGAACCGCGGCCCTCGCCGCGGCTCTTGCAATGATCTGCTGTGCGAGCCTGCGCGGCCGCGCGCCGACTCGCTGGGCGGGGACCCTCGCCATCACCGCCACCTGGCGAAGGGTAGTGGCGTGGTGGTGTCCCCGGAGCGGGAACAGTTAAGGCCACAATGCTCCCGCGCAGACATCGCGCGACCGACGGGCCTATCCGCGGGTGGCGCGAGGCCTCACCAGCCTCAGCCCTCTCGGGCGCGCAATGACAGCAGGATGAGCCTGCCGGAACTACGCGCGGTCGGGGGCCGCTTCGATGAACGTCGTCGGCACGTAGCGCTTCAGCTGCGTGACGTGCGACGGGTTCAGCTCCTCAAGCGAGTGAGCACCGAGCA
>NZ_PSXZ01000013.1:0-276929 GCF_002931375.1 Pseudoclavibacter sp. RFBJ3 | reverse complement strand
CCCTCTCCCGCCCTCTCCTCCTGCCCGTCCCCGCGCGCAGACCTGGGGATGAGGCACCTCCGTGGGGCCGGGAACGTGCGCGAGCCCCAGGTTTGTGCCTGGCGCGCGCAGACCTGGGGAGGAGGCACCTCCGCGGGGCTGGGAGCGTGCGCGAGCCCTAGGTTTGTGCCTGGCGCGCGCAGACCTGGGGAGCAGGCATCCCCGCGGGGCCGGGAGCGTGCGCGAGCCCCGGGTTTGTGCCTGGCGCGCGCAGACCTGGGGAGGAGGCACCTCCCTGGGGCCGAGAGTGTGCGCGAGCCTCAGGTCTGTGGTTGGCGCGCGCGCAGACCTGGGGGCGAGGCACTTCCGCGGGGCTGGGAGCGTGCGCGAGCCCCAGGTCTGTGCCGCGGCCCTCGGCTTTCGGCCCTCGAGTCAGCAGGGGCTGCTCGGCGTCACAGCTTGCCGAGCATGCGCAGCCGGCGCTCTCGCAGGGCGTGCGCGTGCGCAAGGAATGCACTGGGGTCCGGCCAGAGGTCTGAGATGGTGAGCCGCTCGGAATGCCAGCCCAGATTGGTGACCTGGCGAACGCGCTGGATGTCGCGTCTCCACTGCGTCGGACTCACCAGATGACCGAGCCCCTCGAAGTCGTAGGCGATCTTCGCCTCGAGATCAGCGCAATCAGGGCGCGCGACTTCCTTCCCTCGGACACGCAGAGAGTGCTGAACGGTGAGTTCCGGATATCCGGAGTCGTGGAGCACGAAGCGCAGGAGACTCTCGTACGGCGACTCGACTTTCTCGCGAATCTGCGGCGTCATCTCGCGGAGCAGGGCAGCGCCGAACCCGGGCGACCACTCGGCCACGAAGCGTTGCAGGACATCGGGCGTCTCGAGGGTTCCGTGCCAGCGGCGGTTCGGGTAGTTCTCGGCCCCGCTGACAAGCGCGTCCCCGAAGCCGAGGAGGTCTGGCCGCGCTGAGGCGGCGTTCGAGCGCAGGAGGTCGCGACTCATCAGGCCGTAGAGGAGCGCGGGATGGGGCAGCGCGACGCCAGCGAACGTGAACGTGCGCCAGAGCCGTGCTGGGACGATTCTGGTGGTGACTCCTGGGCGCCGCGGCACGTTCGTGCCGTCAGGGACGACGAGATGGACGCGCGGATCCCGGAGGAGCTGCAGCGGCAGCGGCAGGCCAAGGATCCGCGCTGCGGACACTGCGCCGTAGGCGTGCGCTTCCTTGAGGAGCGGCGCGTACTGCAGATCACGGGCTCGGAGCTGCCGGCGAATCGCTGCCGAGGTCGACTCTTGTTCGTCAGCCGGATCTGTTGCGCCACTATCGACGCGAACGCCACGAAAGGGTCTCGCCAGCCCCGGGTTCCTCAGCCGGCCCCTGCCCACACCCAGGTCTTGCGCATCCGCCACCGTGAAGCTCTTGCCCCGGAGCTCGGGTGGGAGCTGGTCGCGAAAACGCGGAAATCTGTCTGGAGGAGCCACACGGCGACGCTACGTGCGCGGCGCCGCCCGCGCGCGACCCCGCGAACCGGCTGTGGAGAACTCCAGGATCGGCGCACCTGTGACAACACAGTGGAGCGCGGCCCCTGGGCGCGGACAGACCCGGGGGTTGCGCATCCGTTTGGCCCGTGCGAAGTGGGTTAGCCCTAGGTCTGCGAGCGGGAGCGCAGGGCGGAGCGGGAGCGCGGTGCGTTAGCCCCGGGCCTGCGGGCGGGGGCACGAGCGTGGGCGCGACGGGGACGCGACCGGGGTGCGGAGGAGCAGAGCGGGGCAGCGACGTGGGCGCGCCACCTCGGGCGGCGTGGGCGGCGTGGGCGGTGCGGGCCGCACGGGGCGTTCAGTCGGCGGTGGAACCCAGGAACTCGACCTCGGTGCTCCCCGTCAGCGGCTCCGAGGTAACTCCGGTGACGGTCACGGTCACGGTGTAGGTGCCGGGCGTCCCGAGTTCGAACGAGATATCACCGCACACCGTGTCGTAGTTGCTGCTGAGCGCCTTCGCCGTGCGAGTGATGGTGTCGACGCCCTCGGCGCTCGCGGTGTACTCGCACGTGCCCGTCCGGGTCACGCCGGTCACGCGGGCCTCAGCGGTGATCCACGAATGGCGGTCGTCCGCCGTGGCGGCGAAGACGAGCTCCCCGCCGTCCTCTGCCGTTGAGGCCTCCGAGGCTTCGGGGCTTTCCGTAGCCTGTGGCGCTGCGACCGGCGAGAACGTGCCAGTGCTGGATTCTGAGCTCGGCGCACTGCCGGTCGGCGAGCATCCGCTCACCACGACCAAGACAGCGACGGCGCACGCGACTCCGAGGCCCGCTGCCTTCCAGCGGAACCTTGAGCCGCGCTGCTGGGTTGCCACGAGTCAGGCTCGGTCTTGGAGCTCCTTGACGGCGCGGGCGAAGTCGCGGGTCTGCAGCACTTCGAAGGCTGCACCGGGGTCGGACCCCGCCGAGACCACGCAGAGCTCGTCGATCTTGTTGATGAAGCCGAGGACTCGTCCGTCTTTGACGACCCGGTACGAGTTCTCGGAGAGGCGGTCGACGCGGCCCTCGGCGGGCGTCGTCGCGGTGAGAGGTGGAACGGGGAATGGCATGAGGCTCCTGCCGTCGTTGGCGACCGTCTCAGACGGATAGTCGCATCTTCGCGCACTGACATGTGCGCTGAGGGATGTTCCCTGAGTTCTGTGGAGAGTTCTCACGACATCTCAGGGAAGCTGATACCTCCTAGAAATACGCCAATCTGATCCTCAGCGTTGAAGCCTTGCCACAACGGGGTGGTGGGTGTTACCCAAGGGGCATGGTTCGACTGCGAAGGTGGACTCCCTCGGGAGGGGCGTGGACCCGGCACACGGCCGGGAATGGCTTCAGCTACCGCGACGAGCGTGGCGAGCGCATCGTCGACGCGCGAGTCCGAGAGCGCCTCGCGTCGCTCGCGATCCCACCGGCCTGGAGGGACGTGCGCATCGCGCCGCACGAGAACGCGCATGTCCTCGCCCTCGGCGTGGATGCGCTCGGCCGAACCCAGTACATCTACCATCCCGACTGGACGGCGAAGCGGCAGATCGTGACCTTCGACCGGGCGCTCGAGCTGTCCCGGGTGCTCCCCTCGGCGCGGCGCTCCGCGACGAGGGCCCTTCGTACAGCGAGCTCCGGCAGGGATGCCTCGCTCGCCGCGAGCTTCAAGCTCCTCGACACGGCGTTCCTGCGGGTCGGCAGCGAGAGATCGGCGAAGCAGTTCGGGCACCGGGGGCTCACGACCTTGCTGAACAGGCACATCCTGCTGCAGGACGAGCAGGTGCTGCTCGAGTTCAAAGGCAAGAGCGGGGTGCCGTGGAGTGCCCTCATCGAGGATGTCGAGCTCGTGTCGTTCCTGGGGGAGCGCAAGGGCGCCGGCTCTCCTGGGCGCCGCATCCTGGCGTGGAAGGACGGGCGAGCTTGGCGGCGACTCGCGGCCAGAGAGGTGAACGACGACATCAGGATACGCACGAAGGGCGAGTTCACTGCGAAGGACTTCCGCACGCTCCACGGCACGGTCTTTGCTGCGGGCCGGCTCGCCGAGCTGGGGGTCGGGGGCACCGTCCGGGAGCGGAAATCGCTGGTGGCGCAGGCCGTGCGGGACACCGCCGAGCTGCTCGGGAACACGCCGGCGGTCGCGAGGTCGAGCTACATCGATCCGCGCGTCATCGAGGCCTACGACGAGGGGCGGGTCGTCGCGGTGGGCAGGGGCTCAGGCGAGGTCGCGCTGCGGGAGCTGCTGCTGGGCTCGTCCAGCTGACGGCCAGGGCGCGCACACGAAACGTCCAAGGTTCGGGGAGGTCGGTGCGAGAGCGTGGACGCCTGCTCGGTTGCGAGCCGGGACCCCGGTCCGGATCGAGCTGCACACTTCTCCCGACGAAAGGACACTCAGCAATGACGACTCTCGACACCAAGCGCGTGGCCTTCCTCCTCACGAACGACTTCGAGGACAGCGAGCTGACCAGCCCATGGGGCGCCGTGACCGAGGCGGGCGCAGACGCGTCCCTCGTCGCGCCCGAGTCCGGCACCGTGACGGGCAAGAACGGGCACGAGCAGTCCGTCGACCTTTCATCGGCCGACGCGAAGGCAGTGGACTTCGACGCACTCGTGCTCCCGGGAGGGGTCGGCAATGCCGACCTCCTGCGTCTCGACGAGGCGTCCGTCTCGTTTGCCCGCGACTTCTTCGAGGCGCACAAGCCGGTTGCGGTGATCTGCCACGGCGCGTGGATCCTCACCGACGCGAAGGTGCTCGACGGGCGCACGCTCACGAGCTTCCCGAGCCTCAAGACCGACCTCGTCAATGCCGGGGCGACCTGGGTCGACGAGGAGGTCCACGTCGACCAGGGGCTCGTCTCGAGCCGGACTCCAGACGACCTGCCGGCGTTCAACGCGAAGCTCGTCGAGGAGATCGCCGAGGGGAAGCACCGCGGGCAGACGGCATGACCCACTGAGGGCTTCGGTGTGAGGGGTGGGCGGATGCAGGCGCATCCGCCCACCCCTCACCCGTGCTCGTGCCGCTCGGCCCGTTTGAGCAGCAGGGCCGCGTCGGGGTCCGGGGCCAGAGTCTCCGATGATGAGGGCGCTCTCATCTCCTGAGCACTGTGCGTCTCATGAACGCTCACGAAGCTTGGGTCTACCGAGGCGAACTCGCGGCTCGGCAGTCAGCAGGAGGCAGCATCATGAAGAAGAACACCTGGATCATCGTCGGCTCGGCAAGCGCACTCGGGCTCGGCATCCTCGCGGTCGGCGGCGCGGGTGTCGCCAACGCCCTCGAGCTGCGCGACGTGCCGGGCGAGCAGCTCGCCCTCTCGACGCCGTCAACGCCCCCGACCGCTTCGGCCTCGCCGACGACGGACAGCAGCGCGTCGCCCACCGCGACACCGGTCTTCAGCTCCCCGAGCCCTGTCTCGGCCCAGACTCCGCTCAGCGCGCCGACCGTGCAGAGCCCAGTGAGCGCGCAGAGCCCGGTGTCGGCGCAGACGCCGCCCTCGGTGCCAAGCGCCTAACGGGTCACCTTGTCCACAAGCTGATCGGTTCCCGGGCTGCGGAGGCCTGGCCCCGGTAGGTTCAGCGGTAGGACCGACGACAGGGCCCGCAAGGGGGAGCGCATGTTCGCAGCAGCCAGGCAGGTGATCGAGGCCGTGGCCACAGGCACCGGCCGCGAGGTGGCGTCGGTGACGCTCGCCTGCGCTGAGCCGAGCGGCGACGGCGTGCTCGCCGGTTACGACGTGGAACTCGCCTCGCAGCAGGGCCCAGACGAGCGCATCCGTCTCTTCATCGACACGGCCACCAACCCGGCGGCTGCGTCGACGGTGGGCGAAGCGCAGAACTGGACCACGGTGCAGAACCCCGTGACTCGCGAGCAGGTGAGGGTGTGGCGATACCCGCACGACCCGGCCCTGCCTGCCCTTCCCGCGACGGCGTTCCCCGACTCCGCGCGCGAGACCGCGGCCCGCTTCGGAGCCGTCGGAGAAGGCCAGCTCGAGATGCTCGCCTACCGGCCAGGGCGCCGAGCAGTGCTGCGTCTTGCCGGCCCGGACGGCACGCTGTTCTTCAAGGTGGTCCGGCCGGGGCATGCAGAGCCGCTGCACCGCATCCACGAGGAGCTCGGGGGTGGCGGGGTCGCCGTTCCACGCAGCCGCGGATGGAGCGAGGCGGGTCTCGTCGCACTGGAGCGAATGCCTGGGCTGCCTGCCGACGCACACGTGCCCCACACTCCTGAGGCTCGGCTCGAGTTCCTGGGGGAACTGCAGTCGCTGGTCGCGTCGATCGGGGCGGCGCCCGTCTCACGAGGAGCCCGTGCGAGCCTCACGACGGGGCTCGACTGGTACCTGCTGCGGCTCCACGACCTGCTCCCCGCGCGACGGGCCGACATCGATGGGATCGCGGTGAGCATCCGCCAAGCGCTCGCCGAAGCGCGGCCGGGGCCAGCGCGCACGGTGCACGGCGACCTGCACCTTGGGCAGATCTTCGTCGAGCCGAGTGCCCGCCCCGGGGGCGGCACTTCGATCACGGGGGTCGTCGACATCGACACGGCTGGCGTGGGCGACCTCGCCGACGACCTCGGCGGGCTCTACGCGCACGCCATCGTGACGGCCCTCACCCACGATCTCGGCGGGAGAGCGGAGCTGCGCACGGCCACGTTCGAGCTCGCGGAACTCGTCAGGCTCGCCTGGGGCGAGTTCGCCAGCACCTGGACCCAGCCGGGCGGATCCGGGCTCATCACGGACGACCCCGACCTGAGTATCCGATCCAGCGCGGTCGCCCTCACGCATTTGCTCTCGCACGCGTTCGGGGCTGCCGTGCGAGGAGGGACCGGGCTCGATGCGCTGCCTGATCGCATCCTCGATTTCGCGAGTGCCCTCTCGAAGGAACCGAGACGATGAGCGCCGAGAAGCCCCGACCTCGCTGGCTCGTCGTGGCCCTCGCCGGGGCCGGTGCGCTCGCCATCGTGCTCGCGGGGGTCACCTTCGCGCAGGCCACGTCGTTGCGCTCCTCGCCGGGCGAGGTCGTCAACCTCGGACCGATCGTCGGCGAGCAGTCGCCGGCGACGACGATCAGCGTGACTCCATCGCCGGCCTCCTCCTCGGGGCCGACGCCGACCGGTTCGCCGACACCGAGCCCGTCGTCGGGCCCGCTCCAGCCGTCGCTGCCGACGGGTGGCATCCAGGCGCCGGTGCCCGTGGAACCGGTGGCCCCCTCCCAAGTCGACGACGATGAAGACGATGATGACGACGACGACGGCGAGGATTGACGACGAGGCTGAGGGCTGACGACGACGCTGACGATTGACGGCGAGGTCGAGGACTGACGGCGGCAGGACCTTGCGCTTGGGCACGCCGCCGACGCGGAGATGTGACGGTCGCCGGGGCCCGCTTCAGCGCAGCCGGTATCCCATGCCCCGCACCGTCTCGATGCGCTCGGAGCCGATCTTGCCGCGCAGGTAGCGCACGTACACGTCGACGACGTTCGAGCCCGGGTCGAAGTCGAACCCCCAGACCCTGCTGAGCAGCTGCTCGCGGCTGAGGACCTGCCCGGGGTTGGCGAAGAACTGCTCGGCGAGCCCGAACTCGCGTGCCGACAGGTCGATGTCGGTGCCCGCGACCCGCACGCGGCGCGTGCGGAGGTCGAGCAGCAGGTCTTCGTGGGTGAGCTCCGTGCTGGCGGCCTGCCCCGAATCCCGGAGCCGAAGCCGGATGCGTGCGAGGAGCTCGTCGAACTTGAACGGCTTCGCGAGGTAGTCGTTGGCGCCCCCGTCGAGGCCCCGCACGGTGGACTCGACCGAGGTGCGGGCCGTGAGCATGATGACCGGGATCGTGTGCCCTTCGGCGCGCAGCCGGTCAAGGACCTCGAAGCCGTCCATTCCAGGGAGGCCGACATCGAGGAGCACGAGGTCGAAGTCCCCGCCGCGGGCGAGCTCGAACCCATCGGTGCCCGAGGCCGCGACCGCCACCGCGTACCCGGCCGATTTCAGGCCCTTCTCGACGAACGAGGCGATGCGCGCCTCGTCTTCGACGACCAGGATTCTGCTCATGCGGTGTCCTCTTCCTCGGGGTGATGGGGCCGTGCGTCGCCGCCTGACGCGGCGGAGCCGCTGGCCCCGGGGCTGTCGGGGCTGTCGTAGCCAGGTGAGCCGTCCGCAGGCACGACGATCGTGAAGGTCGACCCGAGACCCGGCCGGCTCGAGAGCTCGACTCTTCCACCGTGGCCGCGGGCGATCGACGCCACGATGGCGAGTCCGAGGCCTGAGCCGGTCTGGCTGCGGCCCGTCTCGGCACGCCCGAAGCGATCGAAGATGCGCTCCTGCGCGGAGACGGGGATACCGACCCCCTCGTCCCGGACCCAGAGTCGGAGCTCGCCGCGCGCATCCACGAGACTGCCGAGCTCGATCCTGGAGCCTGCCGGCGAGTATTTGGCGGCGTTGTCGGCGAGCTGCAGCCAGGCCTGCGTGATGCGGCGCGCGTCGACGTCGACGACCACCGGCGCCGTCTGGCCGAGTACCCACTCGTGGTTCGAGAGGGCGCTGGCCTTCGCCTGGACCTGCTCGGTCAGCTCGAGCACGTCGCAGGGGGCGATGCTCAGGAGCCCCTGCTGCTCGCTGACGGCGAGCGCTTCGATGTCGTCGATGAGCTCGCTCATGCGGTCGAGCTCGTCGAGGGCCAGGGCGACCGTCTCCCTGGTGTCGGCAGGGTCGTTCGGGTCGAGGAGCTCGAAGTGCCCACGCACGATCGTGATGGGGGTCTTCAGCTCGTGACGCACGTCGTCGAGCAGCTGCCGCTGGGAGGTGAGGGAGCCGTCGAGGCGGTCGAGCATGCCGTTGATCGTCGCGGTCAGGGCGGAGACGTCGTCGTTGCCGACGACCGGGATGCGCGCAGACCTGTTGCTGCCCGTGATCGACGCCGCCGTCTCTCGCAGCTCCCTGAGTGGCCTGAGGAGGCGGCCGGCGACGGACCAGCCCACGAGACCGACGGCGGCGAGGGCAGCGACGGTGACCATTGCATACGTCTGGAAGGTGCTGTTGGTGTCGGCGAGCTCGGCCCGGAGGTCGTACGCCGCGAGGTACAGTGCGTCGCTCGAGCCGTCGCCGACCGTGAAGGGGACGGCGATGTAGCGGAGGGCGAGAGCGCCGTCGACGAAGGTGCCCATGCGCACCGAACCGTCGGCGGTCTCCGCCACGGCTCGTTTGACGAGGCCGGGCACCTCGGCGAGGGAGAACGGCGTCGGCGTCGCCGGGATGAACGTCGGCACGCCGTCGACCAGCCCGAGGGCGCCCTCGTTGCGTTCCGGGACGAAGCGCTGCATGACCAGCTCGAGGGCTTCGGTGCTGCTCGAGAAGGAACGGGCCGGATCGGGGGCAGGGGCGGCCGGGGCCGCCGGGTCCGACGTCGTGGGCGCGGCGGCGTCCGTGCCGCTCACGAGGCCGCTGACGTTCTCCGCGAGGGCGACGAGGCGTTCATCGACTCCGCTCAGGTCGCGTTCGCGGGCCGCGAAGTAGCTCGTCGCGCCGGCGACGATCATGCCGAGCATCGTGACGAGCAGGATCGACGCGAGGATGCGAACCCGCACTGAAGCGCGGGGCCGCACCTCCTGCTGTCCCTGGCCCGCCGCTGTCACCTGCATCCACTGATTATCTGGGGCGCACGAGTCCAGAGCCTGGCAGGTGAGAAGACTCTCACGCAGCCGTGCCCCCGTGCCGCCCCCACTCGTCCGCCCGGTCCCGCTCCACAAGCCCCAGCGGGAAGGTGGCATGGCGCGTAGGCTCGTCGAGTGGAAACCGAGCGCTACGAACTGACCAGGCGAGCAAGCCTCGAGGTCCTGCGCGCCGAAGCGCAGGACGAGCGCGAGACCATGATCTACGCTCGCGCTCGCCGCGGCGAGGACCCGTGGCGCTTCATGCAGGAGCTGCCGACGGTCGACGAGCTCGTCGTGCTGCTCATGCGCGCGGAAGCCCTCGAGCGGGGCGGAGACGAAGCCCCCTCCAGCGGTGAGCATGACGCGCAGCTCATGCGTCGCATCGCGACCGAGTACCCGCCGCTCGGGCCCACCGTGTGGACCATGCTCGCCGGAAGGAGCCGCTTCGGCGACCGCTGGAACGCCCGAACCGTCTGAGGCTGCTGGGCCTGGGCCTGGGCGCTGGGCGCTGGGCCTGGATGCCGTGCGCCGAGGCTCTGCCCGTTGCGGCAGGCTCGGTCGGCGGCTCCGGAGCTTCCCCTGCCCGTAGGCTTGTGGGCATGTCGGTGTCAGAACTCTCGGTGAGCGCGCAGAACTACCTCAAGGTGGTCTGGAGCCTCCAGGAGTGGTCGGATGCGCCCGTCACGGCGACGATCGTCGCCGAGCGCCTGCAGCTGCGGCTCTCGACGGTGTCGGAGGGCATCCGCAAGCTCGCCGATCAGGGGCTCCTCAAGCATGCCCGCTACGGCAGCATCTCCCTCACGACCGAGGGTCGCGCCCACGCGCTGACCATGATCCGCAGGCACCGGCTCCTCGAGACGTTCCTCGTGGAGGTGCTCCAGTACGGCTGGGATGAGGTGCACGACGAGGCGGAGAACCTCGAGCACTCCGTCTCCGACCTCATGGTCGAGCGCATCGACGCGATGCTCGGGCATCCCGAACGCGACCCGCACGGCGACCCGATCCCGTCCGCCGCTGGCGAGGTGAGCATCCCGCAGGCCGTCCTGCTCAGCAGCCTCGAGGCAGGGAAGCAGGTTGTCGTCGAGCGCATCTCGGACTCGGACGCCGAACTCCTCAAGTACTTCGCGGCGAAGGGCCTCACGGTCGGGGCGCGCCTCGAGATCGGCGAGAGCGACCCGTACTCCGAGTCGATGCTGCTCACGGTGGCGGACGTGGACTCGGTCGCTGATCACGGCGAAGGCGACACCGCCGCAGGTGCTGCCGGCACGGCCGATTCAGCGGGTCCCGTCGCGACTCCGTTCGCCCTCGGGCCCGTCGCCGCTCGAGCCGTCTGGGTGACGGAGGCCTAGAGCTTCGGAGATCTAGAGCTTCGGAGATCTGGAACGTCGGGAAGCTAGAGCGTCGGGACGCCAGGCGGTCCTCATCTCGGCAGCCGCCCCTTCGATATCCGTCCCTGTGGCACCCCTCGCCTCGGCGCTCTTGCCCCTCGAGCGACGCCTCGCGAGGATCCGCGACGTGACGAGGCCCTGCGTGGGGGAGAGCAGGTAGGCGAGCAGGAAGGCGAGGCCCTGCGCGAGCACGATCATCCCGCCGGAGGCGGCGTCGAGGTAGTAGCTGGCGTAGAGGCCCGCCGCCGAGCAGACGACGGAGACGATGGGGGCGATGACGAGCATCCGCGTGAAGCTGCGCGTGAGCACCGTCGCGGTTGCCCCGGGGATGATGAGCATCGCCACGACGAGGATCACGCCGACCGTCTGCAGGGCGACCACGGCGGTGAGGGCGAGCAGCCCGAGGAGGGCGCCGCGGAGGACACGCGGGTTGAGGCCGATCGCGTGGGCGTGGGTGGCGTCGAACGCGACGAGGGTGAAGTCTCGCCGCTTCACGAGGAGCACGACGGCGACGATTGCGGCGAGGATGCCGATCTGCACGAGGTCGGTGGGGCTGACGCCGAGGAGGTTGCCGAAGAGGATGTGGCTGAGGTCGGTCTGGCTCGGCGTCACCGAGATGAGTACGAGACCGAACGCGAAGAGGGTAGTGAAGACGATGCCGATCGCCGCGTCCTCTTTCACCCTGCTGGTGTCGCGGATCACGCCGATGAGGCCGACGGCGAGCAGCCCGAAGGCGAGCGCCCCGAGCGCGAAGGGAGCCCCGACGATGTAGGCGAGCACCACCCCGGGAAGGACGGCGTGTGAGACGGCATCTCCCATGAGCGACCACCCGATGAGCACGAGCCAGCAGCTGAGGAGGGCGCAGACGACGGCCGTGATGACGGTCGTGATGAGGGCCCGCACCATGAACTCGTAGCCGAGGGGTTCGAGGAGGAGATCGACGAGGCTCATGCTGCCGCCCCCGTTCCGGTCTCGATGCCGAACGCGAGGGCGAGGTGCTCGGGACGGATGATCTCCTCGGGGCTCGCGTGCAGCAGCACCCGCCGGTTGAAGAGCACGGCCTCGTCGGCCAGCTCTGGGAGGGAGCCCAGGTCGTGGGTGGCGATGAGGATGCACACCCCCTGCGCCGCCAGCTCCCGAAGGAGACTCGTCATGGTGGCCTGGGAGCGGGTGTCGACGCCCGCGAAGGGCTCGTCGAGGAGCAGCACCTCGGCCTCCTGGGCGATGCCGCGGGCCACGAAGGCGCGCTTGCGCTGACCGCCCGAGAGCTGGCCGATCTGCCGACCCGCCAGCTCGGAGAGCTCGACGCGCTCGAGGGCGGCATCGACCGCCGAATGGTCGCGCGCCCGCGGCCTCCGGGTGATGCCGAGGTGCCCGTAGCGCCCCGTCATCACGACATCGCGCACCGAGAGGGGGAAGTCCCAGTCGACCTGCTCGCTCTGGGGAACGTAGCTGACGCTGCCCCGCTTGCGCGCATCCGCCGAGGAGCCCCCGAGGATACGGACGGTGCCCGCATCGGGGCGCACGACGCCCATGATCGACTTGAACAGCGTGGACTTGCCAGAGCCGTTCATGCCGATGAGCCCGCAGACCCTGCCTGGGGCGATGGAGAGGCTCGCCCGGTCGAGGGCGAGCACCTCCCCGTAGTGCACGGTGAGGGCATCGACCTCGATGGCGGGCGCGGCCCCGCCCGCCGATGGCCCCGCGTCGGCCCGAGGAGTGGATGCTGGGCTGGATGCTGCGCTCACGATTCGCTTCCCGTCTTGCCGGTCAGTCCGGCCACGATGGTGTCGACGTCGTGCCGGATGAGGTCGAGATAGCTCGGCACGGGGCCGTCTTCCTCGCTCAGCGAGTCGACGTAGAGGGTGCCGCCGAACTCCGCATCCGTGGCGTCGACGACCTGCCGCATCGGCGCATCCGACACGGTCGACTCGCAGAACACGGCTGGAACGTCGTTGTCTCGCACATGATCGATGACCCCGGCGATCTGCTGCGGGGTGGCCTGCTGCTCGGCGTTGACGGGCCAGATGTAGACCTCCTCGAGCCCGGCGTCTCTCGTGAGGTACGAGAAGGCCCCCTCGCAGGTGACGAGGGCCCGTTGCGATGCGGGGAGAGGCTCGATCGCCGCGACGAGCTCGTCGTGCACGGCCTGCAGCTCTGCCTTGTAGGCGGCGCCGTTCTCTTCGAAGACGCTCGCGCTCGCGGGGGCGAGGTCGGAGAAGGCGGTGACCATGTTGTCGACGTACAGCTGCACGTTGAGGGGCGACATCCACGCGTGGGGGTTCGGGAGGCCGGCGTAGGCGTCGCCCGCGATGGGCACTTCCTCGACACCCTCGCTGACCACGGCGTGGGGGACCTCCATGCCGGAGACGAACTGCTCGAACCATGCCTCGAGGTTCATGCCGTTGTCGAGGATCAGGTCGGCTTCCGACGCCTTCGCGATGTCGAGGGGGGTCGGCTCGTAGCCGTGGATCTCGGCACCGACCTTCGTGATCGACTCGACGCGGAGCTCGTCGCCGGCGACCTGCCTCGCGATGTCGGCGAGCACAGTGAAGGTCGTGAGGACGACGGGCCGGTTGTCCTCGCCCTCAGCGGAGGGGCCGCAGGCGGTGAGGGACGCGAGCGTGACGAGGGCGAGACCCGCCGCGACGATGCGGCTGGCCTTCCGTCGGGCTGCGCGCAGCGCGGGGGTCAGCATGACCAGAGCATAGCGCTACGGTGGCCAGAAGATCAATGTTTGGTGCGCCGAACATTTGGCCGCTGCTCGTGGACGATCCGCTGCTCGAACCAGCGACGCTCGGCGATCGGGGAGTCGTGACCCGGCCGTGCACAGCTGCACGCGTGCGCGGAAACGTAGGCTGACGCCACGATGTCTCCAGGTGAATTCAGCGAACCGCTGCGGCACCGGCCCACGGTGCCGATGCCCGGTGGAGCCGCGCGCAACGGGCGCGGTGCGAGCGCCGACACCGCGCGATTCCGGAGCGACTGCGCCAACTGCGTCGCCCTCTGCTGCTCGGCGCTCGCCTTCTCGCGCGGTGACGACTTCGCGCACGAGAAGCCCGCCGGAAAGCCGTGCCGGAACCTCGACGAGAACCTCGGCTGCGGCATCCACTCGGCGCTCCTCGAGCGCGGGTACCGCGGCTGCACCGTCTTCGAGTGCCACGGCGCCGGGCAACGGGTCACGCAGGAGACGTTCGGCGGCGGCGACTGGCGGGAGGGCGAGGGCCTGCGGGAAGCCATGTTCGCCGTGTTCCCCCTCGTGCGCCAGCTGCACGAAGTGCTGTGGCTGCTGGCCGAGGCGAGGCGTCGCACTGCCGATCGCGCGCTGCTCCGACGCATCGACACGCTCTTCGATCAGGTCGACGCGCAGGCCGCCTCGCCCGACCTGGCCTCGCTGCGCGCCGCCGTCGAGACGAGCCGGCCGGCCGCCGGCGAGCTGCTCGGCGCGGTGAGCCACGAGGTGCGACGGATGCACGTCCCGCGGCGCCGTGCATCCGGTGCCTGGTCACGGATCGAACCTCGCGGCGTGTACCTCGGCACGGACTTCTCTGGCAGCGACCTGCGGGCGGTCGAGCTGCGGGGTGCCCTGCTCATCGCCGCGAAGCTTCGCGGTGCCGACCTCCGCTGGGCTGACCTCCTCGGCGCCGACCTGAGGGACGCCGAGCTGCACGGGGCCGACCTGCGCCACGTGCTGCACCTGACGCAGCCGCAGCTCGCGGCCGCCTTCGGCGACGACGCCACGCAGCTGCCCGAATCGCTCACGCGACCCCGCCACTGGGGGTAGGGGCAGCGTCTGCCGGCTTGGTCGGCGCGAGCCGCTGCTAGGCGAGTGCCGTGCCCGAGAAGAGCGTCGTCGTGGCGCCACCGACCCAGACGGCCCCGGAGTCGTCGACGGTCACGGTGATGTCACCGGCACGGCCGAGGCGCGTGCCCTGGGAGACTCGCCAGCTCGAACCCGGAGCGGTGCCCGTGCGGTGCATCCACTGGGCCGTCGACGCGTTCATGCTGCCGCAGACCGGATCCTCCTCCACGCCGATGGCGGGCGCGAAGCTGCGCAGCTCGAAGGCGTGCGGCGCCCCTGGAGGGTAGGCGCCGACGGCTCCGACCATGGCATCAGGCAGGAGGGAGAGGTCGGGGTCGAGGTCGAGCACCTCCTGCGCGGATGCGAGCTGCACGACGGCCCACCCCGGTCCGTTGTCGATCCACTGGTGGGCGGTGACCTGGTCTGCGCTGATGCCGTACGCCGTGACGATGCGAGCCAGGAGCTCGGGCTCCAACGGGCCGCTCCGCAGCGTGGGCGGAGCGGCGAACGCCAGGCGTCCCTCGTCGATGCGCACCTCGACGAGGCCGGCGCCGCACTCCTGGACCACACGCCCCGCGTTCTTCGGAGTGCCGCCCCGCTCGAGCCATGCGTGTGCCGAACCGAGGGTCGGATGGCCGGCGAAGGGGAGCTCCCCGCCAGGGGTGAAGATGCGTAGTCGGTAGTCGGCTCCTGGGTCGGTCGTCGGCAGCACGAACGTGGTCTCGGAGAGGTTCGTCCACCGTGCGATGTGCCGCATCTCGTCGTCCGTGAGGCCTGCGCCATCGAGGATGACGGCGACCGGGTTGCCGAGGTACGGGGACTCCGAGAAGACGTCGACTTGGGCGAAGGGGCGCGAGGTGGGCACGAGGTGGGCCTTTCGGGGTTGAGGTGGCACGGAAGAGGTGCCACGACGGGTGAGGGAGGAGCGAGGAAGGTGCGTGTGCCGCAACCGTACGACGGGTCCACTCGGAGCGCTCGTGCCAATCCGGCCCCGCTGGACTTGCGATCCACGAGCCCCGAGGGAACCCACGTGCCGTCCAGGCGCGGTCGACAGAATCACGGCATGAGCGATGACCAGAGCGTTCCAGGAACCGATGCTGACCCGAGGGGGCGTCGAGGTGCTGAGCACCTTCCGCCCGAGGGCGTCGATGAGGCGACGATCGCGGCCGTCGGGAAGCTCACCGAGGCCCTCGAGATGGTCGACCAGGCGCGTGGGCTTCTCTACGGGTTCCACCGGCTGACCGGCGCCGCCGACCTCGCCCTCGGTGAGGCGTCCGACGCGTTGCGCGACGCCGGACACGCGGAGGTCGCGGATCGCCTCGAAGCCGAGCTGGTGGGCCGGAATGTGATCGAGGGGCGATGGACGTTCCAGATCGTCGAGGATTACGACGACACCTACTGGGAGCCGTTCCGAGCAGCCGAGCGGGCCACCCGCGAGCAGCTCGTGGCTGGCAGGCGGCACCTGGCGGAAGCGGCGATGAAGGAGGACCGCCGGACGCACGGGGCGCGCCACCACGAGGCGAGGCCAAGCGGCGGAGCCTAGCGAAGGGGTTCGCAGAGGGTCCGCGACGGCCCCGGCCCCGGCTACGATGCTTGGCGTGGCAGCAGATGGAGCGCGGGGGCAGTACGCGAAGGGTGTCGAGCGGAAGCGCGAGATCCTGGCGCAGGCCTACGAGACCCTCCGCGTGACCGGAGCGAGCGGTGCTTCCCTGCGCGCGATCGGCGAGTCCATCGGCGTCTCTCACGGCATGCTGACCCACTACTTCGGTTCTCGTGAGGGGCTGCTGGTCGCGGTGATCCGCGAGCATGACCACGTCAACGAGGGGCGCATGCCCGCCTCGGTGTCGCTCGTGCAGCGGATGCGGCTCAGCGCCGAGTTCAACGTGCAGTTCCCCGGAATGGTCTCGCTCTTCACGGAGATGCTCGCCAAGTCGGTCGAACCGGGGGATGGGCCTGCGAAGGTCTTCTTCACGGAGCGGTTCGCGCGGGCGAGGACCCGCTTGGCGGGCGAGATCGACGGGCAGCTCGCTGCCCTTCCCGAGGGGCGCCGCGCAGAGGCGTCCATGCTCGTCGACCTGATCATGGCGGCCTCCGACGGGCTCCAGGTGCGGTGGCTCCTCGAGCCCGACGTCGACGTCGCGGCCACGCTCGGGCTGCTCGAGCGTCTCGGTCAGGACCGCTGAGACTGGCCAGGCAGACTCAAAGTTGCCAACTGGCAATTTTCTAGTAGCGTCTCCAGGAGAGCGAACCGCGACGGGGCGGACGCCCACCGACACAGGAGTCACCGTGCCCACCACTCGACCAGAAGCGTCCCCCACTCGAACGGGAGCGCAGCGGCCAGCGACCTCGCTGCAGCTGTACAGCGTCAACTCGCACCTCGAAGCCGACCTCGACGGCACGCTCGCGCGCCTCGGCGAGATCGGCCTGCGCAACGTCGAAGCCTTCGCCTTCGTCGACCGCGCCGACGAGCTCGCGGCGGCCTTCGCCAGGCACGGCATCGCGGCCCCGACGGGGCACGCGATGCTCGTCGCCAAGGAGGTCACTCGCGAGGGCGTGACGACGCCGGTGCCGAGCCACGCCGCCACCTTCGAGGCGGCGAAGAAGCTCGGCATCGAGCTCGTCATCGACCCTGCAGTCTTCGACTGGTCGACCCGCGAAGCCGTCGAGGCGACGGCGTCCGCCCTCAACGAGGCAGCCAGGTCAGCCGCCGAGCACGGCCTCCGCGTCGGGTACCACAATCACGCGTGGGAGCTCAGCACCCTCATCGAGGGCGTCCCCGCACTCGAGTACTTCGCGGGGCTCCTCGACGACGAGGTGGTGCTCGAGGTCGACGTGTACTGGGCGCACATCGGGGGAGTGGACGCGCCAGCCCTGCTCGAACGCCTCGGCGACCGCGTGAGGGCCCTCCACATCAAGGACGGTCCGCAGGTCGAGAACCCGTTCGTCGCGGATGCTCCCTTCGACCCGTCGGGGCTCGGCCAGGTCCCGGCCGGCCAAGGTGCCATCCCGCTCGAGGCTGCCCTCGCGGCCACCCCGTCGGCGGAGTTCGCCGTCATCGAGTTCGACCACTTCGACGGCGACATCTTCGCCGCGATCGCCGCCAGCTTCGACTACCTGGAGAACCGCGTATGAGCAGCGAGCAGCTCGGCAGCGAGCACGTGCGCCGCGAGTCGGCCAGGCGAGGCCCCGTCGGCGTCGGCATCGTCGGCACCGGCATGATCAGCAACGCCTACCTCGACAACCTGACGCGCTTCCCCGACGTGCGAGTCGTGGCGCTTGGCGACCTCAACGAGGCCCTCGCCGCGGAGAAGGCCGCGAGCTACGGCGTGCCGTTCTCCGGCTCGCCCGCCTCGGTGCTGGCGAACGACGACGTCGAGATCGTCATCAACCTGACCATCCCGGCCGCCCACGTCCCGGTCGCGCTCGACGCCATCGCGGCGGGCAAGCACGTGTGGATCGAGAAGCCCATCGGCATCGACCGCCAGGAGGCCAAGGCCCTGCTCGAGGCGGCCGACGCGGCCGGCCTGCGCGTGGGAGTCGCACCCGACACGGTGCTGAACCCGGGCATCCAGACCGCCCTCCGACACCTCGCGAGCGGCATCATCGGCACCCCGCTCACGGCCCGCACCATGATGCGCTACTCGGGGCCCGACCTGTTCCACCCCAACCCGGCGTTCCTGTTCGCCCGCGGCGGCGGCCCACTGCTCGACATGGGGCCGTACTACGTGACGACGCTCGTGAGCGCGTTCGGCCCCGTCAGGAAGGTGTACGCGACGGGCTCGACGGCCAAGGAGGCCCGCACCGTGAAGCTCGGCCCGAACGCGGGCCAGTCGTTCCCCGTCGAGGTGCTCACGCACGTGGATGCGCTCGTCACCTTCGAAAGCGGCGCCAGCGCGCAGCTCACCTTCAGCAACGACTCCCCGCTCGCCGAGACGGGCACCGTCGAGATCATCGGCCCGGGCGGCATGCTCATCACCCCCGACCCGAACCACGCCGATGGGGGCACACGAGTGGCTCGCCATCCGCAGGAGTACTCGGAGACGCTCGAGCCGAGCTGGGAGGAGTACCCGGATGAGGGCACGGTCACTGGGCGCGGGTACGGCACGCTCGACATGGCCCGCGGCATCCGCGAGGGGCTTCCGCACGTCGCGACCGGCGAGCTCGCCCTGCACGTGCTCGACACCATGCTCGCCATCGAGGAGTCGGCGGCGGCCGGCGAGGTGGTCGTCGTCGAGAGCACGCTCGAGCGGGTTCCGCTCGTCGATCACCAGCGAGACCCGTTCGCGGCGACGCTCAGCAGCTAGCGAGCGCCTGACGCTGTCGCGGCGCTCGCGGGTCTCACGGGGCGAGCGGGTGCGCGAGCACCCGCTCGAGTGCCGCGGCCGAGCCCGTGAGCCGGGCGTCCACCGTCGTGAGCTCGCGTCGCTTCCAGAGGAGCAGCAGCGCGTCCTCCGCGCTCAGCTCGAGCGTCGCGTCGGCTGGGGCGGTGCTCTCGGCCGGCCGGGACCCATCGGCCACCACCTCGCCGATCGGGCCGAGCCGGACCCGCAAAGGTGCGCTCGCGCCGAGGCCCCGCAGCACGAGCTCGACGCGCTCGACGAGCGACGGCATCCGCCCGAGCGACACCTGCCTCGGGTACATGTCGTGCGCGACCTCGGCGACGCCGGCCGCCGCGATCGTGACCGGAATGGGTGCCGCGATGTCGAGGCTGTCGGTCGCGTCCCAGAGGTGCAGGGTCGTCTCGAGGGCCTGCCGCCTCGCCCAGGTGGATGCGCGGGCCGGCGGGTAGAGGGCCCAGCAGGGCGCGTCCTCCGGCAGCTCGCGCAGCGTTGCCACGAGCTCCGCGGCGCCCTCGCGGAACCAGGCGACCAGCGCGCCCCGGTCATCCATCGGCGCCTTTGGGGTCAGCCGTTCGACCTGCTGGCCACCGCCGAGCAGCTGCGCGCGCGCCCACCGGTGCACGCCACCGAGGTGCTCGGTCAGCTCGGCGAGCGACCAGCCGGGGCAGGAGGGGACGGGTGTCGCGAGGTCTGCCGAGCCGAGGAGCGTCGCGAACGCGCTTGCCGCATCGGCGGTCACGTCGATGAACTGTGCGTGGTGCATGCTCAGATCCTAGAGAGTCGACCTCCCGCGCCGGTGGCTCGACCGGTCACCGGCGGCGGATGCGCCCGTAGAGCTTCACGAAGGACGGCACGACGAGGTATACCGCCAGCGGGACGACGACGAGCGTCACGACGCAGGCCCGGGCGATGGGGTGCCAGGACCCGACGAGGGGCTCCGCGAGCATCGACGTGATGGCGACGAGCGGGAAGATCGCCAGCCACGTGAGCACGGCGCGCACGTGAATGGAGGGCGGCGGCGAGGCGGGCGACCCGTTCGGCCCCTGCCCGTCGGGGTCGCCGACGCCTGGGGCAGGTGCGGTCGGCCCCGTCATGCTGCTGCTTCGCGACTCATGGAAGCCGATGGTAGTTGCCTACGCCGGCGCGTTCCGCTCCAGAGGGGCACGTGCCCGTTAGGAGCTGGCTCACGTCCGTTAGGCAGGACCCCGTCGCGCAAGGCGCCAGGACTTGCGAGGGTTGACGACGAGGGCCGACCGGCCCGCAACAAGGAGGTTGCCGATGTCAGCATTCACCCCGATCGAGAGCCAGCTCCCCGCGGCTCCGCTGCCGTATCTGATGGACGCCGCCGAAGGCGACAAGCTCGTGCTCTTCGACCAGCTCTTCACGCTGCTCACGACCTCGCCGCAGACCACGGGCCAGTTCGACGCGTTCGTCACGGAGGGGCGCCCAGGCAGGCCCGTCCCGCCGCACTTCCACGCTGAGACGCACGAGACGTTCTTCGTGCTCGAGGGGGCCATCCGGCTGTGGATCGACGACCGGCAGGGCAACCGCGAGACGCGCGTCCTCGAGGCCGGGGGCTTCGGATTCGTGCCGAAGGACACCATCCACTCGTACCGCATCGAGCGGACGGGGAAGATCTTCGGCGTCACGAGCGCGGGATTCACGGACTTCTTCCGGGCCGTGGCGCGGCCCACGTCGAAGCCCGGCATTCCGGAGGAAGCGGAATTCCACATCCCGGAGCCCGCCGTGTTCGGCGCGCAGGGTGCGAAGCACGACGTGCACTTCGTGCAGGGATACGAGCTGTTCGATTGATCACGGCGGCAGAGTCCGGCGAGCAGCGGACACCGGCGCGCGCTCGCGTCGTGCGCGACATCATCTTCTCCGAGCCTCCCGGATTCCGGCCGCTCACCCTCGACCTGCACCTGCCGGGGGCGGAACGCCCACCCGTCATCGTGTTCGTGCATGGCGGCGGGTGGTTCCGGGGGAGTCGCCGCGTGTTCTGCCCGGGGCGCGCCGAGGCGGAGACGTTCGGGCGCCTGACCCGTGCGGGGTGGGCCGTCGCGTCGGTCGACTACCGGCTGAGCGGCGAGGCGAGGTTCCCGGCGCAGCTCGCCGATGTCGAAGCAGCGATCGGCTGGGTGCTCGACGAGGGCGCCGCGACGTTCGGCCTGGATGCCACGCGCGTCGCCCTCTGGGGCGAATCCGCTGGCGGGCACCTCGCAGCGCTCGCGGCCGCTGTGCCCGGCACACCCGTGCGGGCGGTTGTCGACTGGTACGGACCGAGCGAGCTCGCGGCGGTCCCGAAGCCCATCGGCGCGCCCGGTGCGCCAGTCCAGCCGAGCCGCGAGGAGCTGCTCATCGGCGGACCCCTCGCGGAGCACCGCGAGCTCACTGAAGTGGCGAGCCCGGTGCGCGCCGTGCACGCCGGGGTGCCGCCCTTCCTCCTGGCGCACGGAACCGACGACAGCATGGTGCCGAGCGAGCAGAGCCTGCTGCTGCGGGATGCACTCCACTCGGTGGGCGCGCACGTCGAACTGCAGCTCGTGGCAGGAGCCGACCACATGTGGCGTGGACTCGACGACCTCGAGACCGTCGTGGCTCCGGCCTTGCGGTTCCTTGCACTGCACGCGGGGCCGCCGGAGAGCGCGAGCTGACAGTGCCTCCCAGGGGGCCCGCTGCTGCCGCCGCATCCGGTGACGCACGCCCGTCTAGTCTCTGAACATGGACATCCCGATCCACGCCGTGCAGTACTTCTGCGTGCTCGCCGAGGAGCTGCATTTCGGTCGAGCCGCCGAGCGGATCCGCATCGCCACCCCCTCCCTGAGCCAGCAGATCGGCCGCCTCGAGCGGCAGTTGGGGGTCAGGCTGTTCGACCGCGAATCGCGCCCGCTGACGCTCACCTCGTTCGGGGTCGAGTTCCTGCCGCTCGCCAGGCGGCTCCGCGACGACCACCGGGAGATCCTCGAGTGGGCCCAGCGCCTCGCGAGCGAGCAGGCGGTGCCGCAGCTTCGGCTCGGCGTCGTAGCCTCCGCAACAGGCTCCCTTGCGGCGTCGGCGATCGCCTCGATGCTGCAGCGGGTTCCGGATGCGCGGCTCGAGATGCGCCGCACCGGCTTCTTCGAGGTCGTCGATGACCTCGTCAGCGACCGTGTCGACGTCGTGCTGGCGCCGTCGCCCGTCAGCGCGTCCGACGAGGTCACCTGTGAGCCCCTCTGGTCCGAGGGGCGCATGCTCGTGGTTCCGGCGGGGCACCGTCTGGCGGCCCGCTCGTCGGTCTCGATCCTGGAGACGAACGATGAGGTGTTCGTCGCGGCCTCTGCCGGACCGCAGGAGATCCTCGACTGGTGGGTGGTGAGCCCGCGGGCCGACGGGACGAGGATCGTGCCGGGCGCATCCGCCGACAGCATGGAGGGCCTGCTCGAGCTCGTCGCCGCGGGGGCTGGCGTGAATATCGCCGGGAGCTCCGCCGCCCGCCACTACCAGCGCGACGACGTCGTGTTCGTGCCGATCGACGACATCGAGCCCGTCACCGTGATGATGTGCACGCTGCGCTCGAGCGACAACCCGCTCGTGCCCGTGTTTCGCGAGCTCATGCGAGGCCAGCTCTCGAACTGATCAGGCCCGGCCAAGCCGCGCGACGCCGGCCCTACTCGTCGGCTGTCTCCTGCTTGCCGCGCATCACGAGCAGCGGGTCCGGCTTCGTGACCACGTCGTGGTCCTTGCCCTCGTAGTCGAACTGGCCGAGCCAGAAGCGCATCGCATTCAGGCGCGCACGCTTCTTGTCGTTGGAGCGGATGATCGTCCACGGCGCGTGCTTCTTGTCGGTGAGGCGGAACGTCTCCTCCTTCGCCGCCGTGTAGTCCTCCCAGCGGTCGAGCGAGGCGAGGTCCATGGGGGAGAGCTTCCACCGACGCACGGGGTCGAGCTGGCGGATGGCGAAGCGCGTGCGCTGCTCGGTGCGCGACACCGAGAACCAGAACTTCGTCACGTGGATGCCGGAGTCGACGAGCATCTTCTCGAACGCCGGCGCCTGCTGCATGAACTGCGTGTGCTCGTCATCGCTGCAGAACCCCATGACCCGTTCCACACCGGAGCGGTTGTACCAGGAGCGGTCGAACATGACGAGCTCGCCGTCCGTGGGGAGGTGCTGGATGTAGCGCTGGAAGAACCACTGCCCGCGCTCGCGGTCGCTGGGCTTCGCAAGGGCGACGACGCGCGCCTTGCGCGGGTTGAGGTGCTCCGTGAAGCGCTTGATGGTGCCGCCCTTGCCGGCCGCGTCGCGCCCCTCGAAGAGGATCACGGCGCGCTTGTCGTTGTCCTCCATCCAGTACTGGCACTTCAGCAGCTCCACCTGGAGGCGGTACTTCTCGCTCTCGTACTCGTCGCGGCTGAGGCGCTCCTCGTAGGGGTACCCCTCCTGCCACGTGTAGACGGGGTTGCCCTGCGGGTCGATCAGGTCGGGGTCGTTGGTGTGGCCGTCGCGCACCGAGTAGCCGAGCGAGCGCAGGTGCTCGATGTACTCGCGCAGGTCCTGGGGTTGGTCGATAGCCATGCGTTCCTCCGGGGTCAGGTGCGGCGCGTCCGCCGGCGTGCAGGGGAGCGGATGCGGCGCCATGATGCGCCGCCAATGCGAACGGCATGTGTACGGGCCTGCTGGCGGGAGTCCGCGGTCGACCTCCGGGCGCTGGCCGCTTGAGAATTCCCCGGGTGACCCATATCGAGAACCGGGGAATCGTGGTTCTGAATATCGGATCTGCGGCTTCGGAGACATTTCCGTCGACAGCCGGAATCAAACTGGTCCAACGAGGATGCGAGCAAGCTCAATCAGATGAAAATGCCCGATCACGTCATTCTTTCACGCGTGGCTCGCGCCGCGGCGGGGGTGCCTTGTTCAGTTGCGCGCCCAGCGGGGCTTCCTATGATCCTGCTCGCGTCGACCGCTTCACTTCCTGCCGAGACGAGTTCGAACAATTTCGTGACGAATCACGCACCTGATGCGTCATACCCATACAGCCAGGCCGATGCACCAGAACCGGCCAGAGATCACAAGGAGAACCTCATGTCGAACACCACCCCCGCCACCGGAACCCCGGCCACCAGCCGCAAGGACCTCCAGTCCGCACAGGTCGACGGACACGGCAAGACCACGATCGATGACGGCGTCGTCGCGAAGGTCGCCGGTATCGCGGCCCGTGAAGCACACGGCGTCTACGACCTCGGCGGCGGCGCCGCCCGCGCACTCGGCGCCATCCGCAACGCCCTGAACGCCACCGACCAGGGCCAGGGCATCAGCGTCGAGGTCGGCGAGAAGCAGGTCGCCGTCGACGTGACCATCGTCGCCGACTACCCCGTCGCGCTGCAGGACGTCGCAGACGGTGTGCGCGCCGACGTGATCCGCGCGATCGAGACGATCGTCGGCCTCGAGGTCACCGAAGTCAACGTGACCGTCAACGACGTCCACCTCCCCTCCGACGACAAGAACGAGGAGAAGGATGAGAAGGAAGAGGCGCGAGTCCAGTGAGCACCGCATCCCTCACCCGAACCGGCATCCTCATCGGCGCAGTCCTCGCGCTCACCTGGATCATCCTCGGCTTCTGGGCGTTCTTCTTCGTCGTCATCGCGATGCTGATCGGCGGACTGATCGGTCGGATCCTCGACGGCAAGCTCAACGCCAGTGCACTTGTCGACGTTCTTCGCGGACGGAACACGTCCTCATGAGCATCGCCGCGACGGCTCCGGGCGGCGCGGCGCAGCGAGGCACGACACGGCTCACCGCGAAGGCGCTGAACAGGCTCGTGTCAGCTGTCGCCGGTGACGCCCTCGGGGTCGACGCTGGCAGCGTCAGCGTCGACCTCGACGACCACAACGGCAAGCTCGCACTGCGACTCAGCACCCCCATCCGCGTGCCCTCGCTGGGTCGCATCCGCGAACAGCCGAGCTCCATCTCCCGCAGCGGCGGCCCGCTCCTCGAGCGAGTCGAGACGGCGAAGACCACCATCCGTGACCGCGTGCAGAGCCTCAGCGGTTCGAGCATCAGCGCGGTCACCATCCGCCTGACCGGACTCGAGATCAAACCAGAGGAGCGAGTCAGATGAGCAGCCACACGTCGCTCTACTCCCGCGTCACTCGACGCGAGACGCACTCGCCACGGTCGGCGCTCGCGATCGTCCTCGCCGTGCTGCTCATCGTCGTCGCGGCCTGGGTCGGCACGGAGATCGTCCTGGCGCTCCTGGCGCTCCCCGCGCTGCTCGTCGCGCCGGTCGACATGTTCACGTCGACCCTCGGCGTCCTCGAGCAGCCCGCCCAGTACGTCGGGATCGCGGGCGTCGTGGTTGCCATCCTGGGTCTGGTCCTGCTCATTGCCGGGCTTGCCCCCGGACGGCGAGCGCGCCACGCGTTGCGCTCCTCGCGGACCGCGACCGTCGCGGACAACGCGGTCATCGCCTCGGCGCTCGCCCGCCACGCGGCTCGAGCTGGCCACGTCAGCCCCGACAACGTCACCGTCTCGGTCTCTCACCGTCGCGCCGACGTCCGCCTCGTGCCCGCCTCCGGGGTGCCCGTCGACGCCGCCTCCATCGAAGCCGCCGTCACTCGGCAGCTCGAGCAGTACGAGCTCACCCCACGTGTCACCGCCAAGGTGCGCGTCGCAGAGAACGGGAAGGTCGGCGCATGAACAGCACGAACCGAGGCCTGAACCGCCTCCTCATCGTCGCCACGGGGCTCCTTCTGCTCATCGTGGGCGCAGCCGCCGCGATCGGCGCGTGGCTGCCCGGAGCCAAGGACACCTGGACCCCGATCTCTGAAACGGTCACCACGCAGGTCGGGAGCTGGCTCCAGCAGACGCCGTTCCCGGGCGCCGACTTCAGCTGGCTGATGATCGCCGTCGTCGCCGTCCTCGTGGTGGGCATCATCCTGCTCCTCGCCTTCAGCCTCCGACAGGGGCAGGGTCGGACGGGAACACTCATCCACGACCGCAGCTCGGACACGGGACGCACCGTCGTCGACGTGTCCGTCGCACGCGACGCCCTCGCTGACGCACTCGGCGAACGTGACGAGTTCCTCTCGACCAGCGTCTCGGCGTACTCGGTGAAGCGGGCCCCCATGCTCAAGGTCTCGGCGACCTGCCGACGCGGCGTCTCGCCCAGGGACGCGACCGCGATCGTCGAGCAGAACCTCGAGGCGCTCGATGCGCTCCTGGGCCAGGAGGTGCCGGTCCTGCTGCAGCTGAGCGGCGGATTCCGCGCCAAGGTGCAGCAGTCGACGCGCCTCCAGTAACCACGACTCCCCACCGCGGCACCCCGATTCCGAGGAACCGCACCCCCAACAGAAAGGAACTGCCATGAGCGCAGGAGACAAGATCAAGAACGCAGCAGAAGAGTTCGGCGGCAAGGCCAAGGAAGCCCTCGGCAAGGCCACCGACAACGACAAGCTCGTCGCAGAGGGCCAGGCCGACCAGGCCAAGGCCAACGTGAAGCAGGCGGGCGAAGACGTCAAGGACGCCTTCAAGAAGTAGAGCTCACCAGCGCGAGAAGCGGCAGCCGTCCCTTCGGGGCGGCTGCCGCTTCTCGCTTCCGCGGCTGAAGACGACGGTCACGGGCTCGGGAGTGGAGCCGCAGGCGAGTCCCCAGGGCGGTAGAAGTTCGTGGCTCGCCGTCGTCATGCCCCGGCGTCTCGGGTCGATCGGTAAAGTCGCGTCTTCGACGTTGGTTCCGCGACAGGAGAAGCGTGCCCAAACTCATCGGCTACGCCCGAGTCTCGACCCGACAACAGGGCGCCGACCGGCAGGAGGCGGACCTTCGAGCCGCCGGCGTCCGAATGGACGACCTCTACGTCGACCGTGCAGAGGCCACCGCTCGCGACACCTCCTCGGCCCTCGACGCCGCCCTGCGCGCGCTGAGCGGCGGAGACACCTTGGTCGTGCCGACGCTCGACCGGCTCGGGCGGTCCACCGGCGACCTGCTGCGGCTGGCCGCCGAGCTGCGCGCGGAGGGCGTCTCGCTGCGGGTGCTCGACCTCGACGGGGCAGAGGTGGACACGTCGACGCCCACGGGGTCGATGATGTTCACGGTCATGGCGGGGCTCGAGCGGATGGAGTCGGAGCTCACGCGTGAGCGAGTCCTGGACTCGGTCAGCCGGCGACGAGCGTCCCGAGTCGACGACGGCGGCAGCTCCCGGAAGCGCACCGACGGCCCCGCCCAGCCAGGCGGACAAGAACTGCCGGAGGTCGCGGGCGGAACGCACCCGCCTGCCCTGCACGGCCTCACCGTTCCGATCAAGCGACTCTGACCGCGCGTCGCCGTGCCCTCGAGCGGGGCGACGCTGCAGCGATGGGGTCGGTACCGCGACGTGACGCCGTCGAGCGAACTCTGCGCCGCGTCGACAGGGTGGGTAGTCTGCGTGGATGATCGGCTTCATCGTCGCCTTCGCCTGACGGTCCTGCGACCCGCCCCTCGCAGTTCCCAGCACCGACCCGGGTGGGTTTCAGCGCGCCTTCTTCCGCGTGCTTCCCTGACGCAGGCCGCTTCGCTCATCTCTGGGGATGAGTGCTGAGCGAGATCTCATCGGAGTCTCCGTTGTCCCCTGAACGACCCTCATACGCTTCCGTGCTGCGAACGCCGCACCTCACACGCTCCTTCCTCGCCAGCATCATCGGCCGCCTCTCGCTGGCAACCTCCGGGCTCGCGCTGATCCTCCTCCTGGAACAGTCGACGGGCTCGTTCGCGGTGGCCGGCATCGCAACCGCGACGCTCGGCGTCGCCAACGTCGTCGCGACACCATGGCGTGCGCGACTCATCGATCGACACGGACAGCGTCTCGTGGTGACGTCCCTCGGGCTCGTCCACGCCGCGTCCCTGCTCGCCTTCGGGGTGTTGTCGAGCGCAGGCCTGCCGACACTCCTGCTCCTCAGCGCGCTCGCGGGGGTGAGCGCCCCGCCATTCGGCGCGGTCATGCGCGTGCTCTGGGCCGCAGCGCTCCCGGCTGGCCCCCAGCGCACTCGCGGATTCAGTCTCGACGCCGTCGCAGAGGAGGCGACGTTCGCCGTCGGCCCCTTGGCGGCTGCCGTCCTCGCCGTCGTCGCGGATCCGCTCTCGTCGCTCTTCGTCTCGGCAGGCTGCGTCGCCCTCGGGACGGCACTCTTCGTGACGAGCCCACGGTCACGAGCGCAGCGCGGCTCACGTCAGGTGGAGGTCCCCGGCGCCCGGCCGGCGCTTGGCCCAATGCGCTCCAAGGGCTTCCTGCCCATCGTGCTGGCGATGACGGCCCCGGGAGTGATGCTCGGCTGCGTCGAAGTCGCAGCCCCCGCAGTGGCCGCCGCCGCATCCAGCACGGTGCTGGCAGGTGCGCTGCTCGCGGTGTTCGCGGGCGCCAGCGCGATCGGCGGCTTGCTCTACGGCCGATGGGACCTCCGCGCGAGGCCGGAGCGTCAGCTGCTCGCGCTCACCCTGGCCCTTCTTGCGATCATCACTGCGACCGGGCTCCTCGGGGGCGTCGGCGTCGCGATCGTCGGCTTCGCCCTCAGCGGCCTCTTCCTGGCGCCGACCCTCATCGTCGGCTACCTCGCCGCGGACGCTCGCACCGACCCGCGAGCGCGAACCGAGGCGAGCAGCTGGATCAACACCGCCGTCAACCTCGGCGCAGCGCTCGGCGCAGCAGCATTCGGGGCGCTCACCGACCGCGTCGGCCCGGGCCCCGCCCTCGCGATCTCCGCAATCGGCACGCTGATCCTCATCTGCGCACCGTTGGCCCTGCACGACCGCCGATCTCGGCGACGGGCTGACGGATGACGGCGGCCCATCGGAACGGCCGGACGCCACCCCGGTGCGTAACCGAGGGCATCCCGAATGGAAAAGTGGGGCCGCGGGGCCTACGGTCGGAGGCATGCCTGACGTCCTCTCCGATGAGCGCCCACTTCGTATCGCGTTTGTCGTGCTCCACACCTCCCCGCTCGACGAGCCGGGCACCAAGGATGCAGGTGGCATGAACGTCGTCGTGCTCGCCCAGGCCGAGGCGCTCGCCGCCCGCGGCCACCAGGTCGAGCTCATCACGCGACGCAGCGACCCAGACTCCGCACCCACCGTGCAGCTCGGTGAGAACCTGCGCCTCCACAACCTTGACGCCGGGCCGGCCCGCCTCATCGCGAAGGGGGAGCACGAGCACGTCATCCGCGAATTCCAGGATGCCCTCGCCGCGCTCCTCGGAGAACTGCCCGTCGACGTGCTGCACGCCCAGCACTGGTTCTCCGGCGTCGCCGCCCTGCCCGTCGCCCGCGAGCTCGGGATCCCGATCGCGCAGAGCTTCCACTCCATCGCCGCAGACAGCTCCACGCCGCTCGCCGACGGGGAACGCGCCGAATCGCCTGGACGGCTCGCCGGCGAGGCGATGCTCGCGAAGTCCGTCGACGCGATCGTCGTCGTCAGCAGGGCCGAACGCGACACCGTCCTCTCGAGGCTCGGCGGCGACCCCGCGATCACGCACATCGTGCCGCCTGGCGTCGACGCCGACCTCTTCCTCCCCGCGTGGGATGCGCGGGCCGAGCCGGCTGCGCACGAGCAGCGACCCAGGCGTGCCCTGTCTGCCGGGCGCCTGCATCCGCTCAAGGGCTTCGACCTGGCCCTCGACGCGATCGCCGAGGTCGACGCCGACGTCCGCCCCGACTACGTGCTCGTGGGCGCCGCACCGCCGGATGCCGACGGCCGCGAATACGAGGCTCGCCTGCATGACGCCGTCGAGCAGCACGGGCTCGCCGACCATGTGCAGTACATCGGCTCGCTCAGCCGGCACGCGCTCGCAGCCCAGCTGCGCTTCGTGGACCTCGTGCTGATCCCCTCCCACTCCGAGACGTACGGTCTCGTCGCGCTCGAGGCCGCGGCATCCGGCGTGCCCGTCGTCGCCTCCGCAGCCGGCGGACTCCGCGAGGCTGTCGTCGACGGCGTCACCGGCATCCTGCTCGAGACGCGCGACCCCGCCGACTGGGCGGCCGCCATCGCGGGCATCCTCCGGCAGCCCGAGGTCGCCGAGCGCATGAGCCGCGCCGCACGCGAGCACGCGCTCACCCACTCGTGGGACCTCAGCGCGGAAGGCCTCCTCTCGGTGTTCCGCGACCTCGTCGCACAGGCCCGGCCGGGTTCCGCGCGTGCCTGAGGGCGGCCACAGCCTGCTCGACTCGGTGCGCCACGCGCTGGTCGTGCACGCGCATCCCGACGACGAGGTGCTTGCCGGCGGCGCCCTGCTCCGCGAGCTCCACGAACGTGGCGCACGAGTCACGCTCGTGACGTGCACGCGCGGCGAGCTCGGCGAGATCGTCGACGGCGCGCTGCCAGATGCCACCTCCGTCGGGGAGCTCGCGGCCGTGCGGGAGCGGGAGCTGCGCGGCTCGCTCGACGCCCTCGGCATCGACGAGCACCGCTGGCTCGGCACCGCCCCCGCACGCGCCGAGGGCCTCGCACCCCGCGACTACCGTGATTCGGGGATGCGCTGGCTGCGGCCGGGCCTCGCTGGCCCCGCCGACGAGACCGACCTGCGGTCGCTGAGCGTCGCCCCGCTCGAGGAGGTCACCGCTGATCTCGCCGCCGCGATCGCCCATGACGGGCCGGACCTCGTCATCAGCTACGACGCGACCGGCGGGTACGGGCACCCCGACCATGTTCGGGCGCGGGAAGCGAGCCTCGCGGCATCGCGGGCAGCCGGTGTGCGATTCGCGGAGCTCGTCGAGCAGAGCGAGCGTGCCCTCGCGGCCGAGATCGGCGACCTCGAGTGGTTCGACCTCGAACAGCACCGGGCCGCGGTCGTCGCCGCCCTCCGCAGCCACCGCACCCAGCTCACGGTCGACGACGACGGCGCGTCGCTCGTGCACTCGGGCGGGCAGCGGCAGGACGTGCACCTCGCGATCGGTCTGCGCGAAGTGGTGGCGTAGCGCGGCCGTCCGCGCGGGCACCCACCTGGGTGCGAGCTGTCCCACGACGTCACACGCCAAGCTTGCGGGCTTATGCTCGCCGTGCAACATGCTCCGGGGTCGGTGAAAGTCCGAACCGGCGGTGAGAGTCCGCGACCCGCTCGTCCGCGAGCGGTTGACCTGGTGGAATTCCGGGACCGACGGTTAAAGTCCGGATGGTAGGTGCATGGGAGGCGCTCGTCTCGGCGAGGGCCTCCGAGGCGTCGGCTGCCGGACTCTCCGGCTGCGCCGGCACCGGGACATGGCCCCGTGGTACGCGAAACGCGGAGGTCCGGCCATGCCGATCCAAGAACCCACACGCGTCGACACTGTCGACGCCGCCATGCAATTGGCGCTCTCCCTGGCGGCCCGAGGGCCAGCCCGAGATCCGAACCCACAGGTCGGGTGCGTCCTGCTCGCGCCGCCCTCCGGCGCGGGCGGCCCGCGCCGCATCCTGGGAAGCGGCCACCACCGCGGAGCGGGCACGCCGCACGCGGAGGCCGCCGCGCTCGACGCCGCGCGCGCAGCCGGGGCGGACGTGCGGGGTGCGACCGCCGTCGTGACCCTCGAGCCCTGCGCCCACAGCGGCAGGACGCCGTCGTGCGCCGACGCCCTCCTGCACGCAGGTGTCGCGGAGGTCGTCTACGCGGTCGCGGACCCGAACCCGATCGCATCCGGGGGAGCGGCGCGCCTTCGCGCGCACGGGGTGAGCGTGTCGATGGGCACCCGGCAGGTCGAGGCCGAGTCACTCCTGCGGGTCTGGCTCGTCAATGTCACCGAGCGGCGGCCGTTCGTGACGCTCAAGCTCGCATCCACGCTCGACGGGAGGGTCGCCGCCGCCGACGGGTCGAGCCAGTGGATCACCTCCGAGGCCGCCAGGGCGCACGCGCACGGTCGGCGGGCCGAGGCCTGCGCGATCCTCGTCGGCACCGGAACGCAGCGCGCCGACGACCCATCGCTGTCGGTGCGGGGAATCGCCGCGACTGACGCGTCGCAGCCCCTGCGCGTCGTGATGGGGCTGCGCGAGGTCGAGGAGGGCGCCGCCGTGCGCGCGGAGCCGGCGCTGTTCGTGCACCTCCGGACGCACGACCCGGTCGACGCCCTGGAGGTCCTGCACGCGAGGGGCGTCCGCCACGTCATCGTCGAAGGCGGCCCGACCATCGCGGCGGCCTTCCTCCGCGCCGGACTCGTCGACGAGATCGACGCCTACGTCGCGCCCATCCTGCTGGGCGATGGGGCGAGCTCCGTCGCGTCGCTCGACATCGGGAGCCTGCGGGACGCGAACAGGTGGACCACCGACTCCGTGCATCCGCTGGGCGTCGACACGCTCATCCGGCTCGTCCGGGGCCCCGAATCACCCGCCGTTCACGTCCCCGGCGCTGCACCCGTGGGAGTCGCAGCATGAACGCTGAACTGCTCCGGGCCCTCGAGGCACTGCGCGCGGGACGCCCCGTGCTCGTCGCCGACGCCTCTTCACGCGAGAACGAGGTCGACGCGATCCTCGCGGCGAACACCGCCACCCCCGAGTGGATGGGCTGGATCATCCGCCATTCCTCCGGGCTCCTCTGCGCGCCCCTCCCGGCGGCGCTCGCCGACCGGCTCAGCCTGCCCATCATGGTGGAGCGCAGCGAGGACGCGCGCGGCACCGCCTACACGGTCACGGTCGACGCGGCCGAGGGAGTGACGACGGGCATCTCGGCAACCGACCGGGCAACGACCGTCCGCGCCCTCGCCGCAGCGGATGCGCGCGCGAGCGATCTCATCCGGCCGGGCCACGTGCTGCCGCTGCGCGCCGTGGATGGCGGAGTGCTCGAGCGCCCGGGGCACACCGAGGCGGCCGTCGACCTCGTGCGCCTCGCTGGAACCGGCGAGGTGGGCGTCATCGCCGAGCTCGTGCGGGACGACGGCGAGATGCTGTCGTTCGGCGAGGCGCTCGAGCTCGCGGCAGCCACCGACCTGGTGCTGCTGCACGTCGACGACCTCGTGCGCCACCGCAGGGAGCACCCAGGCTTCCCCGCAGTGCCCACGCAGGAAGAACCGCAGGACCACAGCCAGCAGCGCGCCGCCCAGGCGCACGTGAGAGGAGCGCGACGATGAGCGGACACGGAGCACCGACAGTGCAGGCAGACGGGCGCGGCATGCGAGTCGTCGTCGTCGCGGCCGAGTGGCACGAGACGGCGATGGACGCGCTGCTCGACGGCGCCCAGCGCGCACTCGCCGATGCCGGCGTCACCGACGTCCAGGTCGTGCGGGTTCCCGGCTCGTTCGAGCTGCCCGTCGCGGCGAGCCGCATCGCCATGAGCAGGCCGGACGCGATCGTCGCGCTCGGCGTGGTCATCCGTGGCGGCACCCCGCACTTCGACTACGTGTGCACGGCCGCGACCAACGGCCTCACCGACGTGGCCGTGCGCACGGGCATCCCGGTCGGCTTCGGGGTGCTCACGTGCGACGACGAAGCCCAGGTGCAGGCCCGCATCGGCCTGCCGGGGAGCTTCGAGGACAAGGGGGCGGATGCGGCACTCGCCGCCATCGCCACCGCGAGCGCGCTCCGGGAATGGCCCGCGAGCCAGCCGGCAAGCCTGCCCACGAGCGGACGGGGCTGACCGTGTTCACGGGCATCATCGAAGAGCTCGGTCGGATCTCGAGCATCGAACGGCATGACACGGACGCGCGCCTCACGCTGCGCGCCCCGCTCAGCGTCAGCGACGCGAGGATCGGCGACTCCATCTCGGTGGACGGCGTCTGCCTCACCGTCGCCGAGCTGCTCGACGACGGCTTCACCGCGGACGTCATGGGGGAGACGCTGCGCGCCTCCGCGCTCGGCGACCGGGCCGAGGGCGATCCGGTGAACCTCGAACGCGCCATGCGCCTCGGGGATCGCCTCGGTGGCCACATCGTGCAGGGGCACATCGACACGACCAGCGAGGTGCTGGAGGTGGAGCGCTTCGACGCGTGGCGGCGCATCCGCTTCGCCATCGACCCAGCGCACGCGAGGCTGCTCGTCGACAAGGGATCGGTCGCTGTGTCGGGTGTCTCGCTGACGGTCAGCGCGGTCAGCGCGGTCAGTGCCGTCAACGGCGTCGGGCGAGCCGGCGCAGATGGCTCGCCCTGGTTCGAGGTGTCGCTCATCCCCGAGACGCTCGCCGCGACGACCCTCGGCGACCTTGGCGTCGGGGACCGGGTGAACGTCGAGACCGACATCCTCGCACGCCACGTGGCGCGGCTCGCGAGTCACCAGGCGTGAGCGAGGGGCAGGCGGGGCGAGCTCTTCGCTCCGTCTGCTCGGCGGGAAACCGGCACCATGCAGCTCAGCGAATCTCAGCGGACCACCTCGATCTTGATTAACCGCTTGATCAAGGCCGCGACGTGTGGTTATAGTCTGCGTAACCGATTAACCACGAACAATGAGGTGACATGGACCAACGAGGGTTCTACAAGCCAGACGGAGCTTGGGTAGGCGACGTGATCCCGTGGCAGGAAGGTGGACGCTTCCACCTCTTCTACCTCCACGAGACCCGTGAAGCCCCGAAGGCTGGCATGCCCTGGCACCGCATCGAGTCGGACAACGTCGTCGACTTCTCCGAGACCCGGGTCGCGCTCGCATCGGGTGGTCCAGAGGCCGCCGACTTCAACGTCTACACGGGCAGCGTCGTGCTCGACCAGAACGGCCACCACCACCTGTTCTACACGGGGCAGAACCCAGCCATCACCGGCCAGGATGGTCGGGCGCTTCAGGTGGTCATGCACGCAACAAGCTCGGACGGTATGCGCACCTGGGAGCGTCACCCCGCACACACATTCGGCGCTACACCCGGCTACGAAACCGGTGACTGGCGCGATCCGTTCGTGTTGTGGGATGCCGATCAGCAGCTCTGGCGGATGCTCATCACTGCTCGCCACGAGCACGGTCCCGATCGACGCCGCGGTGTCATCGCGCAGTGCACCTCGAAGGACCTCACGACTTGGCATGCTGCTGCGCCGTTCTGGGACCCGCGGCAGTACGTCGCGCACGAGTGCCCAGAGGTGTTTCAGTGGGGCGACTGGTGGTACCTCGTGTACTCGGAGTTCAGCGATGCTTTCGCCACCCGCTACCGGATGTCGCGCAGCCTCGAAGGTCCCTGGCAGGTCCCGGAACATGACACCCTTGACGGGCGGGCCTACTACGCGGCGAAATCTGCAGAACGAGAAGGCCGACGCTTCTTCTTCGGTTGGATCGCAACGCGGGAGGGGTCACGCGACGACGGCCCCTGGCAGTGGGCGGGCACCCTGTCCGTGCTCGAAGCGGAACAAGCGTCCGATGGGACACTCGCGTTCCATCCGGCGGCCGAGCTCCGAGAGACGTTCGACACGCTTGCCGGTTCAGGGGGCATCACACCAGGGACGGTGCTTGCTGCGTCGGACGGCTACGCCGAGGTGCTGACCGACCGAGACGCGCCGAGCTCTGCCCGCGTGCGCGCGCGATTCGACATCACGCAGGACACCACTGAATGCGGCGTCCTGCTGCGGGCAAGCGCAGACGGCGACACGGGATACCGACTGCGCCTCGAACCGAAGAGGAATCGCCTCGTCTTCGATCGCTGGCCGCGGGCATCGACCGGCACCGAGCAGTGGCACATCTCCGGGGATGTTCCCCACATCGTGGAACTCGAACGACCCTGCTCCCTCGACGCGGGCGTGCACGAGATCGAGGTCATCCTCGACGGTGAACTCTGCGTCGCGACCGTCGACAATGCCGTGGTCCTGAGCACTCGGCTCTACGACCTGCCCGCCGGCCGTCTGGGCGTCTTCGTCGCTGAGGGCACCGTCACCGTCGACAGCTTCATCATCCAGAGCCGCGACTCAGCGCCCCATTCGCCTTCCCCGCGCCATCAGCACCTCGTCACTACGGCGAGCTGACCTTCACCCACTGTCCCGATCAATCAACGGAGATCTCGATCATGTTCAGAACATCCAGGAAGACCGCCATCGTCGCGACCGTCGCGGCCGCGGCGCTTGCACTCACGGCCTGCGCCGGTGGCGCTCAGAGCGTCGACCCGAGCAACGTAAATCCGGAGGGTGAGATCGTCCCCAGGGAGATCTCGTGGCTCCTGTCCAGGCCGGCTGACGGGGGTGTCATCACGGCAATGCAGCAGATCGCCGAAGAGTACGCCGCTGAACATCCCGGCTTTGCGCTCAACCTCATCACGACCCCCGATCGTCCTTCCTACATTCAAAAGTACGAGACGCTGGCCGCG
The DNA here is from genome assembly GCF_002931375.1 of Pseudoclavibacter sp. RFBJ3. Classification (NCBI taxonomy): domain Bacteria; kingdom Bacillati; phylum Actinomycetota; class Actinomycetes; order Micrococcales; family Microbacteriaceae; genus Pseudoclavibacter; species Pseudoclavibacter sp. RFBJ3. The sequence continues at coordinate 241,115 of NZ_PSXZ01000013.1, read as the reverse complement.
GCCAACCAGCTTCCTGAGCTCTTCGACACGGACGCGACTCCGTTCGCCCAGAAGCTCGCCGGTCAGGGGCGGATGCTCGATATCGATGCGCTCCTGGAAGATCTCGGGCTTGCCGACGACTACCGCGAGACGGCGCTCAACTACCAACGGTTCGATGACGGGACGCTCCGCATGGTGCCGTTCGAGTTCCAGCTCGAGTTCTTCTGGTACAACCAGGCTCTTCTCGACCAAGCAGGCGTGCAGCTGCCCGCGACGCTCGATGACTTCCCAAAGGTGTGCGAGGGTCTGCGGGCGGCAGGGATCACCCCGATCGCCCTCAACGGACAGGACCAATGGCCGCTTGAACGCTACATGGCCTACTACCCGTTCCGCATGGTTGGTCCCGAATACGTCCAGGACCTGAAGAACGGAGACGCGAACTTCTCTGACCCGGCGGGACGCGCAGCTGCAGAATGGCTCTCCTCGCTTGGGCAGGCCGGCTGCTTCCAGGAAGGCTTCTCGTCCACGGGGTACGCGGATGCGCAAGCATTGTTCACCTCGGGTAAAGCGGCCATCTACAACACCGGCACCTGGGAGCTCGGCAACCTGGCCACCGAATCGCTGGATTCAGGCGTGCGGGACGACGTCGACTACTTCACTCTCCCCACCATCGACGGAGCCGTCACCGCCGACAACGAGTACGTCACGCCATCGGGAATCGGGATGGCCGTGAACACCAAAACCTATGACCCACTGGTTCGCGACTTCCTCGCGTTCGCACTCGAGCGATACCCGACGCTCTACGCCGCGACAGGTGCGATCTCCCCGACGGTCTCCGCAGAGACGGTTATCCCGGGAGGCGCCACCCCGCTCTATGAGCAGGCAGTCTCCCAGGCCGACGACACCGGAGGCGCGATCGCCATGCCGTGGGACACCCAGCTCGACCCAGCCACCAACACGCGGCTTCAGCAGGAGTTGACCTTGCTGGTGCAGGGGGACATCACTCCGGACCAGTTCGTGGAGACCATGGACGCCGCGATCTCGGAGAACCGCGTTGAGTAACGCAGCCCCCGCAGAGAATCACGGTCCTCGCCCGCGTCGTCAGAAGAAGCCGTTCGCCTCGATGCTCCCACTCCGATCTCGTCTCTCGGTGCTGGTCTTCCTCCTCCCGCCGCTGCTCCTCTACAGCGCTGCGGTCCTGCTGCCGATCGTGCAGTCACTGATCCTGAGCTTCTACCGCTGGGACGGCATCACGAACATGGTCTTCGTGGGTCTCGACAACTACGTGAAGATGTTCACGCGCGATGATGTCTTCTGGACGTCGTTCGTGAACGCCCTCGGGTATCTGGTCATCTGTCTTGTGCTGCAGCTCGGCGGCGCACTCGCGGTCGCGGGGCTTCTCACTGCGATGCCGAGAGCACGGGAGCTCGTGAAGACGCTCTACCTCCTGCCTGCCGTCATCTCAACGGTGGCGATCGCGTTCCTCTTCCAGCGCATCTACTCGCTGGAGCCAATCGGTCTGATCAACCAGCTCCTCGAATGGTTTGGTCTCGGGGCATGGCAGACTGCCTGGCTTTCCAACGTGCAGACAGTGCTTCTTGCGGTCTCGATTCCAGAGGGGTGGAGGTTCACGGGCCTGTACATGCTCATCATCTATGCAGCCCTCATCGCGGTTCCGAAAGAGCTCGAAGAGGCTGCTCGTCTCGATGGGGCGTCCTGGTGGCAGGTCTTCTGGCGAATCCGATTCCCCTACATTCGGCCCGTCTGGATCACAACCACGATCATGGCGACCACCTTCGCGCTGCGTGGTTTCGATATCCCGTACCTCCTGACCAACGGTGGGCCAGGACAGTCGTCGGAGCTCCTGACCACCTACATGTACAAGACAGCTTTCGTGCACACCGACTACGGCTACGCCAGCGCGATCTCCGTGTTCATCGTTGTCGAGTGCCTCGTCGCTGTTGGTCTCATCTTCCTGCTTCTCCGTAGAAGGGACGCCTCATGACCGCGACACGTGTTCTCACCCCCGCCACGTCGCCAGTGGAACCCCAGCCAGCGCCAATACCAGGGCCGCGTCGCTCGCGTTCACCCCGACCGCCGCGAGTGCGGGTCCAGCGAACGCTCCTCACCGTGACCGTCGTGCTTATCGTGCTGGCGCAGGTGTATCCCCTGGCGTGGCTCTTCGTCACGAGCTTCCGCACGGCTGCGGATTTCGCCGGCGGAAATCCCTTCGCGCTTCCGGCGGAGTTCACGCTCGAGAACTACTCGCGAGCGTTCGCCACCGGCAACCTCTGGCTCAACATCGCGAATAGCTTCATCGTCACGCTCGGTTCGAGTGCGCTCATCGTGATCGCGGGAATGATGGCTGCGTTCGCTCTCCAGGTGCTCGGGTTCCGACTCAGCGGACTTGTTCGAGGGCTCTTCCTGCTGGGCATCATCGTGCCCGTGCAGATTGCGCTTGTGCCGCTGTTCATCGACTACTCGCAGATCGGGCTGCTCGACACGCACCTGTCGATGATCATCCCTCTCGCCGCTTTCGCGATGCCGATGGCGGTCTACCTGTTCTCCTCGTTCTACGAGTACATTCCACGCGAGATGTACGAGGCCGCATCCCTCGACGGGGCTGGACCGTACCGTATCTTCACCCAGATCACGTTCCCGCTTTCCGTGAACACGATCATCACGGTTGTCCTCGTGAACAGCATCTTCATCTGGAACGACTTCATCTTCGCGAACACCTTCGTGCTGTCGGATGGGCTCAAGACGATCCCACTCGGACTGCAGAACTATATTGGCGCGATGGGCAACACCGACTGGACGGCAACGTTCGCTGCCGTCTGCGTCACCGTGACGCCACTGCTTCTCGTCTTCCTTGTGCTGAACAAGGCAATGATCAGCGGCCTCGAGAGTGGAGCGACCAAGGGATGAACTCGTCCGAGCACCCAAAGAACGGGCCCCCCGTGACCATGCGCGAGGTAGCCAAGGCGGCGGGAGTGTCCGTCGCCACGGTCTCCCATGTCGTCAACAACAAGAAGGGCGCGCGCATCGGCGAGGATGCGCGCCGCCGAGTGCAGCACGTTGTCGCTGAACTCGGATACCGTCCGAATGCACTGGCCAAAACCCTCTCACGGGGGACATCTCGCTTCATCGGGCTGGTCGCCGATGCCATCGCGACGACCCCGTTCGCCGGCCAGATCATCCACGGAGCCCAGGACGAAGCATGGAAACACGGCTACATCCTGCTCGTCGCCAACACGGAGAGCAACGCGGCGGCGGAGAGTGAGGCGATCGCCATGATGCTGGAGCATCAGGTGCACGGCATCCTCTACTCCACCTGGTATCACCGAGGAATCACGCCCCCGGAGGGCCTCGAGAAGACCGAGACCGTGCTGGTGAACTGCTACGCCCTCGATGGCGGCTACCCCGCGGTCGTTCCCGACGAGTACCAGGGCGGACGAGCCGCAACTGCAGCGCTGCTGGCAGCAGGGCATCAACGCATCGCGTTCATCAACACGACGACCGAATCGCCCGCCCAGTCCGGTCGCCTCGCGGGGTACCGGGCAGCGCTCGAGGCTTCCGGGGTGCCATTCGACGACTCGCTGGTCTTTCCCGCGTCACCGCAGCAGGAAGGTGGTTATGCGAGTACCGATGGCGTGCTGAGAACCGGTGCCACCGGAGTGTTCTGCCACAACGACCGCGTCGCGATGGGCCTCTACGACGGACTCCGCGAACGTGGCCTGCGCATCCCCGAGGACATCGCCGTCATGGGCTTCGACAATCAGGACGTGATCGCTGCCCACCTCAGGCCGCCCCTCTCGACGGTTGCGCTCCCGCACTACGAGCTTGGAGCGCAAGGCGTTCGGCTGCTGCTCGGACTCGAGAGCTCCACTCCGGATTCTCCGCAGCTCATCGACTGCCCACCGATCGCGCGGAGCTCCGTCTGATGGCTGGCAGCTCTCGCCGTGCAGCAGACCCCACCGTGCCGCGCCCGATCGTCCACTTCGCCCCTGAGCGTCACTGGATGAACGACCCGAATGGACTCATCCACCACGGTGGCCTCTGGCACGTGTACTTCCAGTGCAACCCGGAAGGCAACGACTGGGGAAACATGAGCTGGGGCCACGCCAGCAGCAGCGATCTGCTCTCCTGGACCGAGCATCCTCTTGCCCTTCGTCACAGCCCAACCGAGCAGATCTACTCAGGGTCGATCGTGCGCGACCCCACCAGCGATGGCAACCGACTGCGAGCGATCTACACGAGCGCCTACTCCAACGGCAAGCAAGCCCAGTCCGAGGCCACGAGCACAGACGGAGGGTTGACGTGGACGCAGAATCCGCAGAACCCGATTCTCGATCGAGGCACATCGAACTTCCGGGATCCGAAGGTCATCAGGTACGCCGATGCCGAAGGTCGAAGACGATGGGTGCTCCTCGCCGTCGAAGCAGAGGACCGGCAGGTGCTGTTCTACGGCTCCGACGACCTGGAGACCTGGGACTACCTGAGTTCGTTCGGGCCTATCGGGCCGACCGGCGTGGTGTGGGAGTGTCCGGATCTTGTTCAGCTTCCGCTCGACGGCGACCCGGAACGTGCTCGCTGGGTGCTGACCCTGAGCACCAACCCCGTCGGTGACCAGCCCGACAGGGATGGGTCGTCGATGAGCTACGTCGTCGGTGACTTCGACGGGCACACGTTCACGGCGGAGGCCCCAGGGCTCCGCCGCCTCGACCACGGGCGCGATTTCTATGCCGGCGTCACCTTCGCCGATGCGCCGAGCGACGGGCCGATCATGCTCGGTTGGATGAGCAACTGGCGATACGCCGATCAGTTCCCGTCAGCGCCTTGGCGAGGAGCCATGTCGTTGCCTCGAGAGCTTTCGCTTCGCGAACTGCGCGGACATGCGCAGCTGGTCCAGCGCCCGCTGGGGCTTGATGAGGCGCTGTTGCGGTCGGACCAGGTCAGTGGGCTTGCCCCCGCTAAGAGCACTTCGTGGACTATGGGCGCCCACTCAGTGATCGACCTCGCTTGGGAACCGTGTCGTACCGGCAACGCGAAGCTTGTGCTGCAAGGAGAGGATGACTTCGTCGAGATGGCGCACGATGTCGACTCGGGTGAGCTCATCATCGCTCGAGGTGGGCGATCGTCAGAGGCTGTGCATCCGGACTTCCCGTCCTCGATCTGCATGCCCCTTGATGCCTCGGCGCCTCTGCGCCTCCTCATCTGTCTCGACGGGCCGCTTCTCGAGGTGTTCGCGAACGATGGGCAGCACGTGGCATCGCACCTCGTTCTCCTCGGAGGGGGTCCGGTGAGCGCCTCGCTCACGACAGGGCAAGCTGCGCTTGTCACCGTGGCCGTTGGCGAGCTCGAGGGTGCGGGCCAGGGCTGAGGAACCCGGAATCCCGATGTTGGGCGGCGTAGTCCCGTCTCCGGGCCGGGATGGTGCGCCCCCTCAGGCGTCGCGGAGCCGCTCGTGCAGCTCCGCGACGCGGGCGCGGATGTCGTCTCGCACGAGGCGCATCCGCTCCATGCCGACGATCCCGCGCGTGGATGGCTCGTCGGTGATCCACCGCTCGACCGGCACGCTCGTGTCCTCGGGCAGCTGCGCCTCGTCGCCGAGGATCACCACGAGGTCGGCGCCGGCGAGCATCACCGGCGTGAGCGGCTTCGGATGCTCGTCGCCGACGTCGATCCCGAGCTCGGCAAGCGACTCGACCGACTCGACGTTGAGCGCCCCGCCTGGGGAGGTGCCGGCCGAGGAGACCTCGACCGTCTCGTCGGCGATCGCCCGCAGGAGGGCAGCCGCGAGCTGCGACTTGCCGCCGTTCTTCTTGCAGACGAAGACGACGCTCGTGGGAGTGGGGTTCATGCTGATCCGTTCGTCGAGGGTGGCCATGCAGCTCATCGTCGACGATACGGATGAACGCCGTCCGAGGGCCACGGGCGCCCCGCTCACCCCGCTCGTCCCTTGAGGCAGAATGGGGCGATGCAGGATCACGGTGCAGCGGGACGCGACGAAGGTCCCGCGGGAGACACGAGCGCGGCGGTGTGCGTCGTCGAGTCGTGGCGGGTCGAGTCGGGGCGCGTCATCGCCGCCGCCGCGCACCGGCAGCGTTTCGAGCGCTCCGTCGCCGAGCTCTTCGGGGAGGCGGCAGCAGAGCGTCCCCCGCTCTGGGCTGGCAGCCCCGCTGGACTCACCCCGGTCGAGGCTGACTGGCCTCGAATCTGGGGCGACGTCTTCGAGAGCACGCCCCTCACCGACGCCTGGTTCCCGCGACTCTCCGCCCGCCTCGACGACGGCCGCCTGCTCGTCGAGCTCACCCTGCGGCCGGCTCCGGAGGCGCGGCCCCTCACGAAGCTCAGCACCCGCCTCGACGAGCGGCGCTGGCCGACGCTCAAGGGCCCCGACTTCCCGTCCCTCGCAGAGCTCAGGGCGAGCGTGCACGAGGAGGGTGCGGCCGATGCCCTGCTCGTCGACGAACGCGGCGCGATCACCGAGGCCGCCTACGGCACTGTCGTCGGCTGGCTCGGCGAGACCCTCGTGGTCCCCGCCGCGAGCCGCCGAGTGGCGGGGACGACCCTCGGCGTGCTCGAGAGACTCCTCGCCACAGCGGGCGTCACGCGCGTCGAGGGGGAGCTGCTCGCCGACCCGCTCGCCTCATCCGCTGAGCGCGGCTGGGATGAGCTCTGGTACCTCAACACGCTCCACGGCATCAGCCCCGTGTCCATGCTCGACGGCACACGCCTCGGCCTCGACGTCGCCCGCGTGCGCAGGTGGCGGCCTCGCCTGCACGAGACGAGCGCCGTGCCCCGGCAGGATGGGCGCTCGGCGTGATCGTCGTCGTCGACAACCGCGATTCGTACACCTACAACCTCGTCCAGCTGCTCCTGGAGCTCAGCGATCAGGAGGTGCGGGTCGTCGACGCCGGTGACATGCAGGCGGTGGATGCGTGCCGCGGCTGGGTCTCCGAGGGGCTCGTCGCCGGGGTCGTCATCTCGCCCGGCCCCGGGCATCCTGCCGAACCGGCCGACTTCGCGGGCTCGGCCGTCGTGCTCGACGCCGCACTCGCCGAGGAGCGACTGCCCGTTCTCGGGGTGTGCCTCGGCCACGAGGGCATCGCCGTGCGGTACGGCGGGGAGGTCGTGCCGGCCCCCGAGGCGAAGCACGGGTGGCGCAGCCCCCTCTCACACGACGGGTCTGGCCCGTTCGCCGGCGTGCCCCAGGGCTCCCTCGTCACGAGGTACCACTCCCTGGTCGTCAGCGAGCCCCTGCCGTCCGGGCTGCGCGTCACGGCGCGCAGCGAGGACGGCGTCGTGCAGGGCCTCGAGGTCGAGGGCCGGCCGGTCTGGGGTGTGCAGTTCCACCCGGAGTCGATCGCGAGCGAGCATGGCCGGCAGATGGTCGCGAACTTCGTCGACGCCGTGGATGCGGCGGGGCTCGTCGCGCCCGCTCGCTGGGCTCTCGGCGCTCGTCGCGCTCGCGGTCAGCGCGAGGCGAGCCGTCGCCCCGAGGAGATCGGGGCGTTCCCGCGGCCCGCAGCTCGCGAGCTGTTCGTCGCGAGCCGTGTGGTGCGCGGCCCGCAGCCGGAGGGCACGGCCGCAGCCGAGGCCGCCGCAGCGGTGATCTACCGCGAGGTGCTCCGCCGAGGCTCTGCCAGCGTCTGGGTGGATGTGCCCGACGACACCGGCAGGCAGGCGCGGTTCAGTATCCTCGCCGACGACGCCCCAATCGGTACCGGGACCTGCCCCGCGCACGCCGCTCGCCTCGACGGCTCAGATGAGGCAGCGCACGAGACCGAGCCGGGCTGCGAGACGTGCGAGCCCGCCCGGGTGCTGCGCTTGGACGGCGACGGGAGCTTCGAGACCGTGCAGCGGGAGCTCGATGCCATGCGCGCCGTCGGGGGCGACGGGCTCGCGTTTCGCGGCGGGCTGCTCGGCTACTTCGGGTACGAGCTCGGGGTGCGGATGCTCGGCGTGCTGCCCCGGGAGGCGGAGGAGACCGCGTCCCCCCTCCCCGACGCGTGGTGGCTCGACCCGCGGCGCGCGGTGCTCGTCGACCGCGCAACTGGCGCAGTCACCGTCGTCGCGACCGCGTCGAGCGGCGCGCTCGCGGAGGCCGGCGCCGAGCGCTTCAGCGCCGAAGTCGGCGAGGCCCTCGAGGCGTCAGGCGGCGAGCGGCGGCAGGCTCTCCCCGGCGCGGGACGCGCCCCGGCGATGTCCCTGGGCCCCGACGCCCTCGCCGCCGGCGCCTGGCATACGTCGAGAGAGCAGTACGCCGCCGACATCGAACGCTGCCGCGAGCATCTCCTCGCGGGGGACTCGTACGAACTGTGCCTGACCAACGAGTTCCGGCCGCACGACGACCCCGACCCGCTCAGCCTGTTCCTGGAGGTGCGCGCCGCCGACCCGGCGCCCTACGCCGCACTGCTCGAGTTCGACGGCGGCGCGGTCGTGACCGCGTCCCCCGAGCGGCTCCTGCGCGGCACCCCGGACGGGGAGTACGAGACGAAGCCCATCAAGGGCACCGCGGCTCGCGCCTCAGACCCCCTCGCCGACGCCGCCGCGGCCAGAGACCTGGCCAACGACCCGAAGGTCTTCGCCGAGAACCTCATGATCGTCGACTTGCTGCGCAACGACCTGGGCCGCGTCTGCACCCCCGGCTCGGTGCACGTGCCGAGCCTCATGGCCGTCGAGTCGTATACGACCGTGCACCAGCTGGTCACGACCGTTCGCGGTTCGGCCCCCGGCGTGCCGCCGCTCGACGTCGTGCGGGCGCTGTTCCCGGGCGGATCCATGACCGGGGCGCCGAAGCTGCGCAGCGTCGAGCTGCTGCGCGACATCGAAGGCCGCGACCGTGGCGTCTACGCCGGTGCGCTCGGCGTGCTGGGCGCCGACGGATCGACCGAGCTGAGCATCGTCATCCGCACCGCCGTCCGGGATGCGCGCGGCTGGTCGATCGGCGCGGGAGGCGCGATCGTGCTCGCGAGCGACCCGGAATCCGAGACCCTCGAGGTCGAGCTCAAGGCGAGCGCCCTGCGACGCGCGTTCACGCGCGCCGTCTCGCGCTGACGCGTCCGGGCGGAGCGGGCGCGATCAGGCGACGCGGGTGCCCGGCGGCAGCCGCTTCGCGGGTGTCCGCGTGCGCGCCCAGGCGCCGAAGAGCAGGCCCCCGGCGAGCACCAGCTGGAGCGCCAGACCGACGAACCAGGTGGGGACCGTCGAATCGAGCACCTCCTGCGACGTCGGGCCGGGCTCGAAGTTCGAGCCAGTCGGGTCAGCGCAGCCGTCGTAGCGCTGCTCGCCCATCTCCGGGGGAATCTGCGACTGACGCAGCAGCAGCTTCGCGCCGGAGAAGAAATCGTCTGGCTGATCGCTCGCGCCGAAGGAAACCGGCGTCGCGTCCGTCAGCACCGCGAACGGATTCGCGGCCAGCACGCCCCAGACGAGGTCGTATCGCGGAATCTCGTAGGTGTACGTCTCCCAGTCGCCGCACGTGAAGCTGTTCTCGTCGAAGGGCTGCTCCTCGCCGAACTCCGCATAGACGGGGTACCGGGAGGTGTTCGTCACCTCTGCCGTCACCGCAGCACCACCCAGGCCGAACGCGATGCCCGTGCCCACCGTGAGCGCGGCGATCGTCAGATAGCTCGCCGCCACAGAGAAGAGCGGCCTGGCCAGGATGCCGCTGAAGCCGACGCCGATAGCGGCCACGACGCCCACCTCGACGAGCAGCACCAGCAGCGAGACGACCACCTGCACGGGAGCGACGGCCCCCACGAGCCCGGCGAAGATCAGGAACGGCGCCGCGACCGCCAGGAACGCGAGCCCGGTCGCCCAGGCGGCCAGGAACTTCGCCGCCACGATCTCGGCTGTCGTCGCGAGCGTCACCTGGATGGGCGCGAGCGTCGCCGCGTCCCGGTCGCCGTTGATCGCGTTGCCGCTGAGCGTCGGCGAGACCAGCAGAGCGAGCAGCAGCACGAAGTACACGACGATCGAGTACATCCACGACCCCGACTCCTGCAGGTCGCCGAAGACCACCAGCGAGAGCGCGGTCATGCCGAGGAGCAGCACGGCGAAGACGCCGAGCAGCACGTACCAGGCGACGTTGCGGAGGCGCTGGCGCAGTTCGAGGGTGACAAGCGTCGTGACACGGACGGGGCTCATGACTGCTCTCCGAGGTCGAGGTAGGTGTGCTCGATGTCGCCCAATGCTGGGGCGAACTCCGCGACGTCGATGCCGGCGGTGAGGATCGCGCGCAGGCCGGCCGCGGCCGCGGCGTCAGAGGAAAACGGGACGAGGAACCCGGTCCGTTCGGCGCGGATGCCCGGAGCTCCGGTCCCCAGCACCGCCGCCAGCTGATCAGGCCCGACGCCCTCCGTCAGCACGCGCACCCGCCACTGTCGCTCCCGCGCCGACGCCTGCGCGAGCCGGTCGGCCCGCACCGTCACGCCCGCCTCGATGAAGACGGCATCGTCGACGATCTCGTCGAGCTCGGACAGCACATGGCTCGAGATGAGGATCGTGGAACCGGCCGCCGCAAGCTCCCGCAGGTGCTCGCGCAGGCCGACCCTCGCTCGCGCATCCAGGCCGGAAGCGGGCTCGTCGAGGAGCAGCACGCTCGGGGCGTGCACCAGAGAGCGCGCAAGCCCGAGGAGCTGCTTCTGCCCGCGGGACAGCACGCGAGCCTGCACCTTCGCGAGGTCGCTGAGGCCGACCCGGGCGAGGAGCTCGGTGGCGCGGGCATCTGCCGCGGCGCGCGGCAGGTCGTAGAGGCGGGCCGTCGTCACGAGCGTGTCGTGCACCGACAGCGACGGCCAGGCGCCGAGCGCGTCCGGCATCCAGCCGAGCTGCGCCCGCACCTCGGCTGTCGCCGTCGACGGGTCGAGGCCGTTGATGCGGATCGTCCCCGCATCCGGTCGCAGCAGCGAGGCCAGCATCAGCAGCAGCGTCGTCTTGCCGGAGCCGTTCGGGCCGACGAGCCCCGTGACCGCTCCAGCGCGCGCCGTGAAGCTCACATCGCGGACCGCGTGCGCTGCGCCGAAGGAGCGCCTGACGTTCTCGACGAGGATTCCGCGTTCTGACATGCGGCCAAACGTAGCGAGCGGATGCGACGCCACGCTGAGAGGCGGCGCGCGTCGGGCTGACCAGCATCAGTGCAGGATCAGCCTGTTTCGGCGTCGCGGGCCCTATCTGGCCGCAGATCGCACTCATTTCGGACAGCCGCCGCCGATACACCCGCGTCGGGCAGCGCAACCGTCCGTCACACAGCGTCGCGAAGGTGGACCGCACGTGAGGGCTGTCACAGGATAGTCAGATGCTCGTGAGCCGCTCGGCTCCGAACAACACCCGACAGCAAGCTCGACAACCTGGAAGGAGTTCGCACATGTGCCGTCTGCTCGCTTACGCAGCCCCACGTGACACCACCGTCACGAAGGTGATCGGAGACATGAACAGCGACGCCTTCCAGCGCATGACCAGCGTGCACAACGACGGCTGGGGCACCGCCTGGCTCGCCGCCGGCTTCGGCGAGACGCAGCGCGAGATCGAATCCCTGCGCATCTCCACGCCCGGCCAGAACGACCCGCTGCTGTCGACGCTCCTCTCGGACGCCCCCTCCAACGCCCGGATCGTGCACCTGCGCCTCGCGACCGACGACTTCAAGCGGACCAAGGTGAACACGCACCCGTTCGTCGCCGAGGGCCTCGCCTTCGCGCACAACGGCTCGATCGTCCCCACCTGGCGCTTCGACGACCTGCTCCGCCCCGAGATCCGCGCCACGGTGGCCGGCGACACCGACAGCGAGCTGTACTTCGGCCTCGTCCGGCAGAACGTGCGCGACGGCCTCTCCCTCGAGGAGGCGGCCACCGCCGCCGTCCGCGTGCTGCGCGACGAGTTCCCCGAGTCGAGCCTCAACGCGACCATCCTCTCCGCAGACGAGCTCGTGGTCGTCCACGCCTCGAGCACGGCACACGTCACGGAAGCGACGTTCGCGCGCTACGGCATCGACGCATCCACCCTCCCCAACGGGCACACCGACGAGTACTACCGGTTGAGCATGCTCCGCGCCGCCGACGGAACCACCGTCTTCTCGTCGACCGGCATCGACACGGCCGGCTGGACCTCGGTGCCCGAGGACACGATCTCCCGCATCGACCTCGCGTCGCTCGACTTCACGCAGCGCGCGCTCTTCTCGAGCGCCGCGGAAGCACGCGGAGCAGCGGGCCGTGCAGCTGGCGTCGCCGCTCCCACACCCCCGCGTCTCGTCGCCGTCTAGGCCCGCGACGCACCGCCTCCGCTGGCCGCCTCTCTGGGGCGTGGGTCTCCCCGCGCGTACACTGGCTGGCGTGTCTGTGAACCCTGAACTTGCCGGCCGCCGGTACGAGCTCCCCGAGCCGTACCTCGTGGGCCGAGAGCACATCCGCTCGTTCGCGAAGGCCGTGCTGGCCTCGCACCCGACGCACTTCGACGTCGACGCAGCCCGCGCTGCCGGGTACGCCGACCTCGTCGCACCCGCCACGTTCCCTGCCGTGCTGCAGGATGCGGGGCTGCAGCTCCTGCTCTCCGACCCCGAGGCGCAGATCGAGCTGTCGCACATCGTGCACGGCGACGAGCGCTTCACCTACGAGCGCCCGATCGTCGCTGGCGACGAGCTGCGCGCCGCTCTCGAGGTGAAGAGCGTCAAGTCGCTCGGCGGCAACTCCATGATCAGCGCTCAGACGGTGCTGACGGATGCGGCTGGCGAGCAGGTCGTCACCGCATCGGCAACCCTCGTCGTCCGCGCAACGCCCACCGAGAGCGAGTGACCGCATGACTGACACGATCTCCGTCGCGCAGCTTCCGCGCCCCGACTTCACGAGCCTCGAAGCCGGAACCGTCATCGCGGAGCGCTCCGTCACGCTCACCCGCGACATCCTCGTGCGCTACGCGGGCGCATCTGGCGACTTCAACCCCATCCACTACCGTGACGACGTCGCCGAAGCGGTCGGGCTGCCCGGTGTGCTCGCGCACGGGATGCTCACGATGGGGGTCGCGTTGCAGCCCGTCGTCGACGCCCTCGGCGACCCTGGCCGCGTCGTCGACTACCAGGTGCGCTTCACGCGGCCCGTCGTCGTCGACCCGCAGGCCGGCGCTGAGGTGTCGATCGTCGCGAAGATCGGTCAGCTCGCCGGCGAGGACGGCGTGGGTCGCATCGACCTCGTCGTGTCCTTCGGCGGGCAGACGGTGCTCGCGAAGTCGCAGGTGCGCGCCGACTTCCGCGGCGAGGTTCCCGCCGTGCTGCCCGCGGAGGCCACCGCGTGACGAGGCTCTCCGAGCTCACGACCACGCAGGTCGGTGGGGAGGCGACGCAGCTCGTCGCCCCCGCGACGCGCCCTGAGCTGATCGCCGCGGCCGAGGAGCTGTTCGCGAACCACGAGCAGCCGCTGATCCTCGGCGGTGGTTCCAACACGATCGCCACCGACGACCGCATCGACGAACCCGTGCTGCTCGTCGTGACGAAGGGCATCCACCAGCTCGACGGACCCGTCGACAAGGTGGGCCAGGCTCGCGTGCGCATCGACGCCGGTGAGTCGTGGAGCGCCCTCGTCGACTACGCCGTCGCTCGCAACTGGAGCGGCATCGAGGCGCTCGCCGGCATTCCCGGCTCCGTCGGCGCGACCCCCGTGCAGAACATCGGGGCGTACGGGCAGGAGCTCTCCGATGTGCTCGCCCGCATCGAGTTCTACGACGTCGATGCCGATACAGTGCGCTGGATCGACGCCGCCGATCTCGGTCTCGGCTACCGCACCTCCGCGATCAAGCGCGGCGAGTTGCGAGGCGTCGTGACTCGCGTCGAACTCGACCTCGTCGAGATGCCGGAGGGCCAGAGCGAACCGGTCCGGTACGACCAGCTCGCGCGCGCGCTCGACGTGCCCCTCGGCGAGCGGATGCCCGTGCACGTCGTCCGCGACGCCGTCATCCGCCTGCGCGCCTCGAAGGGCATGGTGCTGGATGCGCACGACCGCGACTCCGTCTCGTCCGGTTCCTTCTTCATGAACCCGATCGTCCGCTCCTCGTTCGCGAGCGAGCTGCCCGAGATGCCGAAGTTCGACGCGGGCAAGGACGAAGACGGCTCCCCGCTCGTGAAGCTCAGCGCTGCGTGGCTCATCGACCACGCCGGTGTGCAGAAGGGCTTCTCGCTGCCGGGCTCGAACGCCGCCATCTCATCGAAGCACACGCTCGCGATCACGAACCGCGGCGGTGCGACTGCCGAGCAGATCGTGGAGCTCGCCCGCTTCGTCCGTGCGCGCGTCGAAGCGGAATACGGCGTGCGGCTCGTCAACGAGCCTGTCCTCGTCGAGCTGACGATCTAGGCACAGCCGGGCGAGACCAGCCGGGTGAGCCGGAAGCCCCGAAGCGCTGCACGCGCTTCGGGGCTTCCCTCTCGGTGCACCCAGCGTCCGCTCGGGACGCGTGTCAGTGGTGCATGCACTGCGCGCACCAGGCGCGGAGTGCGTCCTGCTCGCGGCGGGCGCGCTCCGAACTGTTGCGGCGCCGACGATGCTGCTCGGCGTGGTCCAGTTCGGGTTCTTGACGCCGCGCGCTGCGCATGAGCAGCCACAGTGCGACGCGCAGCTCGATGCGGTGGAGCAGCGAAGGCTGCACCGCGGAGGTGGGCGTGGACGCGGATGTGGGCGTGATCGTGACGTGCACGGTGCTCGGGTTTGAGGTGTGGACGGTGGTCAGGACGTGATTCATGAGAGTGGTCTCTCCGGCAGAAGGCATGCAAGAAGAAGGCGCTCACTCGAGCGGGGCCGCGTTAACGCGGCGCGAGAGACGTGACTGCCGTGCAGTCGACGAATGCGGCGGCTGCTATGCCGCTGCGTATCCGTCGGGCGTGGGGGCAGACTTCACCCACGACACGGAGCTCAGGAGATGTGGGCGCCCAGGGAACGAGTCGCCGACTGCTGAATGCAAAATGTGAACGTACGCATTATCGGGACTCCTCTCTGTCTGGGCGCGTGCTGCGACCCTATCGAGTCTGCGAATACCCGTCAACCTTTTGGCAGGGCGGGGCAGGGCACTCTGGTAGATGGCGCTCAGCCCCCGGATGCTCGGGTCAGTCGAGGACGACGGAGGCGCGGGGCTCCTCGCCGTCGAAGCTCACCGTGACCGTCAGCGGCGTGCCCGTGGCGTCGTCGGGGAGGTCGATCTCGCTCGTGTGCGGGGCATAGTCCGCTGTGCACGCCTGGTCGGGGTAGGCCGTGGCCTCGAGGTACTGCAGGTCGAGGGTCTGCGCGTCCACCGCGTTGACTTCGGTGAGGATCGCCGGGCATCCCGAGCTGCCCCACGTCGTGACGGAGATCGAGGAGCCCTCGTCGAGCCACATGACGAGCGGTCCTTCCATGTCGCCGGCTCCGACATCTTCGCCGAATCCCTTCGGCAGGCCGCCGTAGTTGTCGCTCGCGACGCTCGTCGGCGTGGCTGCGGGAGCGCATCCGCTCAAACCGAGCGCGGTGACCGCGATCGTGGGGAGTGCAAGCAGGGCGACGCGTGCAGACTTCATGCATCAAGCCTACGACTTCGGGCGGAGAGACCCCTGGCCTGGATCCGCAGCAGGGAGGTACGCTTTCGCGCTCATGCGCCTTGGTCCCATGCGGGCCGCTGGGTCCGCCGACGCCCTAGCTCCGGCGGAGCAGGCCGAGATCGAGGCCCCTCGTCACGGCGCGCACCCTGGAGTTGACCTCGAGCTTCGCGAAGACCTTGCCGAGGTGCGTCTTCACGGTCGCCTCACCGATATGGAGGCGCACGGCGATCTCAGGGTTGGACATGCCGTCGGCGACGAGCTGCAGCACCTGCAGCTCGCGTTCGCTGAGCGCGGGGGCTGAACCGGGCGAACCGGCAGGCGGATGCGCGGTGCTGGAACCGGCGGATGCCGCTGCCCCGGCAGCTCGCGTCTGGGCTACGAGCTTCGCGGTCACCGATGGTGCGAGGGCCAGCTCGCCCGCGGCCACACGGCGAACGGCCTCCACGAGCTCTGCCCCGCTGGCCGTCTTGAGCAGGTAGCCGCTTGCCCCGGCCTCGATGGCACCGATGATCGCGTCGTCGCTGTCGTAGGTCGTGACGACGAGGATGCGTGTCTCGGGGAGCGCCGCCAGGATCTGCCTCGTCGCGCTCACACCGTCGGTGCCCGGCATGCGCAGGTCCATGACGACGACGGCGGGCGTCGTCGAGGCCGCGCGAGCAACCGCGTCGGCCCCGTTGGCGGCTTCAGCGACGACCTCGATGTCGGGCTCGTCCTCGAAGATGCCCACGAGTCCGGCGCGCACGATGGGGTGGTCGTCGGCGACCAGGATGCGGATCATCGCTCGGCACTCGCTTTCGCCGGAATCGTCACGGTCACGATCGTGCCACGCCCTGGTGCGCTGGCGATGTCCACGCCACCCCCGATCGCGTTGGCGCGGTCGCGGAGGCTGTCCAACCCGAATCCGCTCGGCTCCGCCTCCAGCTCGAATCCTCGGCCGTCGTCGGTGACGTTCAGCACGACGTTCGCGGCCCCGTGCTCCACTGAGAGCTGCACGCTCGTGGCATGAGCGTGCCGCCTCGCATTCGACAGGGCCTCCTGCGCGCATCGCAGCAGGACCACTTCGCTCTCCCGCTCCAGCGCGCCGGCCTCCAGCTCGATTCGCGCCTCGGCGAGCACGCCCGTCTCGCCGCGGAACCGATCGACGAGGCGCCTCAGGGCATCTGCGAAGGTCGCTTCCGCGGGGTCGGTCGACCGCACCGGCGCGTTCTCGGCGATGAGGCCCCGCGCCTCGGCGAGAGCGTCGCGGGCGAGCGACGCGATGAGGTCGGCCCGTTCCTCCTGCGCGGAGAGCTCCTCGCGCAGGTGAGCCCCCGCGGAGCTCTCGTCGTCGCGCATCCGCCCGATCTCCTTCGCGCTGCGGTCAGCCAGCATCGCGAGGCCGGCCAACGTCTGAGCCAGCGTGTCGTGCAGGTCGCGGGAGATGCGCTCCCGCTCGACGGAGGCGCCGCTCAGCCGAGAGAGCTCCTGCACGTGCTCCTGGGAGGCCGTGAGCTGCTCGAGCAGCTCACGTCGCTCGTCGGCCACTCGCCAGGCGTAGCTGATCGACAGCCCGATGCCGCAGGTCGCCGCGACGCTGAAGAGCTGGCCCGGCAGGATGTCCGGGATCTCCTCGACCCCGTTGTACAGCGCCGACACCGCGCCGATGCCGAACGCGATGCCGATCGAGACGAGGATGCTCCGTCTCGCGCTCACGCACACCAGCCAGACGAGCGGATAGATGAGGGTCTGCACGAAGCCCGTCCAGGGCACGAGCACCATCGAGACCGTCACGAGCAGCGTGACGAGCAGGATCAGCGCCGCGCCGCGGCGCGGGTCGGTGAGCGACCTGACGCCGAAAGCGAGCCACACGACGGGGATGAGCAGGAGCGCCCCCGTCGCCACGAGCGCCTCGGAGCGTTCGGACTCGGTGGCCGCGAAGGCCGCCACCGAGCCCGCGACGACGGTGTTCGCGAGCGCCGTGCCCACGATCAGCAGGTGCCACCAGCGCCCGTCCCGAAACCAGAAGTCGACCATGCGCTCATCCTCCCGCACCCCACCGACATTGCTGCACGGTCGGGTCAGGGGCGTCAACTCCGCCCTCGACTCCAGCGGAAGGTGAGCAGGCTCGCGACGAGCCCGATGACGGTCCAGACCCCGAGCGTGATCGCCGCGGCCCCCAGTCCCCACGTGCCTCCGACCTCGGCAGCCGCGAAGGCATCTGGCAGGAACACGCTGCGCATCCCGCGCACGAGACCGGCGAGGGGGAAGAGGTTCGACACCTGCTGCATCCACTCGGGCAGGACCGAGAACTGCACGTAGATGCCCGAGAGGAACTGCGGCACGAGCACAAGCGGCAGCACGATGGCGGATGCGGACCGTGCAGAGCGCGGGAGCGCCGAGATCGCGATTCCGAGGGAGGCGAAGCAGAGGATGCCGAGGGCAGCGAGCCAGGCGAAGCGCGCCCACAGCTCGCCATCTTCCGGCAGCGAGATGTCGAAGGCGATGACCGCGAGCCCCATCAGCATCGCCAGCTGCAGCGTGCACGTGATGAGGACGAGCCCGATCTTCCCGATGAAGAACGACACCGGGCTGAGCGGTGTCGCGCCGAGTCGGGCGAGGCCGCCCTCGTGCTTCTCCGTGGCGATGTCGATGCCGAGGAACTGCATGCCGGAGAGGAGGATCGCCATCGCGAGCATCCCGGTCAGGTAGTACTGCGACATCGTCACGTCGGCGAAGCGTGGGTCGTCGACGACCGTCTCGCCGCTGAAGATCGAGGCGAAGAGCGCGAACATGACGAGCGGGAACAGGAAGACGAAGAACACCTGGTCGGTCTGCCGGAAGTAGCCGCGCAGCTCGAAGGCGATGCGCCGAAGACCGTTGCCGATCGTGGACCTGGGCTGCGACGGAGTGCGTGTGGGCGATTGGATGCTCGGCTGCGACTTCGCGTCGCCCGAGACCGCGGTCTGGCTCATCGTGTTCCTCCTGCGGGTGCGGCAGCGCGTGCTGCATCGTCGGTCGCCGCGAGTCCCGCGGCGGGTGAGGCAGTCGCGGGGGAGGCGGCCGGGTGCTCGCCGATGATCTCCAGGTAGACGTCCTCCAGGGACGGGCGGGTCACGGTGAGCCCGGCGGGTTCCGGGCCGAGGCGCTCGACGAGCGCGCCGACGAGCTGTGCGGGCGCGTCCGTCGTCTCCTCGCGCCACCTGCCGTCCTGCTCCTGCCAGCGAACCCGCGGCGTGCGCGATTTCGGCCCGCCGATCGTCGCGATGTCGCCGATCTCGATGAGCTTCCCGGCGGCGATGATCCCGGCACGGTCGCTGAGCTGCTCCGCCTCGTCGAGATAGTGCGTCGTGAGCACCATGGTCATGCCCTCGCCCTTGAGCTGCTGGATAAGGCCCCAGAACTCGCGGCGCGCGTTGGGATCGAACCCGGTTGTCGGCTCGTCGAGGAACAGCACCTCCGGGTTGCCGATGATGCCGAGCGCGACATCCACTCGCCGTTTCTGGCCACCGGAGAGGCGACCGACTCGCTGCGACGCGAATGGGGCGATGCCGCACCGCTCGATGGTGTCGTCCACGGCGCGAGGGTTTCGGTAGAGGCTTGCGAAGTGGCGAAGCACCTCGCGGGCCGAGTAGCGCTCGATGTCGGCGCTCGACTGGCTGACGACGCCGATTCGGCCTCGCCACTCGGCGTTGCCGCGGGCCGGGTCCTGCTCGAGCACGCGCGCGGTACCGGAGGTCGCCGCGCGGAAGCCCTCGAGGATCTCGATCGTGGTGCTCTTGCCAGCGCCGTTGGGGCCGAGGAAGGCGAAGGTCTCGCCGTGTCGGACCTCGAAGGAGAGGCCGTCGACGACGTCGCGGTCGCCGTAGCGCTTGACGAGGTCGGTGACCTCGATGGCTGCTTGTGTGCTCATGGTGCAATCAAACGCCGAACGGGGCGGACGCGACAGGGCCCGACCGGCGGATACGCATCCACCGTTCGGGGGAGGTGCGGGCCGCGCCGCCGCTGACCAGCTTCCGTGCAATATCCCCTGCACTGGGCCGCAGCGGGGCCCGTTCGCGAGTTTTTGCACTCAAGTTGGTCAGACCTGGGCGGACACACCCGCACATACTGGTGCCATGGCCTCACCCGATCTCGATGAGCTTCGCCGTCTTCGTCGTGCGCGCGACTTCATCGACAGGGAGTTCGCGAGCCCGCTCGACGTGCCGGCCATGGCGAAGGCAGCCCACATGTCGGCGGCTCACTTCAGTCGATGCTTCCGAGAGGCGTACGGCGAGACCCCGTATGCCCATCTCATGACACGGCGCATCGAGCGCGCCAAGGCGCTGCTGCGCACCGGCGAGGTGAGCGTCACGGATGCGTGCACGGCGGTCGGGGCCACGAGTCTCGGCTCGTTCAGCAGCCGCTTCGCGGAGATCGTCGGCGAGTCGCCGAGCGCCTATCGGGCGCGTGATCACAGCGGCAGCGTCGTCATCCCGAGCTGCACCTCGCAGATCTGGGGGCGTCCCCGCCGCGTGCGCGAGCGACCAGGAATGGCGCAACGGGAAGCCGGCGACGGGCAGGCGCGTCTCTGAGCAGTTTCGAAGAAGTGAATGTCGGTGGCCGGTCCTAGCATCGGACACATGACGCTCTCACTCAGCCACGTGCACGTGTTCACCGACGACCCGGATGCGGCGCTCGTGTTCTACCGAGACGCCCTCGGCCTGGAGGTGCGCAGCGAGGTTCCGAATGAGGGGTTCCGCTGGGTCACGCTCTCCGCCCCCGGGCAGCCGGAGCTCGAGATCGTGCTCTCGCACCCGAAGGCGGGGCGTTCGGAGGAAGACGGCGACACGCTCGCAGCGCTGCTGGCGAAGGGGGAGCTGCCCGGCCTCCTGTTCCGAACGAGCGACCTCGACGCGCTGTTCGAGAGGGTGCTGGCGACGGGCGGAGTCGAGGTGCTGCAAGAGCCCACCGATCAGTTCTGGGGCGTCAGAGATGCCGCATTCCGCGACCCATCCGGCAACATGGTGCGGGTCAGTCAGGCCTAGCCGACGACATATCACCCACATCGGTTCGTCGCCAGTCCAGCGCTCGGCTGGCTCCCCGTTTCGAGGCAGATGATCACGGCATGACTACAGTCGCTGACACGATCGTCGATATCCTCCACGATGCCGGAGTCGAGCGCGTCTACGGGCTACCCGGAGACTCGCTCAACGGATTCACTGACGCCATCCGACGAAACGACGCGGTCGCCTGGTCGCACGTGCGACACGAGGAGGCCGCGGCCTTCGCCGCCTCCGCAGACGCAGCACTCACGGGCGAGCTCGCTGTGTGCGCCGGCAGCTGCGGCCCGGGCAACCTGCACCTCATCAACGGGCTGTACGACGCGAACCGAAGCCGCGTTCCCGTGCTCGCGATCGCCGCCCACATCCCGTCCGCGGAGATCGGCAGCGGCTACTTCCAGGAGACGCACCCGCAGGAGCTCTTCCGGGAGAGCAGCGTGTACTGCGAGATGGTGGGGGTGCCGGAGCAGCTGCCTCGGATCCTGGAGATCGCCATGCGCGCCGCGGTCGAGAAGCGAGGCGTCGCCGTCGTCGTGATTCCCGGCGAGATCTTCCTGCAGGAGAGCGCAGGACGACGCAAGTCGGCACCCATCCTCCCCGCGAAACCCGTCGTGCGACCTGCCGACGACGAACTGGCGCAGGCCGCCGACATCCTCAACTCGGCGAAGAAGGTCACCATTCTCGGTGGCGCTGGCACACAGGGCGCACACGCGCAGCTGCTTGCCGCCGCTGAGGCGCTGCAGGCACCCATCGTGCACGCGCTCCGCGGGAAGGAGTTCATCGAGTACGACAACCCCTACGACGTCGGCATGACGGGCCTGCTCGGCTTCTCCTCCGGCTACCGGGCCATCGAAGACTGCGACGCGCTCCTCATGCTCGGCACCGACTTCCCGTACCAGCAGTTCTTCCCGTCACAGGCGAAGATCATCCAGGTCGACATCCGCGGCGAGCAGCTCGGCAAGCGCACGCCCCTCGACCTCGGGCTCGTCGGCGACGTCGGCGACACCCTCGACGCCCTCATCCCGCTCCTCGAGGGCAACAAGAGCGGCAAGCACCTCGAAGCCTCGGTGAAGCACTACCGGAAGGCCCGGAAGGACCTCGACGCGCTTGCCGACAACGACCGGGGGCGCGCCCCCATCCACCCGCAGTACGTGGCACGGCTCGTGAGCGAGCTCGCGAGCCACGACGCCGTCTTCATCCCGGATGTCGGTTCCCCGGTCGTCTGGGCGGCCCGCTACCTCGAGATGAACGGCCAGAGGAGGCTCATCGGCTCGTTCAGTCACGGCTCCATGGCCAACGCCCTTTCGCAGGCGGTCGGCGCGCAGACCGCCTTCCCTGGGCGCCAGGTGGTGGCGCTCGCGGGAGACGGCGGACTCGCGATGCTCCTGGGGGAGCTGCTCACGCTCAAGCAGAGCAAGCTGCCCGTGAAGATCGTCGTGTTCAACAACTCGTCGCTGAACTTCGTCGAGGTCGAGATGAAGGCCGCCGGATTCGTGAACTACGGCACCGACCTCGACAACCCCGACTTCGCCGAAGTCGCCAAGGCGGTCGGCATCCACGGGCAGCGCGTCGAGAACCCGAACGACCTCGAGGCTGCCCTCCGCGAAGCCTTCGCCCACGACGGGCCCGCGCTCATCGACGTCGTGACCGCACGGCAGGAGCTGTCCATCCCGCCGACCATCACGGCCGAGCAGGTCAAGGGCTTCACCCTCTACGCGCTGCGAACAGTGCTCTCCGGGCGCGGAGACGAGCTCGTCGACCTCGCCGACACGAACCTGCTGCGACGCATCTTCGACTGACCGTCGCCCAGCCGCATGTCCCGCCCGCGCCAAGGCAGCTGCCTGGCGCGGGCGGTACTCTCGCAGGCATGACGCAACCGCCCCTCACGCCACCGCCGGGTCAGAACGGCGGGTTCGACCCCCGCCGGCAGCAGCCGGGTGCCGCTCCTCAGGGTGGCCAGGGCGAGTGGGGCGGACCACCGGCCCAGGGCTTCGGTCAGCAAGGGCCTGGTCAGCAGGGCTCTGATCAGGAACGGCCGCGGCACCAGGGCCCCGGTCAGCAAGGTCCCGGCCGGCAAGGTCCGGGGCAGCAGGGCTCTGGTCAACAGCTCCCATGGGGAGCGCCGCCGAGCGGGCAGCCGCCGGCTCCCGGTCAGTTCCCGCACCCTGGAGTCGTACCTGGCCAGGCTCCTGGCGGCTTCGGCGCGCCGGGTCAGTTTCCCGCTTCCGGGCGGCCTCCGGCGCCAGGCCAGCCACAGCATCCCGGGCAGTTCCCAGGCCAGCCGCAGACCGGCATCCCTGGTCAGGTGCCGTTCGTTCAGGCCCCACCGTCGCATCTGCCGGCTGGAGCCCCGCCGCCTCGCTACGCCCCGCAGCAGCAGGCGACACCGCAACCACGGCGTCGAGAGCTCGGCGAAGACCCTGAGCTGCAGAAGCAGCGCAGGCGCCCCGTCGGCCTGCTCCTCGGCGTCGGCATCAGCGGCGTCGCGATCGTCGCCCTCGTCGTGGGCCTCTTCATGGCGTTCAGCTCGCCGAACGATCCCACCATCCCCGTCGGCGGCGCCGACCCGAACGCGGCGACCTCGACCCCCGTGCCGACGAGCACGCTCATGCCGGCCGCGCCCCAGGACGCCGCACCCGGGTTCATCCCGATCACGACCGACGTCGTGTTCCCGAACGGCATCACCGTCGTGAACCCGCCCCTCGGCGGATGGGAGCAGGACATCTCCGAACGGCAGCCGAACCTCTACATCCTGAGCGACCCCGCATCCGGTGCCTACTTCTCGATCGCCCAGGAGAACCTGCACAAGAGCGAGTACCGGGACGAGGACATGACGAGGTCGGAGCTGAACTCGGCGTCGCTGCAGTTCACAGCCAAGCCGGAGCCGGTTGGCGACCCCGTTCCGCTCGTCCTGAAGGGGGCAGGCGGCTACGAGCTGGAGCTCCTGGCGCAGCGCCTGCGCTGGTCGGACGGCTCCGAGGGAATGATGGCGTCCCGCTACATGCCTTCGACCGGCACCAAGATCACAATCCTGGCGAACGCGTGGGGCGGGGAGCTAGACGACCCGAACTCGCGCATCTCGCAGAAGGTCGCGGAGATCTCCTTCACGACGCCGTAGTCGCGCCCGCTCGCTGGCCTACGCCCGCTCGCTGGCCTGCGCCCGCTCGCTGGCCTGCGCCCGCTCGCTGGCCTGCGCCCGCTCGCTGGCCTACGCCCGCTCGCTGGCCTGCGCGTCGCCCGCCGCCCCCACGAACCTCGAATAGGCCAGTTTCACCCCATCCTGAACCTTCGGATGGGGTGAAACTGGCCTATTCGGGGGAGCGGATGCGCGGCGCGCGGGCGCGGCTGCGAACGCGGGGCCGCGCGGCTCGGGCTAGAGCTCGACGCCCGCGAAGAGCTTCTGCAGGCGCTGCACGCCCTCGAGGAGCGCGTCGTCGCCGAGCGCGTAGCTGAGGCGCAGGTAGCCGGACGGGCCGAACGCCTCACCTGGCACGACCGCGACCTCCGCGACGTCGAGGATGAGGTCGGCGAGGTCGAGCGAGGAGTTGATCTGGCGCCCCTCGATCTCCTTCCCGATGAGCCGCTGCACGTCGGCGTACACGTAGAAGGCGCCCTCCGGCGTCGGCACGCGGAAGCCGTTGACCTTGCTCAGCTCCTCGACCATCGTCGTGCGGCGGCGGTCGAAGGCGAGGCGCATCTGCTCGACGGGCTCGGTGGGCCCCGTGAGCGCGGCGAGCGCGGCACGCTGCGCGATGTTGTTGACGTTGCTCGTGAGGTGCGACTGCAGGTTGCCCGCCCCCTTGATGGCGTCGACGGGCCCGACCATCCATCCGACGCGCCAGCCGGTCATCGCGAACGACTTCGCAACGCCGTTGACCAGGATCGTGCGGTCGGCGACCGCCGGGGCGGCCTCGACGATGGACACTGCGCGGACGCCGTCGTACGTGAGGTTCTGGTAGATCTCGTCGGCGATGACCCAGATGCCGTGCTCGGCGGCCCACTCGCCGATGGCGCGGGTCTCGGCCTCGGAGTAGACGGCGCCGGTCGGGTTCGACGGCGAGACGAAGAGCATCGCCTTCGTGGCGGGGGTGCGTGCGGCTTCGAGCTGGTCGACGGTGACCTTGTACTCCTGGTCGGCGCCGGCGAACACGGGAACGGTGGTGCCGCCCGCGAGCTGGATGACCTCGGGGTACGTGGTCCAGTACGGGGCGGGGAGGAGGACCTCGTCGCCTGCGCCGACGACGGTGTTGATGGCCTGGTAGACGGCCTGCTTGCCGCCGTTCGTGACGATGACCTGCGAGGCGGGGACATCCCAGCCCGAGTCGCGCTTCGTCTTCTCGGCGATGGCCTCGCGGAGTTCCGGCAGGCCAGGCGCCGGCGTGTAGCGGTGGTTCTTGGGGTCGCTCACGGCGACGAGGGCGGCGTCGACCACGTGCTGCGGAGTCGGGAAGTCGGGCTCGCCCGCCGCGTAGCTGATGACGGGCCGGCCGGCGGCCTTGAGGGCCTTGGCCTTCGCGTCGACCTTGAGGGTTGCGGATTCGGCGATCGCGGCGATGCGAGGAGAGAGACGTGAGTCGGAAACCATGGCCCTGAGTCTAGGTGCGGTGGCCACGCCTCGTCAGCGAGTTGCGCCCGCGTTGGACTTCCGTGTGGCACCTGTCGTATGCTTTCCTGGTTGCCGAAAGCGACATACTGAACCGCGCCTGAAACTGTTCCCTATGGAACGGCTGCAGACGGTATCAGGGTGAACGGATGCACGCATCCGGTGTTCACGCAAAGGGCGGTGGCTCAATTGGTAGAGCAGCGGTCTCCAAAACCGCAGGTTGCAGGTTCGAGTCCTGTCCGCCCTGCATTTCGGTGCTGAACGCACCCACTACGGGGCCCACCATCGAAGGTCTCAACCATCGAAAGGGAGAGCGCGTGAGTCCAAGCAAGTCAGATGAGGCGACAGACGTCGCCGAGTCAAAGCGAGGCTCCGAGCCGAAGCGCGGCATCATCGGCCGTATCGCTCTCTTCTTCCGTCAGGTCATGGGCGAGCTCAAGAAGGTCGTCACCCCGACCCGGGCTGAGCTCTTCAAGTTCACGGGCGTCGTGCTCGTCTTCGTCATCTTCATGATGGCGCTCGTCACGGTGCTCGACCTGCTCTTCGGGTGGGGCGCTTCGTGGGTCTTCGGTCAGGGAAGCTCGTTCTTCCCGAGCGAGCCGGCCGCGACGCCGGTCCCGACGGAATAGCCGGAGCGCGCCAAGCTCTCCACCGGCTCACAGGCCTCCACCGACAACGGGCGAGCAGCCCAGCATCACAGAATCGAGATGAGGAATCGTGTCAGACCCGAACGTCGCCGACCCGAACGGTCTTTACGAGACCGCCCTGGAGCAGGACTCCGAAGTCGTAGAGGCCCAGGAGGGTGACCGCGACATCGACGCAGAATTCGACGCGGCCCACGAGATCGAAGAGTCCGACGAAGTCGTGACCGAGGAAGACCTCGACGACGGAGAAGGCGCGGACGTCGTCGACCCCGAGGTCGACGCGATCGTCAACGATGTCCTCGAGATCGACACGAGCGAGGAAGAGGCCGCCGCGGCTGCCGCGACCGAGGACGAAGAGGTCGAGGCTCTCGAGGAAGACCCGGACGTCGACCCGTACGAGACCTTCAAGCGCGAGCTGCGCCTCAAGCCGGGCAAGTGGTACGTCATCCACACCTATGCCGGCTTCGAGCGTCGCGTGAAGCAGAACCTGCACCAGCGCACCGAGTCCATGAACATGAGCGACTTCATCTACCAGGTGGAAGTCCCCATGGAAGACGTGGTCGAGATCAAGAACGGCCAGCGCAAGATGGTCACACGCGTCCGCATCCCCGGATACGTGCTCGTCCGCCTCATGCTCAACGAGGACAGCTGGTCGGTTGTCCGTCACACCCCGGGTGTGACCGGCTTCGTGGGCAACGCCCACAACCCGACCCCGTTGCGCTTCAACGAAGCATTTGAGATGCTGAAGAGTCTGGTCGAAGTCGCTGAAGCACCCGCGAAGGCGAACGCATCCGGTCAGGCTGGCCTCCAGAAGCGCCAGCCCATCGCAGAGATCGACTTCGAGATCGGCGAGACCATCACGATCAAGGAGGGCTCCTTCGAGGGGCTCACCGGATCGATCAGCGAGATCAAGCCCGAGAGCGGCAAGCTCACCGTGCTCGTGTCGCTCTTCGAGCGCGAGACCCCGGTCGAGCTCAGCTTCGACCAGGTCACGAAGCTCTAGATCTCGCTCCAATAGGGCTGCTGCCCTCAGAAACCACCGGAGTCCGGAACCGCCGGGCCACCGGGAGAGCGCCGCGCATCAGCGCGGAGTTCGAATCGAAAGAAGGAAAAGACATGGCACCCAAGAAGAAGGTCTCGGGTCTGATCAAGCTGCAGATCCAGGCTGGCGCCGCTAACCCGGCTCCTCCTATCGGCCCCGCGCTCGGTCAGCACGGCGTCAACATCATGGAGTTCTGCAAGGCCTACAACGCGGCTACCGAGTCGCAGCGTGGCAACGTGATCCCCGTCGAGATCACCGTGTACGAAGACCGTTCGTTCACCTTCATCCTGAAGACCCCTCCTGCTGCCGAGCTCATCAAGAAGGCTGCCGGCGTCAAGAAGGGCTCCCCGACGCCTCACACGGCCAAGGTCGGCAAGCTCACCGCCGCCCAGGTCCGCGAGATCGCCGAGCAGAAGCAGTCCGACCTGAACGCGAACGACATCGACATGGCGTCGCGCATCATCGCCGGTACGGCTCGCTCCATGGGAATCACGGTCGAGGGCTAAGGCCTTCCCGCTCCCAACACCACACGTCGCGCTTCGGGCGCGGTACTGAACATCGCGGGAGAGCCGGCCAGGCTCGCAACCGCAACTCTTGAAGGAGAACAACATGGCTAAGTCCAAGGCATACCGTGCCGCGGCAGAGAAGATCGGCGAGGACAAGTTCTACGGTCTCGCCGAGGCCGTCGAGCTCGCACGCGAGACCGGCTCGTCCAAGTTCAACAGCACCGTCGAGGTCGCTCTTCGCCTGGGTGTAGACCCGCGCAAGGCTGACCAGATGGTTCGCGGCACCGTCAGCCTGCCAAACGGCACCGGCAAGACGGCCAAGGTCATCGTCTTCGCGACGGGTGACAAGGCAGAGGCGGCTATCGCTGCTGGTGCTGACGAGGTCGGCGGCGACGAGCTCATCGCTCGCGTTGCAGACGGCTGGACCGACTTCGACTCCGCGGTCGCCACCCCTGACCTCATGGGCAAGGTCGGACGCCTCGGTAAGGTCCTCGGACCCCGTGGCCTCATGCCGAACCCGAAGACCGGAACGGTCACGACCGACCCGGCCAAGGCTGTCACCGAGATCAAGGGCGGAAAGATCGAGTTCCGCGTCGACAAGCACTCCAACGTGCACTTCATCGTCGGCAAGTCGGCGTTCACGTCGGAGCAGCTCGGCGAGAACCTCCGCGCAGCTCTCGACGAGGTCGTCCGCCTCAAGCCGTCGAGCTCGAAGGGCCGCTACATCCAGAAGGCTGTCGTCTCGACGACCTTCGGCCCCGGCATCCCGCTGGACGTCAACGCGATCTAGTCTGCCGCGAGCTGCACAGCTCAGGTGGATGCCCCGCATCCGCCACGCGAGAACGGCCCAGTCTTCGGACTGGGCCGTTCTTGCGTTTCCGCGGTGGCCGCTACGCGCGTTCGAGCGCTGCGAGCTGGCGTCGCGCAGCGCTCAGGATCGCCTGCACGGTTGCCGACAGCACCGACCGGTCTCGGCCGGCGACCCAGTGTGCGCCTGACGAGTCGTTGTACTCCAGGAGCGTCAGAGCATCGCTGCTGTTGCCGGCGCCGAGCGATGTCTGGTGGAGTGAGCGTATGTCGACGGAGATGCCCGCGTCGGCGAGGAGCTGGGTGACGGCCTCTGCGGGGCTGACCTCGTCGAAGATGCCGGTGTGCTCGACGCCGTCGATGCTCACGCGAATGCGCGTGCATGCCACGCCGTCGCGGGTTTCGACGCTGAAGTCGAGCAATTCCACGCCGGACGTGTCGACGCGGAGGTAGCTGCGCTCGAAGAGCTCGAGCAGCTGTGCCGCCTCGATCTCCACGCCGCTGGTATCGGTGTGCTCCTGGACGCGCCTGGCGAAGTCGATCTGCAGGCGTCTGGGGAGCTCGATGCCGTAGTCCGCCTCGAGGAGGTAGGCGATGCCGCCCTTGCCTGACTGCGAGTTGACTCTGATGACGGCGTCGTAGCTGCGCCCGATGTCGGCGGGGTCGATCGGCAGGTAGGGCACGCGCCACTCGGTTTCGCGTTCTGCCCGCATCTCGAGCGCAGCTCGGGATCGATGCTCGGCGAGTCCCTTCTTGATGGCGTCCTGGTGCGTCCCGCTGAAGGCGGTGTGGACGAGGTCTCCTGCGTACGGGTGCCTCGGGTGGATCTCGAGGCGGTTGCTGTACTCCACGGTTCGGCGAATCGCGTCGATGTCCGAGAAGTCGATCATCGGGTCGATGCCCTGCGCGTGCAGGTTCAACGCGAGGACTGCGATGTCGACGTTGCCGGTGCGCTCGCCGTTGCCGAAGATGCAGCCTTCCACTCGCTGCGCACCTGCGAGCACTGCGAGCTCGGCGCAGGCGATTCCGGTCCCTCGATCGTTGTGGGGATGCACGGAGAGGATCACCGAGTCGCGCCTCGCGAGGTGCTTGTGCATGTACTCGATCTGATCCGCGTAGACGTTCGGGGTCGCGACCTCTACCGTGGCGGGAAGGTTCAGGATGACCGGCCGATCCGGGGTTGCCATCCAGAGCGCTGTCATGGCGTCGCAGATGTCGATCACGTAGTCGGGTTCGGTGAGGTTGAACACCTCTGGCGAGAATTCGAATCGGACGTTCGGCAGGTGGCCGGCGAGCTCGAGGACATCTCTGCCCCCGGCCAGGATCAGTTCTTTCAGCTGCTGTTTGCTCTTCCCGAGGACGACATCGCGCCAGGCCGGCGCCGTCGCGGTGTAGAGGTGGATGACGACGGGGTTCCTGATGCCCTGGATCGAGTCCACCGTGCGCTGGATGAGGTCGCGACGCGCCGGCGTGAACACCACGATGGTGACGTCTTCCGGTGCGATGTCGGTGGTCGCGATGCGGCGCACGAAGTCGTAGTCCGTCTGTGAGGCGGACGGGTAGCCGACTTCGATCTCCTTGTAGCCCATGCGGATCATGAGCTCGAAGAAGACGCGCTTGCGGTCGGGGTCCATCGGCTCCGACAGGGCCTGGTTCCCGTCGCGGAGATCGACTGGCACCCAGAGTGGTGCTGCCGTGAGTCGGCGTGAGGGCCAGTCGCGTTCCGTCAGGGGCACCTCGACCCGCGAGTACACGTCGCGGTATCGGTGCGATGGCATCTGCGAGTGGCGCTGGCGGTTCCAGTGCGGTGCGTTGTTGGCAATCGGGCCGGTTGGGGGAGAGATCCGGGATGCGCTGCTGTGCATGGTCGTGTCCTTGGTTGTCGTGCGATCGTGACGACCGGCGCGCGTCTCAGCTCCACGGCGGGGGACCGGTCTGGCGAGGTCCCGCCGTGGCAGAGAAGCGTGAGCGGAGTGCGCGGCATGCGAGAGAAGCTACCACAACTCCTCAGACAAGTAGACGAGTTGCGGGAGTGCGAGATGATGGGGGCATGAGCACCCTCCACCGTGAACCACTCGCCGAGCAGGCGGCCAAGCTGCTGCTCGAGCGCATCCGGGCAGGCGAGTGGGAACTCGGCCAGAAGCTCCCAGGTGAGACGACGCTTGCACCCCAACTTGGCGTCGGGCGGTCGACCATTCGCGAGGCCATCCGCCAACTCGCGGGGAGCGGCGTGCTCGCCACCAGGCAGGGCGCTGGCGTCTTCGTGATTGCGCTGGACGCCCCGGAGGCCCTGGACGCGGTGCTGCTGCGTGCAGATATCCAGACGGTGATCGAAGCGCGCATCGCGGTCGAGGTCGAGGCCTCCTCGCTCGCCGCGGAGCGCCGCACGGGCGAGGAGCTGCTCGCGATGAGGCGGGCCGCCGATGCTCGCGACGCGCAACGATCGAGCATCGAGGCGCATGTGGATGCGGACACCGCGCTGCACCGCAGCATCGTCGCCGCCGCGCACAACGAGATCCTCTCGGAGCTCTTCGAGGGCTTCGCGCCCCGCAGCAGGCAGGCCATGATCGGGATGCTGCGCCTTCGCAGCGAGTTCGGTAGCGACGCAGACCACCTCGTCCACACCCGCATCCTCGACGCGATCGATGCGCAGGACGCGCCAGCGGCGTCCGCGCTCACGCGCGCCCACCTCCTGGAGCTCGCAGCGAGCGTGGCCTGACGACGGCCGGTTGCTCGTGGCCTACGCGTCGATGTCGAGGACGACCTTGCCGCGCACGTGGCCCTCTGCGATGAGCTCCTGGGCGGCGCCTGCCTCGGCGAGGGGGAAGACGCGGTCGACGTGGGTCTGCAGGGCGCCCTGTTCGAAGAGCTGCGTGATGGTCTGCAGGATTCGGCCCTCCGGCGAGAGCTTGAGGGTCGACGCGACGATGCCGCGGTTCTCGGCGGCG
Organism: Pseudoclavibacter sp. RFBJ3; assembly: GCF_002931375.1. Classification (NCBI taxonomy): domain Bacteria; kingdom Bacillati; phylum Actinomycetota; class Actinomycetes; order Micrococcales; family Microbacteriaceae; genus Pseudoclavibacter; species Pseudoclavibacter sp. RFBJ3. The sequence goes on along the minus strand of NZ_PSXZ01000013.1, from coordinate 210,012 downwards.
GCCTCCTCGAACAGCTCCGGGTAGCTGCCAGTCGGCACGTTGATGAGCGTTCCGCCGTCGCGCAGCACCCGCAGCGAGCGGGTCCCTGTCTGGTCCTTCACGTTGCCGATGAGGTCGATGACGACGTCGACCGGCGCGGCGATGGCGTCCTCGAAGCGCGCTGAGCGGTAGTCGATGACCTGGTCTGCGCCGAGCTCGCGGAGCCAGTCGTGATTGCGCTCGGACGCCGTGGTGATGACGTGGGCTCCGTAGTACTTCGCAAGCTGCACGGCGAAGTGGCCGACGCCGCCCGCGCCGGCATGGATGAGGACACGCTGTCCGGTGTAGACGCCCCCGGCCTCCACCACTGCGGCCCAGGCGGTGAGTACCGCGAGCGGAACGCCGCCGGCCTCGATGAACGACAGGTTCTCGGGCTTCTTCGCGAGGCTCATGAACGGGACCGAGACGTACTCGGCGTACGCGCCGGAGTAGCGCGGGAAGAGGAGCATCCCATAGACCTCATCGCCGGGCTGGAACGGCGCGAGCTCGTAGGGGGCGCGGACGACGACCCCGGAGAACTCGCCGCCGAGGGTCGAGGGGAAGCTCGAGATCGCCTTCGACGCGCCGGCACCTGAGCGGGTCTTGCCGTCGATGGGGTTGACGCCCGCCGCTTTGACGCGCACGAGCGTGTCCGAGTTGAGCGTGAGCGGGACAGGCGCCTCGCCGAGCTGCATCTTCTCGGGCCCGCCGATGCCCGTGAGCAGGGCGGCGCGCATCGTGTCGGAGGTGGGCTGGAGGTCGGAGGCGTCAGTCATACGCGCCATTCTCCCCCGGAAAGGGAGATTCCCCCGGAAAGGGAGACTCCCCCGGAAAGGGAGCCGCTCCCGTGGGGCTGGCTACGCGTAGGTCTCGGCGTCGTAGAACGACTGCGTGTAGTCGCTGCTGCTGTGCGTGTTGCCATACCCCTGGAACGGCGCGGCATTGCCCGTGGAGTACTGCGCGAACTCACCGCGGTACTTCTCGACGTCCTTGAGGACCTCGTTGGCGAGCGTCACCAGTTTCGCGATCTCGGCCTCGTCGCGGTCGATCCACACGAACTTCGGCTCGCGGTCGACGACGATGAAGTCCTGGTGCCGCTCCCAGACCATGAGGGTGCGCTCGGCGCCGAGCACGTACTGCTGCCACCAGATCTGCCGCATATACGAGCGGGGGATGCGCTTCCAGACCTTGTTGGTGGTCTTGATCTCGGCGAGGAGGATACGTCCTTCCTCGTCGCAGTGCAGCCCGTCGGGGGTCGCGAGGTGGCTCTTCGACGCTTCGGCGTGGAAGAGGAGGCCGCTCGCTGGGATGCCGTGGCGCTCCATCACCCATCTGGCGATCTCCGGCTCGCGCTGCCGGCCGAAGTCGGTGTACGCGTTGCCGTTGAAGGAGGTGCCCATGACCTTGTCCTTGACGACCTGCTTGACCGAGGAGGGGGTCGCGAGTCGTGCCGCGTCTGTCGCGGTGACGCCGTCGGAGCGGGCTTTGAGCCAGGCCGCGCGGTCGTTGGAGTCGGCGAGCACTCGAAGGAGGTGGGCGCTCATCGCCTCGACCTCGCGCGTTGCCGGGAGCTCGATGGCGGCGGTCTCGGCGGAGGCCGGGACGTGGGCGCGCCAGACGCCCACCTCGCTTGCCGAGAGCGGTGCTGCTGCGGACGCGGGCCGGGTCTCTGAGGTGTAGAAGCGCGGCAGCGGCTCGGCGGGGAGCTCCGTGAGTCCACCGCTCGTGCGCGGTTGCTCCTGCCGGATCGGCGCGGGCGGCGCCGCGTAGTCGACGAGCGCGGCCGGGCCGTAGAGCTCGCGGTCCCGCCGCCGCGACTTCGGCGCTGTCTTGGGCTCGGTCTTGGGTTCGCCGAACCAGGACGTCTCGTCGACGTCGTGGCTCGGGCGGAACATGACCATCTGTTCATTCTTTCCTACACCACCGACAGATCCGGCAGGGAGTGCCGTCTGTCGGAAGAAAAGACGTCGCTCCACCTCTCCACACCACCGACAGATCCGGTACCAGGCGCCGTTGCCGCGAACGTCCCCGGTGCGTCGCCCCCGTCGGCCACGCACGTCAGTCGAGGTCGCGCCGCCGCGGCACGTCAGTGAGGGGCTGCCTCGACTGCCATGATCGCCGTCGCGAGCGCCCGCGCGCCGTGGTCGGCGTCCGCGTCTTCGACGTATTCCTCGGGGGAGTGCGAGATGCCGCTCGGGTTGCGGATGAAGAGCATGGCGGTGGGCAGGTGCGCCGCGAGCACTCCGGCATCGTGGCCGGCTCCCGTGTCGAGCACCGGCGCCTCGGGGAGCGCGTGCTGGAGCGTGTCTCGGAGGTTCGCGTCGAACGACACGGTCGGTGAGAGCGACTCCTCGACGAGCACGGCTTCGCAGCCCTGCTGGGCAGCCACCTCGCTCGCTCGAGCACGGATGCGCTCGACGAGTGCAGCGGTCACGTCATCGTCCGGGTGGCGCACGTCGAGCCACGCGTCGACCCGGGATGCGATGACGTTGGTCCCGCCGGGGACCGGCTCGAGTCGACCCACGGTTGCGCGGGCGCCCGGCACGGTGCGGGCGATCTCCTCGATGCCGACGATCAGCCGAGCTGCGGCGACCATGGGGTCGCGCCGGTCGGCCATGAGCGTTGTTCCGGCGTGGTTGCCCTGGCCCGTGAAGCTCACTCGCCAGCGGCCGTGGCCGAGGATCGATGAGCCGATCGCGACGGGGCCGGCGAGGTCGACGAGGCCGCGGCCCTGCTCGACGTGCAGCTCGATGAAGGCGCTGAACTGCGCGACTCTCGAGGGGTCTGGGCCGAGATGCCTTGGGTCGAAGCCGGCCGCGGCCGACGCTTCCGCGAAGGTCGTGCCGTCCGCGTCCCGCAGCGATCGGGCCCGGTCCGGGTCGATGGCACCGGTGAGGAGCCTCGAGCCGAGGCAGGCCACGCCGAAGCGAGAGCCCTCCTCCTCCGGGAACACCGCGATCGCGATGGCGATGCTGGGCTGGCGGCCCTCGCTGCGGAGGAGGTCGACGGCGGCGAGGGCTGCCGTCACCCCGAGGGGGCCGTCGAAGGCGCCGCCCCCTGGAACAGAGTCGAGGTGGCTGCCCGTGATGAGGGCGCCGGAGCGGTTGCCGTCGGGGCGGTCCCACCAAGCCCAGATGATGCCGTTGGCGTCGATCTCGACGTCGAGCCCGCGGGCCGCGGCGGCGGCGAGGAACCATTCGCGGAGCTCGAGCTCGGGATGCGAGTACACGGGCCTGCTGTAGCCGCCCCGCGTCCGGTCGCGCCCGAGGTGCTCGATCTCGCGCATGAGCGCCGACACGGAGCTCGGGTGAGCGGCGCTTGCCGTGGTCGCGGTCGTGGTTGTGCTCATGCTGCGGCTCCTGTCGCTGCGGCGATGCGGAATTCATCGGGAACGGTGCCCGCTCCGGTGAGCAGGTCGGCGGCGAGCTCTCCGAGCAGCGGAGCGAACTTCCCGCCGTGGCCAGAGCAGGCCGAAAGTACCACGAGGTTGTCGACCCGGTCGATCACGAAGTCCTCGCTCGGTGTCGTCGTGAACAGGCAGGTCGTCTCGGCGAACGGCTCTGGCCGCACGCCGGGGAGGAACCTCTCGGCGTACGCGATGAGCGCGCGGCGGTTGGCCGCATCCACGATGCCGTCCTGCGTGAGTGCGGAGTCGATGATCTTGCCGCCGTTGAACTGCGCGACCTTCTGCCCTCGCCAGTCGGCGTCGCGTCCGCCGGGGAGCCCGTAGGTCTGCAGCTGACGCGACTTGCTGATGAAGGTCGGCCAGGGGGCGGCGTCGGGGCCCGCGTCCGCATCGTCGAGGTAGGGGAAGTGGTACGCCTGTTCCTGGCGCACCTCCAGCTTCGGGAACTGATCGAGGAACGCGGTCGGCAGCGACAGCTCTCCGAGAAGCGCCGGGAGCCAGCCGCCGGCGGCGACGACGATGCTGTCCGCGTCGACCGTCGCCCCGTCGGCCGAATGCACGCGGTAGCCGCTGCCGGTGCGTTCGACGCGGGCGACGGGCCACGAGGTGCGCAGCTCGAGCATCCCGGTTGCGGATGCGGCGGCCAGGAGCGCGTCGACGGTCCCGCCAGCGTCGAGAACTCCGGCCCCCGGATGCCAGAGCACGTCGGTCTCGAACTGGAACTGCGGCCAGCGCTGCTTGGCTGCCTCGGCGCTCAGGAGCTCGTGCTCGACACCTGCGACCTCCAGCACGGCCGCGAGGCCCGCGGGGTCGCGGATGTTCCCGTGGTCGAGTGCGCCGGTCGGGCGGATGAGCTGCGTGCCGCTGACACGCTGCAGCTCGTCCCAGCCCGCCTTCGACCGCACGACGAGGTCGGTGTAGATCTGCTCCGGGTAGGCGTACCGGAAGATGCGAGCGGAACCGTGGGAGCTCCCGTGCTCGTTCGCCGGGGTCGTCCGTTCGAGAACGGTCACGTGGTGTCCGCGTTCGGTGAGATGCCAGGCGGCCGCTGCGCCGGCGAGTCCCGCGCCGATGACGATCGTGTCGGTCATATCCGCTCCCTGCGAGGTTGATCGAGTGGTGCTCGAGTGATGCTCGACCTCCAGTAGGCCACCGAGGTGCGCGTGTGTCCAATATCATTTGCAGAGCATTTGATATGCATCGCGAATGGAAGTCATGGAACTGCGCCAGCTCAAGTATTTTGTCGCCGTCGCCGACGAGCTGCACTTCGGTCGTGCTGCGGCACGCCTGCACATGACGCAGCCACCGTTGACCGTCGCCGTCCGCAAGCTCGAGGACGAGCTCGGCGTGCCGTTGTTCGAGCGGACGACGCGGAGCGTCTCCCTCACTGCGGCCGGCCGGATGTTCCGACAGCGAGTCGGGGCGGTCCTCGACGACCTGGACGCGGCCGTCTCGGACCTCGGGGACGTGGCAGCAGGGGCGGCCGGAAGGCTCCGGATCGGCTTCGTGAGCTCGGCGAGCTACAGCGTGCTGCCCAGGGGGTTGCAGGCGTTCCAGCTGCTCAGGCCGCGCATCCAGCTCGAGCCGCAGTCCCTCACGAGCGCCGAGCAGGTGACGCTCCTGCTCGAAGGCGAGCTGGACGTCGGGATACTCCGCGACCCCCTCGCCGTTCCCGGGCTCCGCGCCACGCTGCTCGAGGGGGAGGACCTGGTGGCCGTGCTCCCCGCTGGTGACCCGCTTGCCGCCGAGGCGATCGTCGGACCAGGGAGCTTTCACGGGAAGCCGGTGGTGCTCTTCCCGTTCGAGCTCATGCCGGGCTTCGTCTCTGCCGTCATGTCGTGGCTCGGGGGAGCCCAGGCAGTGCCGCGCATCGTGCAGAGCGTCGTGCATCAGGAGACGGTCCTCGGCCTGGTCGCGGCGGGCGTCGGCGCCTCGATCCTGCCGGCGTCGGTGGCCCGGTTCCACATGCCGGGGGTTGTCGCACGCCCACTGCTCGGCTCGCCCCGCACCGAGCTCTACGCCGTCGAAGGCCAGCGTTCTCATCCCAGCTCCAGCCTGCTCATCGAGAGTCTTCGCGACTCGCGTTGACGATCGCCGCGCGAGCATGTACTCTTTCGGAAGCCCAAGACCGCAGGTCTTCGTTGTGCGTGAGAACGCACACGAACGAAGGTTCGCAAGAACGTCCCGCGCAGGTGAACGAAGCAGATCTGCTCTGCGCGCAAGCGCATCCTCTCAGCTCCGGTCCACCTGCGACCGGAGCTTTTTTGTGTGTTGTGCATCGAAGATGCGCCTGCGGTGCGTGAATGACAAACGTCATGCACGTGCAAGAGAGAGAGGAGTGCCATGGCGACCAAGGAAGCAACTGTTGCCGAGCTTCAGGACTTGTTCCAGAACTCGACCGCCGTCCTGCTGACTGAGTACCGCGGTCTCACTGTTGCGCAGCTCAAGACGCTGCGTCGCTCGATCAGTGAGCACGCAAGCTACGCCGTGGTGAAGAACACGCTGACGAAGATTGCGGCGAACAACGCCGGAATCACCGCGTTCGACGACGAGCTGGCCGGCCCGAGCGCAATCGCGTTCGTGCACGGCGACCCCGTCGCAGTCGCGAAGAGTCTTCGTACCTTCGCCAAGGACAACCCTCAGCTTGTCCTGAAGGGTGGTTTCTTCGACGGAAACCCCCTCAGTGCAGAAGAGGTCAACAAGCTCGCCGACCTCGAGTCCCGCGAAGTTCTGCTCGGCAAGCTTGCCGGCGCCTTCAAGGCCTCGCTGTTCGGTGCCGCATACCTGTTCACCGCGCCTGCAGCCAAGGCTGTTCGCACGGTCGAGGCATTGCGCGAAAAGCAGGAGTCCGCGAACTAGTCCTACGGGATCTCGCGGCTAGAACAACACACAAGGAGAAAAAACATGGCAAAGCTCACGACTGAAGAGCTCATCGCAGCATTCAAGGAGCTCACGCTCATCGAGCTCAGCGAGTTCGTCAAGGCGTTCGAGGAGACCTTCGAGGTCACCGCTGCTGCTCCCGTTGCAGTTGCAGGCGTTGCTGCTGCAGCAGCTGACGCACCCGAAGAGGAGGAGAAGACGGAGTTCGACGTCATCCTCGAGGGCGCTGGCGACAAGAAGATCCAGGTCATCAAGGAGGTGCGCGCACTCACGAGCCTCGGCCTCGGTGAGGCGAAGGCACTCGTCGACGGTGCTCCGAAGGCCGTTCTTGAGGGCGTCAACAAGGAAGCTGCTGACAAGGCAAAGGACGCCCTCGAGGCTGCCGGCGCTTCGGTGACCGTCAAGTAGTCATCCCGCAGCGGTTCTGCGCGGTGTGTTCCGACACGCCGAAGGAACTTTTTTCACGAGGCATCGCATCCAGTTTCTGGATGCGGTGCCTCGTTCTTGTTTGCGAGAAAATCCCTGTTGAAGATGCGATTCCTGAGGTCAGTGTGACCAATGTGACTGGTGTGTTGACGAGAATCCGCAACTTTCCGCGTGTCGCTTGACCCCATTTCGGCCTCGACGCACAATAATCCGCCGTGTTAGCGTCCCCTCATGCTTTCCGACACCTTCAAGAGCGCTCGCGCTCGCACCACGGCCCTCGTCATCGCCTTCGGCGTCGTCGCCGGTGGCGTCGCCGTCACGGCCGCGCCTTCGTTCGCAGCGAACGGCGACCAGGTCGACGCGAGTGTCGACCGCGGCCCGGCATCGGCCTCGGTCTCCGAGGAAGCGATCGCGGCGGACGCTTCCGGCGTCACGGTCACGGGCTCTGGCTTCACGCCGGGCAACGTCGTCCACGTGCAGGTTGTCGGCCCCGACGGGCAGACCAACTGGTCCTGGGGAACCGAGTCGCACAAGGTTGACGAAGCTGGTGCCGTCAGCGCTGAGCTGAAGAGCGACGAGGCGTGGAGCGAAGGCGACTACTCGGTCGTGATCTTCGAGTCGGAGGGCCTGCAGGCCTCGACGGCGTTCGCGGCCGTTGCGCCGGCGGGCACGGAGACGCCTGCTCCGACGGAGACGGCAGCTCCCGAGCCGACAGAGACCTCGACCGAGACAGCGACGCCCGAGCCGACGGAGACCGAGACAGCGACTCCCGAGCCGACCGAGACGGCCACAGAGACCCCCGAGCCGACGCTCACCGAGGAGCCCACGCTCGAGCCGACGGAGACCGCGAGCGTCGCCCCGACTGCGACGGAGACGGTCACGCCCTCCCCGACCGAGACCGAGGCTCCCGTTGCGGCCCCCGCTGTGGCAACCGAGCAGGCCAGCTACACGCAGGAGGAGGCCGCAGAGGGCATCACCTACGTCGCGACCGGCTTCGCACCCGGCGCCGAGCTGGGCCTCACGCTCCTGCTCCCGGATGGCAGCTCCGCGGAGTTCGAGTCCGCCGAGCCGATCACTCCGGATGCAGACGGCAACTACGCCGGCATCATCACGTACGACGCAGCCTGGGCTGTCGGCGACTACGGCATCACGCTCACGACCATCAGCCCTGCGGCTGGCGAGGAGACCGACGCTCCTGCTGCCGACTCCGCCCGCGCGGTGCCGCTCATCGTGCAGGAGGAGTCCGAGCTGACGGCGTCTGCTGAGTCGCCCTCGGCGGTGGAGCTCGAGCCCGACGCCGGAGCGGCTGCGGCAGAGCAGACGGCCACGACGTCCTTCTCGGTCACCGGCGAGACGCCAGCCACCGGCGGCACGTCGCCGAGCGCGACTTCTGCCCCGGCTGGAAGTGGCGGCAACGGCGACACCAAGGGCAAGGCGCAGAGCAAGTCGCTCGCGACCACCGGCGCGGAAGACGCCTTCGGCGCGGCGGGCATCGGCCTGCTCGTCCTCGGCCTCGGTGCCGCCGCGGTGACTGGCGCGCGCTTTCTGAGCCGCCGTCGCGAGAGCTGACAGCAACGAAGATTGCGATGAGCGGGGCTGGGGCCAAATGGCTCCAGCCCCGCTTTCTTTCTGTCGGCGGCGATTTCCATGCGTTTTCACGCAACTGGGGATAAGTCCCCAGTCTGGATACCGGTCCAAAACCGTGCCAGTAAATGTCGTTTGACCAGGGCTTTAGTCGCCTCGGCACGAACCGAAGCAAGCTCGATTTCGCGATGTTCCGACTTAACCTTCTGGACATCACCTGTGAGTCGGGCCAAGATTTGGTTATGGCTTCCTCATTCTTCTCTCCGTCGCGCAAGCGCGCGTCCGCGTTCGCGATCGCCTTCGGCGTGTTCGCCGGCGGCGCCGTGCTGACTGCCGCCCCTGCGTTCGCAGCAACGACCACCCCTCCCGTCGAGAGCACGACTCCGGCGGAGACGTCCGCCGCATCCGAGGCGACGGGGCAGGCAACGAAGTCGAGCTTCACGCCCGACGAGAACATCACGTACACCCTCACGGGGCTCGCTCCTGATGTCGCCCTCGCGAGCATCACGCTCACGCTGCCCGACGGCTCGACCGTCTCCGTCCCGCCGAGCGGCGACTCGGCTTGGGACGTCGACGGCGACGGCAACTACAGCGGCGAGCTCATCTCGACCCAGGACTTCCCTCTGGGCGACTACAGCGTCGAGATCACGCAGGACTACACCGACGCATCCGGCCCCGCACAGAACGTCGTGACGTTCGGCTTCACCGTGGCTGAGGAGTCGAGCCCAGAGCCGACCGAGACCGCGACGCCGACCGAGACGGCGACGCCGACCGAGACCGCGACGCCGACCGAGACGGCCACGCCGACCGAGACGGCAACGCCGACCGAGACGGCAACGCCCACGGCAACGCCGACGGCGACCAGCACGCCGACCGCGACGCCGACCCCCACGGTCGAGGCTCCGCTCGCCTACGCGAACGCAGACAGCTTCCTCCCGACGGACGACATCACGTACACGGCGCAGAACTTCACGCCGGGCCTCGCACTCGACCTCACGGTCACCTCCCCGTCCGGCTCCTCGGTCCAGGTCGACCCGACCGACGACTCCGTCGTCGGGGAAGACGGCAGCTACCCGGGCGTCCTCATCAACCAGTCGGGCACCCCGCTGCCCCTCGGTGAGTACACCGTGACGCTCTCGCAGTCGAGCGGTCTCTCCGCGACGTTCACGTTCCTCATCGCCGAGGCGACGCCGGGCACCACGACCGCGCCGACCACGGCACCCACGGTCACTACGGTCCCCGTGGGCAACGGCGGAGGCACCAACACGGGCCACAAGTCGCCTGAGCTCGCCACGACGGGTGCGGAAGACGCATTCGGCGCAGCCGGCATCGGTCTCCTCGCGCTCGCCACGGGAGCCGGCGTGCTCGTCGCCCGCCGCCTGGCGACCAAGAAGGCCTAGTAGCTCACTGAGCTCTTCGTGAAGAGGGCGTCACCTTCGGGTGGCGCCCTCTTCGCGTTCCCGCACACGCGCCTGCCCGTCCGCACGCCCTGCCTGCAGCATGACGAAAGCCCCGACCTGGAATCCCTGGTCGGGGCTTTCGTGCACATGGCCGAGGATAGGGGATTCGAACCCGTCAGGGTCCAGCGACCTGTACCCCCCCCGGATGCGCGTGTATGCACCGGATTGGCGGGCGGCGAGAGAAGTCTGGAGACGTTCCATGACGTCTGGAGTCAACAACGAACGTGGACGGTGTTGCACGGAACGTTGCATGACGGCAACCGGCACCGCTGTCCGGTGCGTCGAAAGTGAGCCCTGTGAGATGCAGGGACCTGCGTAATTTTGCGCCCGCCGCATGCTTTTGTCGGTGGGCGGCACTACTGTGGGTGCAACGGTCGATGCGCGAGGAGGCTGCACATGTCGAGGGACGAACGTCGCTTCGAAATTACCACTGCGCTTGAGGTGCAGGGACTCACTCCTGCGGAGCTTCAGTCGTTTGCAGACCGGCTCCACGCCTCAGTGCTGGAGGCCTCGAAGTCTTTCCCGTCTGTGGTTGCCTTCTTTGTCGGGACCGCCGAAGAGGACGAGGTTGAGGTTGGCCTCCGCATCCAGGGTGTGAACCCGACTGAGTTGGATCGAATCGCCACTCAGGTGATCGATGACGCCCTCGACCTGGTGCAAGAGCGAGGGGCCGGAGTGAGTCCCAAACCTAGCTTCGTAGGGTCGCAGCTCGTCGTCGCGTGACGGGCACGAAACCTCCGCGCCAGCCGTTGCCCAGATGGCTGGACAATACACTTCGGGTAACCATCTACTGGGGACGGCAGGCTCTGCGTCCTCTCGCGGCTGCGGGAGTCGGTCTTACCAGCGGTGTGTGGGCAGCCGCTTACGCGGACGCTCTTTGGAGTCCGCCGGGTCTCTGGTGGTTCGTCGCGTTGTGCGCGTGCATTACAGTCGTCGCGCTGCTAGAGATTTTCTCCAAGGGCATACCTGCCCTGGAGGCGGAAGTCCTCGAACAAAAGGGTCGCGCAGAGGACGCGGAGAGGGACGCGATCCGCAGGGTGGCTGCTGCGCAAGCAGAAGCACGGCAGCACACGAAAGCTGTCGAGCTCGCCGTCAAAGCTCTTCTGAAACAGCTGTCGAAGTACTGCAACGCGCAGAGCCACTCCGAACGAGTCTCGGTGTATTTCTATCAGCGCGACAAATTTGTCATGATCGCCCGCTATTCCATGAGCCCGGAACTAGAGGTGCCGGGCAGAGGTACATATCCGGTTCAGCAGGGAGTCATAGGTGCTGCGTGGAACTCAACACATGGCACCCTCGTGCAGGTGTACTCACCGAACGAACGGCTCTGGGACGAGAAGCACATCGACGACTTTGGCTTCGACAATGCGACCATCGAGGTTCTGACGATGCGACCTCGAGTTGTCGCGGCTATGCGGATCGAGGAGGATGGCAAGTCGGTGGGGATGCTCGTGTTCGAGTCGGCTGAAAGGTCGCGTATCGGTCAGCACACGTTGGACAAAGCTGCGGACTCACGTGTCTTCGAAGCGCTGTCGGATGTCGTATCTGTCTGTGCCCCCAGTACGCCCTCAGGAGTCGCGCACAGGGTCGTGCGTGCGCAGGAGCTGAACGACAGGACGTGGCACGACTCGGCAACGGTCACGAGCGGGCGGCCGTCTTAGATCTGCGGCACCAACTAGGGTGGTGCGCCTGAGTGGGAGCCTGGCTGCCCCGCTTCGGCTCATTGCCCTATCTTCGACTCATGGAACCGACCGACGAGCCCGCGGGGCTGCCCGCCGACATCATCCAGATCATGGATTACATCGGCCAGATGAGGGCGAGCTACGGCCACGTCAAGTGGAACGAGCAGGCCAAGCTCAAGGCGAGCATGATGAACGAGTGGCGGCGTTGGGCTCGAGTCGATCCTGCTGCACTCGCCCTCCGATGCAACGAGGTCGGCCTGAACGGGGAAGAGACTTCGGAGATCCTCGACTGGCTGGAGCGTCGCAAGCAAGGTCGCCGTCTGGTGCCGGACAGCTCCTACAAGACGTTCAAATTCGGGGTGCCCCACGTCGAGGCTGAGCGCCTCCAGCCGAAGACATCAGGGGACTGGTAGGCACGACCAAACAGGACACGAGCAGCAAGCTCATGCCCCGTTCGGGTTCGTTCACTCAGAGTCCGGCGAGTCAGGCGTCCGTGTACTGCGGGAATGCTTGAGGCCTCGCGATCTCCGGTGGCACCGTCTTCCGCCAGTCGTGCGTCGAGTCCAGGCGGCGTCGCTCCGCCCACGCGTCCAGCAGCTCGTCCTCCGTGCCCTGCTAGTCCTTCGCGAGCGAGCAGAACGCGTGCAGCACCTGCCAGTCGCGGTGCTCTCCACTGGACTCGTTAGCAGCGCGGAGAGAGCGGAGCCTCGCCACGTCATCGACGGTCACCCACGTCTCACGGTTCGTGTCGAAGAGCTTCGCCGGTGCCGAGCTGGACGGTGCGCTTCTGAGCTGCGCCATCATGCACCCCATGGCACGCGAGCAGCACGGCGAGCCTGGCCGCTGCGCGCTTTCTTGATCGTCTCGACCTCATCGGGGAGCCCGAGCTGCGTGACGAGCTTCGAGAGCAGCAGTCGAGTGGCGCGGATCTCTCCGAACACTGGGTTTGGTCGCGGCTGGCCGGCGTGACCATCGACGATCGGCTTAGCGTCGACCGCAGCGGCCTCGAGGATCGCGAGGTCGTCCAGCGTGCGGGCCGTAGCTTCCACGATGCGCAGCTCGTCCGCGCGGAACGTGTACGTGCCGACGATGTCCGTCCAGGAGGCTGTGCCATCCGTCCTGAGGCCGTCAGGGATGATTGTGGGGGTCTCCATGAGTCTGTCTCCTTTTCGAGTAATGATGAGCACGCATCCCGGCGATCACTAAGCCGGTAGTAGGCCTAGAACCGGGGGGGGGGAGGGGGGCGGGGGCACGACGTTGTTGCCAAGGCTCGCGAGCATCTCGGCGCTGATGAACTCAAACGCATCACGCTGAAGGGGCTGCGGCACACGCACGCGACGCTGCTCCTAGAGCTCGGCGTCCCGCTCAAAGTTGTTGCCGAGCGGCTCGGTCATACGGAGATCTCGACGACGGCGAACATCTACAGCCACGTCTCCGAGTCCATGCAGCAGAGTGCGGTGCAGAAGCTCGCGGCCGCGGTGAACGCTGCCCGGGGTCGCCCTATTGCACGAAACCGTTGCATGACGGTAGATAGACGAATGCCCCGGCCAGATAATCCCTGGTCGGGGCAGTAGTCGTTATGGCGGAGGATAGGGGATTCGAACCCCTGAGGGCTTTCACCCAACACGCTTTCCAAGCGTGCGCCATAGGCCACTAGGCGAATCCTCCACGGGAGCGCCAGGCGCTCACCTCGAAAGAGCATAGCGGGTCTGGCGACCGTTCGTGAACGCGAGCGCCAAATCGACCCGCGGCGAGCCCGCGAGGCGCGCCCTGGCTACAGCTTCTTGACTGCCTCGCCCACCTCGTCGTCGCCCGACACGACCTCGAACTGCTTGTGGATGCCCACGCGGCGAACCAGCAGGGCCGCGATCACCGCCGCCACGTCTGCACGAGGAATGCTGCCGCGCTCGACCTGCTCGCCCACCTTGACGTGGCCGGTCGGCTCGTCGTCGGTGAGGCCGCCGGGGCGCACGATCGTCCAATCGAGCTTCGCGCTGCGGGCGCGGATGTCGGCGTCGGCCTCGCTCTTCGCCCGCAGGTACACCTGGTAGACGTCGTCGGAGTCGCGGTCGAACGTATCCGTGCCGATGGCGGAGACGACGACGAACCTGCGCACGTTCGCGATCTCTGCAGCATCCGCTGAGAGGATCGCGCCGTCGCGGTCGAGCGTGAGCTTGCGCTCCGCGGAGCTGCCGGGGCCAGCACCCGCGGCGAAGACGACTGCATCCACATGGCCGAGCTGCTTGGCGAGGTCGGTCGCCGTGCTCTGCTCGAGGTCGGCGATGACTGGATCCGCGCCGAGCTCCTTGAGGGAGTCCACGTAGTCCGGGTTGCGGATGACGCTCGTGACGCGGTGACCGCGCTCGATGAGCTGGGTTGTCAGGAGGCGTGCGATCTGACCATTTCCACCGATGACTGCAATTCTCATGCCTGCAGTCAAGCTGGTCAGCCTGAGTTCACGGCCAGCGTTCGCGGCGGGCGATCTGCGAGCGGCCGCGGGGCCGGCGATCGAACGGGCAGCTGCGGCCTGAGCGGCGGGGATGAGTCGCAGGAAAAGAAAAGACCCCCCGCGCACCCGCCAGAGCCCGGTTACCCTTGCTGCGTTTCCGCCCTGGGGGAGTTGGCCTGGATGGCGCCACGCGAGGAGCCGTCGACCATCATAGCGCGACGTGAGCGAGACGCGAATCGGGGGCGATTCGAATTGGCAGGATCACGACAGCCCGCTGACTCGGCACCCGACTACCATTGCCTGACGTGGGGACAAGCATCTACATCACGTCATCAGAGGGTCACTCTGGCAAGTCAGCTATCGCGCTCGGCGTGGTGAGTGCCCTGAGCCGGTCGATCGGCCGGGTCGGCGTGTTCCGACCCATCGTGCAGAGCGCTGAGGCGCGAGACGACATCCTCGAGCTCCTGCTCTCGCAGCTCGACCCGCAGAACCGCGGCTTCGAGTACGAGTCGGGCTTCGGGGTCACCTACGACGACGTGCACGCCGATCCCGACGAGGCGCTGTCCCGCATCGTCACCCGCTACCGGGCCCTCGAGCGGCGCTGCGACACCGTGGTCATCGTCGGCAGCGACTTCACCGACATCGGCAACCCCGCCGAATTGGGCTTCAACGCTCGAGTCGCCGCGAACCTCGGCGCGCCGGTCCTGCTCGTCCTGACCGGCCTCGATGCCGACAAGGGGCAGCCGCGCACGCCAGAGCAGCTGGCGCAGGCGCTCGAGGTCACCCTCCCCGAGCTCGACGCCGCGCACGCGACCCTGCTCGCCATCGCCATCAACCGCGCCGACGAGCACGCGACGGAAGAGGTGCGTGCCGCCGTCGCAGAGCGCGCGCTCCGCGAGCTCGGCCACAAGGTGCCCGTGTGGGCGATCCCCGAGACGCCGCTCCTCATGGCTCCGTCCCTGTCGCAGCTTCTGGATGCGGTCGGCGGCGAGCTCGTCTACGGCGACCGCGAGCTCCTCGGTCGCGAGGTCCTCGGCGTCGTGCTCGCGGGCATGTCCATGCAGAACGTCCTCGAGCGCCTCAAGGAGGGTGCCGTCGTCGTCATCGCGGCCGACCGCACCGAAGTGCTCCTCGCCGTGCTCCTCGCGCAGCGAGCCGAGACGTTCCCGTCGCTGACGGGCATCGTCGTCAACGGCCCGTTCGAGTTCCCGCCGGCGATCGAGCGCCTCATCAAGGGCCTCAATGTCGAGGTGCCCATCATCCGCACCAACTTCGGCACCTACGACACAGCCCAGCGCATCATGCAGACCCGCGGACGCCTCGCCGCCGCGGGCATCTCACGCCGCAAGATCGACCTCGCACTCGCCAAGTTCGAGCAGCACATCCCGGCCATCGAGGTCGTCGCGCTCCTCAACGTCAAGCCGTCGCTCGTCGTGACGCCCCTCATGTTCGAGAACACGCTCCTCGACCGGGCCCGCTCCGACCGCAAGCACATCGTCCTTCCCGAGGGGAGCGACGACCGCATCCTCGTGGCAGCGGGCTCGCTGCTGGCACGCGAGGTCGCCGAGATCACGATCCTCGGCGAGGAGTCCGAGGTGCGCGGCCGTGCATCCGCCCTCGGCGTCGACATCTCGGCCGCTCACGTGCTGAGCACGAGCAACCCCGACTACGTCGCCCGCTTCGCGGAGGAGTACGCGCGGCTCCGCGCACACAAGGGCGTCACGATCGAGGCCGCGACCGAGCGCGTGCGCGACGTCAGCTACTTCGGCACGCTCATGGTGCACCTCGGCCTCGCCGACGGAATGGTCTCAGGGGCCGCGCACACCACGGCCCACACCATCCGCCCCGGCTTCGAGATCGTCAAGACCAAGCCGGGCGTCTCCGTCGTCTCGAGCGTCTTCCTCATGGCCCTCGCCGACCGCGTGCTCGTCTACGGCGACTGCGCCGTCAACCCCGACCCGACGGCAGAGCAGCTCGCCGACATCGCCATCTCCTCCGCCGAGACGGCCACCCAGTTCGACATCGCCGTGCGCGTCGCGATGCTCTCCTACTCGACCGGGGAGTCGGGGTCCGGCGCCGACGTCGACAAGGTCCGCACCGCGACCGGCATCGTGCGCGAGCGCATGCCGGACCTGCCCGTCGAAGGGCCGATCCAGTACGACGCGGCGACGGATGCGGCGGTCGCGAGCAAGAAGATGCCAGGCAGCCAGGTAGCCGGCCGCGCCACGGTGTTCATCTTCCCCGACCTCAACACGGGCAACAACACGTACAAGGCAGTGCAGCGCTCCGCCGGAGCTGTCGCGATCGGGCCGATCCTGCAGGGCCTGAACAAGCCCATCAACGACCTCTCCAGAGGTGCGCTCGTCTCCGACATCATCAACACCGTCGCCATCACGGCGATCCAGGCGCAGCGCTCCTAGGAGCATCCGCCTCACGTCCCGCCCGCCTCTCGCGGGTCTCGAGAAAGGGTGCTCATGAGCATCGTCCTGGTCGTCAACTCCGGCTCGTCGTCCTTCAAGTACCAGCTGATCGACATGGACCGCGAGGAGACGCTCGCGTCCGGCCTCGTGGAACGCATCGGCGAGAGCGTCGCCAGCGTCACGCACAAGACCGGGGGAGCGACCTTCGCGCGCGAGGCGGACATCCCCAACCACACGCGCGGGTTCGAGGCCATGCTGGAGGGCTTCGAGGAGCACGGCCCGAGCCTCGCCGAGTTCCCGCCGGTCGTCGTGGGGCACCGTGTCGTGCACGGTGGGCGCCGCTTCTTCGACGCGGCCGTCATCGACGGCAAGGTGCTGCAGGACATCGAGGACCTCATCCCGCTCGCGCCGCTGCACAACCCCGCCAACCTCGAGGGCATCGTCGGCGCGCGTGACGTCTTCGCAGAGACGCCGCACGTTGCGGTCTTCGACACGGCCTTCCACACGACGATGAGCGAGGCCTCGTCGCTGTACGCACTGGACGCGGCCGTCGCCAAGGAGCACAGGGTGCGCAAGTACGGCGCGCACGGCACGAGCCACAAGTTCGTCTCCGAGGAGACCGCAGGCTTCCTCGGGCGTGACCTGGGGGAGCTCAAGACGATCGTGCTGCACATCGGCAACGGCGCCAGCATGTGCGCCGTCGACGGTGGCCGTTCCGTCGAGACGAGCATGGGAATGACCCCGCTCGAGGGCCTGGTCATGGGCACCCGCACCGGAGACCTCGACCCGGCCGTGCTCGTGCACCTGTCGCGTCGAGGCGGCTACACGATCGACCAGCTCGACGACCTCCTGAACCGCAAGTCCGGGCTGCTCGGGCTCACGGGGTCCGGCGACATGCGCGATGTCCGGCAGAAGGCGAACGCGGGCGACGAGCGCGCTCAGCTCGGCCTCGCCGTCTACGCGCACCGCATCCGCCACTACCTGGGCGCGTACATGCTGCTGCTCGGAGGAGTCGACGCGATCGTCTTCACCGCCGGCATCGGCGAGAACGACGCCCAGCTGCGCGCCGACGTGCTCGAGGGCCTCGAATGGCTCGGCGTGAAGCTCTCGCCCGAGCGCAACGAGTCGTCGTCGCGGGATGCTCGCCGCATCTCAGCGGACGACTCGCGCATCGAGGTGCTGGTCGTGCCGACGAACGAGGAGCTCGAGATCGCGCGGCAGAGCCTGTCCGCGATCGCCTGACCTGAGCCGGAGCTGACCTGGAGGGGCGCGGTCTGACCCGGCTCGGCTCGGCTCGGCGGGGTCTGAACCAGACCACCTTGCCCTTGCCTCGGCCGATCACGGCTTTCCGCATCCGCATTTCGCATTCCGCGCCCTGCCTCCCACGCCCCCGCGTCGTCGGAGAGTGATCGCTGCCCGCCGATTTGCCGCTGAAGGGTGCCTCTGAAGGGTCATTTGGCTGGCAGCGATTTCGGCAGGGGCGCTGCTTCGGGGCCACTTGGCTGGGAGGGAGAGAGTCTGCGCGCGCTGTGAGCCCCACGGTGCGGATAGGGACGGTCCGCGGCGCGCCCGATGTCGGTGGTGGCGTCTACGATGGTGCGCATGGCCACAGCCCTGTACCGCCGCTATCGGCCTGAGAACTTCGCCGAGATGATCGGGCAGTCGCAGGTCACCGAACCCCTCATGACCGCGCTGCGCACCGGTCGTGTCAATCACGCCTACCTGTTCTCCGGCCCGCGAGGGTGCGGGAAGACGAGCTCCGCGCGCATCCTCGCCCGCTGCCTGAACTGCGCGGAGGGGCCGACCGACACGCCATGCGGTGTCTGCCAGTCGTGCGTCGAGCTCGCGCGCGACGGCGGAGGCTCGCTCGACGTGTTCGAGATCGACGCCGCCAGTCACGGTGGCGTGGAAGACGCTCGCGAGCTGCGAGAGCGCGCCATCCTCGCGCCGAGCCGCGACCGCTACAAGATCTTCATCATCGACGAGGCGCACATGGTGACCTCGGCCGGCTTCAACGCCCTGCTCAAGGTCGTCGAGGAGCCGCCGGAGCACGTGCGCTTCGTGTTCGCGACGACCGAGCCCGAGAAGGTCATCGGCACGATCCGCTCGCGCACGCACCACTACCCGTTCCGGCTCATCCCGCCGGCCCTCATGCTCGAGTACGTCGAAGAGCTCTGCACCAGCGAGGGCGTCACCGCCGAGCC
Organism: Pseudoclavibacter sp. RFBJ3; assembly: GCF_002931375.1. Classification (NCBI taxonomy): domain Bacteria; kingdom Bacillati; phylum Actinomycetota; class Actinomycetes; order Micrococcales; family Microbacteriaceae; genus Pseudoclavibacter; species Pseudoclavibacter sp. RFBJ3. The sequence goes on along the minus strand of NZ_PSXZ01000013.1, from coordinate 191,483 downwards.
CGGCGTGCTGCCCCTCGTCGTGCGTGCCGGGGGCGGTTCTGCCCGAGACACGCTCTCGCTGCTCGACCAGATCATCGCGGGCTCCGAGACGGGTCTCCTCGGCTACCAGCGCGCCGCTGCCCTCCTCGGCTTCACCGGCCAGGAGCTGCTCGACGAGTCAATCGATGCCTTCGCCGACGCCGACCCTGCCGCTGCCTACACGGCGGTCGACCGCGTCATCCAGTCCGGCCAAGACCCTCGCCGCTACGTCGAGGACCTGCTCGAGCGCTTGCGTGACCTCATCGTCGCCAAGGCTACCGGGCCCGGAGCCGGCGCAGTGCTTCGCGGGCTCGGAGCGGACGAGGTCGAGGCGCTTCGCGTCCAGGCCGGTCGATTCTCGCCTGCCGCACTCACGGGCATCGCCGACCTCGTCAACGAGACCCTCACCGACATGAGCGGGGTGACCTCGCCGAAGCTGCACCTGGAGCTGCTCGTCGCGCGGATCCTCGTCGCGTCGCGGGCCGACTTCATCGACAGCGGCACGTTGCTCGCCGTCGCGGACGCGCCGGGCACGTCGCCGAAGCGTCTCGCCGCCCCTGCTGTCTCGGGTGCCACCGCGCCGGCCGCTGGTTCCGCCGCGTCGGCGCCAGCGGATGCGCCTGCCGCAGCTCCGCAGGCGGTCTCGCCTGCCTCAAGGTCCGAACCAGCCGCAGCCCACGCGACGCAGCCGTCGCAGTCGCAGTCGCTTGCCGACCGTGCGCCGAACGAGGCCGTGGTGCCACCGGTTCCCGCTGCCGCGCCTGCCGCCGGGGAGCCCGACACGGCGTCTGCGGCGCGTCTCGCCGCCGCGTCCTGGGCCGCCGCGACCCCAGGGTCTGGGGCGACCTCGAGCTCCGGCGCTCCCGCAGCCTCGGCAACGACTCCGGCGGAAGCTTCGGCCTCGCCGGCTCCAGCGGCGTCCGCACCTACACCTGCATCGGCTCCGGCTCCGGCTCCGGTGGTGCTGCCGCCGACCGAGCCCTCGGCCGAACCGGCCGTGGACGCGGGGCCTCCCTCCGCGCCCATCGAGGAGCAGACCACGCCGGTCTCCGTCGGTGCAGCGAGCAAGGACTCCGAGCCCGAGCCCGACGCGGGTCGCACGGCCGAGGCCGAAGCGCCCTTCGACGGCCAAGCGCCGGCGGACGCCGACGCCCCTGCCGAGGACGAGCCACCCGCTCAGCCCGTCGCGGAGTCTGCGCCTGAACCCGAGTCTGCGCCTGAAGCCGAAGCCGAGTCCACGCCGGCCCCCGTCTCCGCGCCGGGCCTCACCGCCGCGCAGGAACCCGCACCCGGCGAGGCCCGCGAGCCGGCTCCGGTCCCGCACGCCACGGCCGCGCGAGCATCCGCTGAGCCGCCCGTGTTCGCGCAGCTGCGTGACGCCTGGCCGACGCTGCTCGAGCGCATGCGCGACCTCGGTGGCACACACGCCTGGAGCGTCGCCCAGTCGGTGCACCCGCGCGATCTCGTCGGCGACCTCCTGGTCTTCGAGGTGCCGTCGCGCGCCGTGCTCGATCAGTTCCGCGGCGAACGAGGCGCCGCCGACGCGCCGAGCGCCGTGCTGCGCACCGCCATCCAGGAGATGTTCGGCATCACCGTCAAGTTCCAGCCGCAGCGACCAGGCGGAGCGGGCGGCGCCGGCGCGCCAGGAGGAGGCCAGGCTCCCAGCCGCGGCGACGAGCCGGCGCCGGCACCAGCGGAGCCCGACCCGGCACCGGCTGCAGCTCCAGCCAAAGCTCGAGCGGCGGACACTCGCACCGCCGGCACCTCGCGAGAGCAGTCCACGGCTGCACCGACCGCGACTCCGGCGCCCTCCGAGCGCTCATCCACGACCCCTCCGGCGAAGGCCTCGTCCTCGTCGAGCGGCCTCAACTGGACCGTCGCGAAGATCCCCGGGCAGGAGTCGGTTCCCGACGACGGCCCCGGTTCCGGATGGGCGACCGCGGCCATCCCCGGGTCCGCCCCTGCTTCGGGCGCGGGCTCGACGCCTCGCGTGCCCGCAGCATCCGCGCCTGGTGCGGTGGCGACCACGAGCGCAGCACCCGCGGTGCAGGCGGCACCTGTGGACGACGAGGTGTCAGCTCCCGTGGCAGCGCCAGCCCCGAAGCGCACGCAGCGCGTCGCGAGCGCACCCGTGATTCCCGGCGTCGAGCGCTACGGTGAGGCCATCGTTCGCGAGCGCCTCGGCGCACGCTTCATCGGCGAGGACATCATCGTGCCCGAACCGGAGGCCGCCGAGCTGCCGCCTGAGGACGACTTCTCCGCACCACCACCACCTGAAGACGGGGGCTATTGAGCCGTGCGTGCACCATCATCCGAAGGTCGGAGCAACTGAGCCATGTATGAAGGCATCATCCAGGACCTCATCGACGAGCTCGGGCGCCTGCCGGGCGTCGGTCCCAAGTCCGCGCAGCGCATCGCGTTCCACATCGTGCAGACGCAGTCCTTCGACGTGTCGCGGCTCGCGCAGATCCTCGCCACCGTTCGTGAGCGAGTGCAGTTCTGCACCGTCTGCGGCAACGTCAGCGAGGGGCCCGAGTGCAACGTGTGTCGCGACCCGCGTCGCGACCGCACCGTCATCTGCGTCGTCGAGGAGCCGAAGGACGTGGCCGCCATCGAGCGCACCCGCGAGTTCAGCGGCCTCTTCCACGTGCTGGGCGGCGCCATCAATCCGATGGAGGGCATCGGTCCGGATGACCTGAACATCCGCACCCTCCTGGCCAGGCTCGAATCGGGGGAGGTCAAGGAGGTCATCGTCGCGACCGACCCGAACCTCGAGGGAGACGCCACGGCGTCGTACCTGAGCCGGCTCCTCACGAGCATCGGCGTGCCCGTCTCCCGGCTCGCCTCCGGCCTCCCCGTCGGAGGAGACCTCGAGTACGCCGACGAGATCACTCTCGGTCGCGCCTTCTCCGGCCGCCGCGCCATCGACTGACCGTCGCGCGGCGGACTGGCGAGTTCCGCCGGTCCCGCCGTCAGTCGCGTCAGCGCCGGCCGCGCCGCCTGCTCCGCCGCTGATTGCCACCCCGCTCCGCCGCGCCCCTCCGCTTCGCCCTGCTGGCCTCACTTCTGCCGCCCCTGAACCTGCCACCTCCACCCGCGCGGCGCAGAGTTGTGGGTGGGTGCGGTTGCGCGCGTTGTCGAGCGCATCTGCCCACAACTCTCTCGAGGGGATGAGCGGGTGAGCGGGTGAGTGGGTCTGCGGGTCTGCGAGGCCCTGCGTGGGGCGGTGCGACTCCGCGCGGCGCAGAGTTGTGGGCTGGTGCGGTTGCGCGCGTTGTCGAGCGCATCTGCCCACAACTCTGTCGAGGGGATGAGCGGGTGAGCGGGTGAGTGGGTCTGCGGGTCTGCGGGTCTGCGGGTCGGTGGGGCCCTGAGTGGGGCGGTGCGACGCCGCGCGGCGCAGAGTTGTGGGCTGGAGCGGTTGCGCGCGTTGTCGAGCGCATCTGCCCACAACTCTCTCGAGGGGATGAGCGGGTGAGTGGGTCGGCGGGTGAGCGGGTGAGCGGGCGAGTGGGTCGGCGGGTGAGCGGGTGAGCGGACGAGTGGGTCTGCGGGTGACCGGGCGATTGGGTCTGCGGGTCTGCGGGTCGGTGGGGCCCTGCGTGGGGCGGTGCGACTCCGCGCGGCGCAGAGTTGTGGGCTGGTGCGGTTGCGCGCGTTGTTGACCGCATCCGCCCACAACTCTGTCGAGGGGATGGGCGGGCGAGTGGGCGAGTGGGTGAATGGATGAGTGGGTCTCCGGGCGGGCGAGTGGGTCTGCGGGTCTGCGGGTGAGTGGGTCGGCGGGTCGGTGGGTCCCTGAGCAGGTCGGCGCGACCGCGCGGCGCCAGTGACTTGCGCGAGCAGTGTCGTCAGTCGGTCACCGCCCCGCAATCAACGGAAACGAACGGCACCCGCGCTAGGAACCGCATGCCCCCGCCGGATAGGATGGGAGCTTGTGGCGCGCGAGCGAGGCTCGACGCGCATCCCGAACCGGAGGAGACACGACACGTGAGTCTGATCGTCCAGAAGTACGGCGGATCATCGGTCGCCGATGCCGAGAGCATCAAGCGAGTGGCCCGTCGAGTCGTCGAGACCCGCCGAGCAGGGAACGACGTCGTCGTGGCTGTCTCCGCCATGGGCGACACGACGGACGACCTCATCGACCTCGCCCACCAGATCGCGACGATCCCGGATGCGCGCGAGTTCGACATGCTCGTCACGACCGGAGAGCGCGTCTCGATGGCACTCCTCGCGATGGCGATCAAGGACCTCGGCATGGACGCCAGGAGCTACACGGGCAGCCAGGCAGGCATGATCACCGACTCCACGCACGGCGATGCCCGCATCGTCGACGTCACCCCGGTGCGCGTGCGCGAGGCGCTCGACGAGGGCGCCATCGCGATCGTCGCCGGCTTCCAGGGCTTCAACCGCGACTCCAAGGACATCACCACGCTCGGGCGCGGAGGATCGGACACGACCGCCGTCGCCCTCGCGGCGGCGCTCGGCGCCGACGTCTGCGAGATCTACACCGACGTCGACGGGGTCTTCTCCGCCGACCCGCGCATCGTGCCCAAGGCGCACAAGCTGAGCTACATCTCGAGCGAGGAGATGCTGGAGCTCGCCGCCTCGGGTGCGAAGGTCCTTCACATCCGCGCGGTCGAGTACGCACGCCGACAGGGAGTCACGCTCCACGTCCGCTCGTCGTTCTCCGACCACGAGGGCACCATCGTCTACAACCCAGACCGGGCAGAGGAGTACGAAGTGGAAGCAGCAATGATCGCGGGTGTCGCCCACGACCTGAGCCAGGCCAAGATCACCATCGCGGGGGTTCCTGATGTGCCAGGCAAGGCGGCTGCGATCTTCACGATCGTCGCCGAGCAGGGCGCGAACATCGACATGATCGTGCAGAACGTGTCCGAGCAGGACACGAAGGTCACCGACATCTCCTTCACGCTCCCCAAGGCCGACGCGCAGCGCGTGCTCGACGCCGTCGCCGCGGAGGGCGAGCAGATCGGCTACGCGTCGCTGCGTCTCACGGAGGACATCGGGAAGATCTCGCTGGTCGGATCCGGCATGCGCACCAACATCGGCGTGACGGCGAAGCTCTTCACTGCGCTGAAGGATGCTGGCATCAACATCGACATGATCTCCACGTCCGAGATCCGCATCTCGATCATCACGCAGGCCGACCTCGTCACCGAGGCCACCCGTGTCATCCACACCGCCTTCGACCTCGACGGCGACGCCGAGGCAGTCGTCTACGCAGGCACCGGCCGCTGACGCGGCTGAGCAGAAAAGAGCACTCATGAGCACCAAGTTGAACGTCGCCGTCGTCGGCGCGACCGGCCAGGTCGGCGCCGTCATGCGCACCCTCCTCGAGGAGCGCGACTTCCCCGTCGCGAGCATCCGCTTCTTCGCCTCCGCCCGCTCGGCGGGAACGACCCTCCCGTTCCGCGGCGAGGACATCACGGTCGAAGACGTCGCCGTCGCCGACGTGAGCGGCATCGACATCGCGCTCTTCTCCGCGGGGGCGACCACGTCGCGCGCGCAGGCCGAGCGCTTCGCCGCCGCCGGCGCGGTTGTCATCGACAACTCGAGCGCGTGGCGCCGCGACCCCGAGGTGCCGCTGGTCGTCTCCGAGGTCAACCCGGAGGCCATCGTCGCGCCGCCGAAGGGCATCATCGCGAACCCCAACTGCACGACCATGGCCGCGATGCCCGTCCTCAAGGTGCTGCACGAGGCGGCCGGTCTCGAGCGCCTCGTCGTCTCGACCTACCAGGCCACGTCTGGCTCCGGCCTCGCGGGTGCCCGTGAGCTGTCCGGCCAGGCCGTCGCCGCGGTCTCGCAGGGCGAGGAAGCGCTCCTCGGGCTCGTGCACGACGGTTCGTCCGTCGAGTTCCCGGCTCCGGACAAGTACGTCGCCCCCATTGCCTTCAACGTGATCCCCCTCGCCGGGTCGGTCGTCGACGACGGATCCGAGGAGACGGACGAAGAGCAGAAGCTGCGCAACGAGAGCCGCAAGATCCTCGGCCTCCCCGAGCTTCGCGTGAGCGGAACGTGCGTTCGCGTCCCCGTCTTCACGGGCCACTCGCTGTCGATCAACGCCGAGTTCGCCGACGCGCTCACGCCTGACCGTGCGCGCGAGCTGCTCGCTGCGGCGCCGGGCGTCGCGCTGGTGGACGTGCCCACGCCGCAGCAGGCTGCCGGCGCCGACCCGAGCCTCGTCGGCCGCATCCGCCAGGACCAGTCGGTCGACGGCAACCGCGGTCTCGCGCTGTTCATCTCGAACGACAACCTCCGCAAGGGCGCAGCGCTCAACGCGGTGCAGATCGCCGAGCTCGTCGCCGCCAAGGCCTGACGGCCGCCTCTTCCGCACAGAACGGACGCCCTCTCGGGGGCGTCCGTTCTTGCGTCTGGCGCCGAGAACGCCGCGGCGGAACACGCCCGTGGCGCCCATTGCATTCGAAAACGGCAAAAAGCCCAGAATGTGACGACTGACGTGCATCCTCGAAGCGGACGTGCATCTGCCTCGGACGTAGACTGTCTCGGTGACTGATTCACAGAAGATCTACGACGTCGTCCTGATCGGCGGGGGCATCATGAGTGCCACCCTCGGCTCGCTTCTCAACAAGCTTGAGCCGGAGTGGAGCATCAAGATCATCGAGCGACTCGACGGGCTCGCTCAGGAGAGCTCGAGCCCGTGGAACAACGCGGGAACTGGGCACGCGGCGCTCTGCGAGCTCAACTACACGCCTGAGAAGGACGGCGTCATCGACGCGTCCAAGGCGATCCAGATCAACGAGCAGTTCCAGGTGTCTCGTCAGTTCTGGGCCTCGCTCGTCGAGGCGGGCGAGCTGCCCGAGCCGTCCGGGTTCATCAACTCCGTGCCGCACATGACGTTCGTTCGAGGGGCCGAGAACGTCGAGTTCCTGCGTCGCCGCTTCGAGCTGCTCAAGACCGAGCCGCTCTTCTCGACGATGGAGTTCTCCGACGACCTCGAGGTCATCAAGGCGTGGGCGCCGTCGCTCGTCGAGGGGCGCCCGTCGGGCGAGAAGGTCGCCGCGACGCGCGTCGCCGCCGGAACCGACGTCGACTTCGGTGCGCTGACGCACAAGCTCGTGCAGGGTCTTGTCGACCGGGGCGCCGTGCTGCGCCTCAACACGGAGGTCATCGCGCTCCGCCAGCAGCGCGACGGCATCTGGCAGATCGCGACGCAGCAGCGTGCCGGCGAGCAGAAGGGCCGCAAGAACGTCACCCGTGCGCGCTTCGTGTTCGTCGGGGCAGGCGGCGGCGCGCTTCCGCTGCTGCAGAAGTCTGGCATCGACGAGATCAAGGGCTACGGCGGCTTCCCCATCTCCGGCCAGTTCCTGCGCACCGACAACCCGGCGGTCGTCGAGAAGCACCTCGCGAAGGTCTACGGCAAGGCATCCGTCGGCGCCCCGCCCATGTCGGTGCCGCACCTCGACACGCGTGTCGTCGACGGCAAGCCGGCCCTCATGTTCGGGCCGTACGCGGGCTTCAGCCCCAAGTACCTGAAGACGGGCAGCTACCTCGACCTCGTCAAGTCGCTGCGCCCGCACAACCTCATCCCGATGCTCGCAGTCGCGAAGGACAACTTCGACCTCGTCACCTACCTCGTCGGCCAGGTGCTCGCGAGCAAGGACAAGAAGTTCGAGCAGCTGCAGGAGTTCTTCCCGGAGGCGAACGCCGCCGACTGGCGCCTCATCACGGCGGGGCAGCGCGTGCAGGTCATGAAGAAGGACCCGAAGCGCGGCGGTATCCTGCAGATGGGCACGGAGGTCGTGGCCAAGAAGGACGGTTCGATCGCCGGCCTGCTCGGGGCCTCGCCCGGAGCATCCGTCGCCGTGCCGGTCATGATCGACCTGCTCGGCCGCTGCTACCCGCAGAAGAAGGCCGAATGGGCCCCGAAGCTCGAGGCGCTCGTACCGAGCCTCGGCACCGACGTCAACGATTCGGCCGAGCTCGCCGACTCAACGCAGGCGGCCAGCGCGAAGGCGCTTGAGCTCAACGCGCACTAGGCCACGCGCTCAGGCAGCCCCGAGGCGGCCAACGCACGCCACCGAAGCCGTTCCGCACCCGCGGGGCGGCTTCGCTGCGTCAGCCCTGGTCCGATCGGCTGCCCAGCGCGAGACGCACGACGACGCCCACGAGGAAGACGCCGAGCGCCGATGCCAGCGCAAGCGGGGGCAGCGTCACGACGAGCACGACGCAGCCGAGGGCGCCGAGCGCTGAGACGGCGCGCGGAACGCTGCGGTGCTCCCTCGCCTGGGTGAGCGCGCTGAGATTCGCGACCAGGTAGTAGACGAGCACTCCGGCGCTGGAGAACCCGATGACCTCGCGGATGTCACCGACGCAGATCAGCAGCGCGGCGCCGGCCGCGACGGCGAGCACCGCGACCCGGGGCACCGAGGTCGACGGATGCTGGCGCGCCAGCGGGCCGGGCAGCTCGTGTCGTCTGCCCATCGCCATCGCCGTCCGGGAGCTCCCCGCCAGCACGGCCGAGAGTGCCCCGATCGAGGCGACCGCGGCAAGGATGCCGACCGCGGCCCGGACGGCTGGCTGAGTCTCGACGAGGGCCGCTATCGGAGCCGGTGTCAGCGCGAGCCTGCCCGGGCCGAGCGTTGTCAGGAGCGCCCATCCGAGCATCGCCAGGATGACGCTCACGATGAGGAAGGACAGCAGCATCGCCCTTGGCACGGTGCGCCGCGGATCGCGGACCTCCTCGGAGAGCGTCGCGACGCGGGCGTAGCCGGCGAAGGCGAAGAAGAGGATGCCTGCGCCCTGCAGGACGCCGCTGGCCGAGAACTGGGCATCGCTTCCGGACGCGGAGCCGAAGAGCGGCGGCGAGAGCTGCGCCGTGACCAGGACTGCGACGAGCCCGAGCATCACGACGCCGGCGATGATCGTCGCGATGGCCGCTGTCCGCGTGATGCCGAACATGCCGGCGGCGGTCACGGCGAGCAGCACGGCGAGTGCGACCGGCCGTGCGAACGGCTCAGGCACGAGGTACGCGGCGGCTGTGATGGCCATGGCCGCGACCGAAGCGGTCTTGCCGATCACGAAGCCCCAGCCGGCGAGGAAGCCTGGCCACTCGCCGAGCTGCTCGCGCCCGTAGAGGTACACGCCACCCGCTCCTGGATGCTGGCGCGCGAGCTGCGCGGTCGATGCTGCGTTGCTCGCGGCGACGACCAGCGCGACGCCGAGGCTCAGCAGCAGCCAGCTGCCGGCCGCTTGGGCCGCCGGGGCGAACGCGGAGAAGACGCCGGCGCCGAGCATGGCAGAGACTCCGATCGCCGTCGCGCCGACCGTGCCGACCTTCCTCGGCTCCGCCATCTGCTGCATCCGCCCGCTTCCCGCTCGTGTGCGCAGCGCCTGTTCGCCTGTTCACCTGGCCGAGGATAGGGGCCGTCGGTGAACGTCGCACGACGGGTACGCTCAGGCGATGACTTCAGCTCCGTTCACGATTCGCGCGACGACGCCAGACGACTGGCACGAGGTGCGGGAGATCCGGCTCGAGATGCTCCAAGACACCCCGCTTGCGTACACGGAGACCCTCGAGGAAGCGCTTGGCCACGATGAGGCGGAGTGGCGGCGGCGGGGCGCGCGGGGCGATGCTGCCAACGGCATCTCGCTCGTCGCGGTGCTCGAGGACGGCCGCTGGGTCGGCACCATGGGGTGCGTCTCCTTCCGGGATGAGCCGTGGCCGATGCTCGTCAGCGTGTACGTGGCGAGCGCCTTCCGCGGGGCGGCGGCCGGGGTGACGGATGCGCTGCTCGCCGAGGTCGAGGAGTGGGCCAGCTCGCGGGCGTCCGGCCTCATGCTGCACGTGCACGAGGACAACGCGCGGGCGAGGGCCGCGTACGAGCGGCGCGGCTTCGTCGCGACCGGCTCGACCATCCCCTACCCGCTCGATCGGCGGCAGCGGGAGCTGGAGATGGTCAAGCGGCTCTGAATTGTCGCATCCCGCGAACGGTGTCACGAGGTGGGCGGATGCGCGCCGTGCGGGTACGATCGACCGGGCTCAGCCCTGAAACGAGGAGGACCATGGCCAAGCTGTACTTCCGCTACGGGGCGATGAACTCGGGCAAGTCGACGGCGCTGCTGCAGGCGGCGTTCAACTACGAGGAGCGCGGGCACCGGGTGGTGCTCGCGAAGCCGGCGATCGACACGAAGGTCGAGGGGGAGATCTCGTCGCGCCTCGGCATGACGAGGGGCGTTGAGATCCTCGTGGGTGTCGAGGACAGTCCCCGCGAGCAGCTGGCGGCGCTGGTCGCTGACGGTCAGCCGATCTCGTGCCTGCTCGTCGACGAGGCCCAGTTCCTGACGACCTGGCAGGTCGATGAGCTGCTGCGCATCGCGGTGCTCGACGGCATCCCGGTGCTCGCGTACGGCATCCGCACCGACTTCCAGACCATCGCGTTCCCCGGGAGCCAGCGGCTGCTCGAGATCGCGCATTCGCTCGAGGAACTCAAGACGATCTGCCGCTGCGGGCGGAAGGCCATCTTCAATGGCCGCCGCGTCGCCGGCGAGTTCGTGTTCGACGGCGGCCAGGTCGCGATCGACCAGGGCGAGGTCAGCTACGAGTCGATGTGCGGCAACTGCTACCTCGAGGCGTCGCACGGCCGACTCGGGGCGGGGCGCCTGTAAGTCGTCTCCGACCGGCGCACCCCGCCCCGAAAGCCCGCCTCAGGCGACGGTGGTCAGCTGAGCTCGGCGCGGAGGATGGCGGCTCCCGCCGACAGTGCGCTCAACTTGCCGTAGGCGACGTCTCGCGGCAGGGGAGCCATGCCGCAGTTCGTGCTGGCGATGAGCTTGTCCGCATCCACGAACTGGAGCGCCTTGCGGAGGGTGTCGGCGACCTCATCCGGGGTCTCGATCTCTTCGCTCGCCACGTCGATGGCGCCGAGCATGACCTTCTTGCCGCGGATCAGCTCGATGAGATCCATGGGCACGTGCGAGTGCTGGCTCTCGAGGGAGACGATGTCGATGGACGACTGCTGGATGAGCGGGAACGTCTTCTCGTACTGACGCCATTCCGCCCCGAGGGTGGCCTTCCAGTCGTTGTTCGCCTTGATGCCGTAGCCGTAGCAGATGTGCACGACGGTCTCAGCGCCAAGGCCCTCCGCGGCACGCTCGAGAGCTGCGACGCCCCAGTCCTGCACGTCGTCGAAGAAGACGTTGAAGGCGGGCTCGTCGAACTGGATGATGTCGACTCCGGCGGCTTCGAGCTCCTTGGCCTCCTGGTTGAGGATCGTCGCGAACTCCCACGCCAGCTTCTCGCGGCTCTTGTAGTGGCGGTCGGAGAGGGTGTCGATCATCGTCATGGGCCCGGGGAGTGCCCATTTGATCTTCTGGTCGGTCTGCTGCCGCAGGAACTTCGCGTCCTCGACGAAGACGGGCTGCTTGCGGCTCACGGCTCCGACGACGGTGGGCACGCTCGCGTCGTAGCGGTCGCGGATGCGGACCGTCTCGCGGTTCTCGAAGTCGACGCCCTCGAGGTGCTCGATGAAGGTCGTGACGAAGTGCTGGCGGGTCTGCTCACCGTCGCTGATGATATCGACGCCGCGATTGCGCTGTTCCTGGACGGCGATGCGAAGCGCATCCTGCTTGCCCTCGACGAGCGCCGCACCCTCGAGCTCCCAGGGCGACCAGAGGACTTCTGGCTTCGCGAGCCAGGACGGCTTGGGCAGGCTGCCGACGCTTGCGACGGGGAGGAGTGTGTTCATGTTCGTCGATCCTTCTGGGGTCATCGAGCGGAGACGGCGTAGCCGGCGGCCCAGGCGTCGAGCACGTCGCCGTGCGGCTTCACGAAGTGCTCCTGGGTGTAGCGGCCCTGGGTGATGGCGAGCTGGCTGCGCTCTTCGCGGTCGTAGGCGATCTCGGTGCGGGAGAAGTCCTGCTGGTCGAGTGTTGGGCTGTAGATGTTCGCGGCGGCGGAGTTGGCGTTGTAGATCTCGGGTCGGTAGATCTTCTGGAACGCCTCCATCGTGCTGATCGTGCCGATGAGCTCGAGGGTGGAGTAGTCGCTGAGCAGGTCTCCGCGGAAGTAGAACGCGAGCGGGGCGACGCTGCCTGGGGGCATGAAGTAGCGGACCTGCAGCCCCATCTTGCCGAAGTACTGGTCGGTCAGGGAGTACTCGTCCTGCCGGTACTCGACGCCGAGGACGGGGTGGTGGTTGTCGGTGCGCGTGTACGTCTTGCTCGTCGAGACGCTGATGCAGATGACGGGCGACTTCGGGAACCGCGCCCGGTAGGCGGCCGAGTCGAGGAAGTGCTGGAACAGCTTGCCGTGGAGCTCGCCGAAGCCGTCGGGCAGGGAGAAGCCGCCCCCGCCCGCGTTTGCCGACGGCAGCAGCACGCTGAAGTCGTAGTCGCGGAGGTAGGAGGAGAAGTTGTTGCCGACGATCCCCTGGTGGTGCTCGCCCGTCGACTGGTCGACGATCCCGATGTCGAGGACCTCGAGCAGCGGGAACTCGCGGTCGTCGCCTTCGTCGTCGAACTGCAGCGATGCGGAGATGATGTCGAGCTCGAGCGTGTAGCGGTCGCCGGTCGGGTTGTCCCAGCGGGCGAGGTCGTTGAAGCGACGGTCGATCATCGTCAGGGCGTTGCGGAGGTTCTGCTGACGGTGCTCGCCGCGGGCCAGGTTGGCGAAGTTCGTGGTGATGCGGGAGCTCTCCGACGGCGCGTAGTGCTCGTCGAAGCGCGTGGTGGTGATGTTGAACGTGATGTCGTTCGCCATGTGAGGCCTATCCGGGAGTCGAGAGGCCGGTCGGCCTGTGGGCGTGGATGCGTCCATTGTGCAGGCGATTCGCGGCCATCGAGTAATTCGACGCAACTATGCGTCACTATAGGCTTCGGCTATGACTCGGCGATCGAACGGCGTGACCCTGCAGCAGCTGCACTACTTCGTCGAGGTCGCCGCCGAACGGTCGATCAGTGCCGCCGCCGACATGCTGTTCGTCGCGCAGCCGACGATGTCTGCGGCGATGAAGGACCTCGAGACCCGGGTGGGCCGCGCGCTCCTCGTCCGCTCTGCCCGCGGCGTCTCGCTCACGACCGACGGGACGGAGTTCCTGCGGTACGCGAAGCAGGTCGTCGAGCAGGTGGAGCTGCTCGAGCAGCGCTACCTCGGTCGCCCGCCTTCGCGTCGCCTGCTCGGGGTGTCCGCGCAGCACTACTCGTTCGCGGTCGACGCGTTCGTCCGCATGGTCAAGGGCACCGGGGCGGCCGAGTACGAGTTCTCGCTGCGCGAGACCCGCACGTGGGACATCATCGAGGACGTGCGCACGCTCCGCAGCGAGCTGGGCCTCCTCTACCGGAACGAGTTCAACCGGAACGTCATCGACAAGCTGCTGCGGGAGTCGGGCCTCGCGTTCCACACGCTGTTCCTCGCGGAGCCGCACATCTTCGTCTCCCGGAGGAACCCGCTCGCGTCGAAGGCGCGCGCGACGCTCGACGACCTCGCCGGCCTGCCTCGGCTCACCTTCGACCAGGGCGCGAACAACTCCTTCTACTTCGCCGAGGAGATCCTCTCCACGCTGTCGAGCAAGCAGGAGATCCGCGTCTCCGATCGCGCGACGATCTTCAACCTCATGATCGGCCTCGACGGCTACACGATCTCGACGGGCATCATCAGCGACGACCTCGACCCGGGCATCGTCGCCGTCCCGCTCGACGTGGACGAGCGCATCGAGATCGGCTGGATCGGCCACTCCGCGATCCCCCTCACCGCTCAGGCGCAGCGCTACCTCGACGAGGTGCGGGCGGTTGTCGCGGAGGCTGGGGTGGAGCTGCTCGGGTAGGGGAAGTTCGGATCCACTCGGGGATTTTCGCGCTACTTTGTAAGTAGCTGAGCATTCTGTACGTTTCAGTCGATGAGGCGTACCCTGTCGACATGAGTCAGATAGCTATCACAGATGCCCGTGCCCGCCTGGCCTCGATCATCGACGATGCGCGCCTCGAACCGGTGTACCTGACTCGGCGGAACCGGCCTGTCGCCGCGGTGATCGATGCCGCACAGCTTCAGCAGCTCCTCGAGGACGCCGAAGAGCTGGCCGATATTCGCGCAGTGGACGCTGCGTGGGAGGAGACCGAGGCGTTGGGTGAGGAGCCGGTCCCGTGGGAAGTCGTCAAGCGTGACCTCGGTCTCGCTCCGTGAGCTACCGGATCCTGGTCCTCCCGGCGGCGGCCAGAGTCATCAAGAAGCTCCCACCGGAAGCGAAGCGTCGCATCCAGGCAGCGGTTGAGCTGCTCGCAGAGGATCCACGACCACCTGCCGCCAAGAGACTCTCCGGACGCCCGGAGTGGCGAGTGCGAACGGGGGACTACCGAGTGCTGTATCGCATCCAGGATGACGTCTTGACCGTGGTGATCGTTCACGCTGGTCATCGGCGTGAGGTCTATATGGCCTAGGTGAGGTGAGCGTTTTGCCTGTGCGGTCTGCGCCGATGGTGGCCTAGTCCGCTCGCGCATGGCTGAGCGCTCGTCTCTGCGCCACCACGTCCGGCGTCGGCGCAGCCTCACGCCTCGAACGTCACCCGCCCGCCGACGACCGTCAGCACCGTCCGCGCCGTGAGCAGGCTCGCGGCGGGTTCGGTGAGCACGTCGGTGTCGACGACCGTGAAGTCGGCGGCGAAGCCGTCGCGGATCTCGCCGCGCCAGCTCGCGTCGCCGACGGAGGCGGCTGCGTCCCGCGTCGCGTGGAGCAGTGCGCGCTCGATCGGCACGGTGCGGTCGAGGCGAGAGGCCGAGTAGCTCGGGTCGAGGGCAGACTCGCGGGTCGCCGCGATGTAGAGGTTGGCGAGCGGACCGTACGGGGCGGTTGGCGCATCCGTCGAGAACGCCAGCGTCGCCTGGGCGTCCTCGTACTCGTGCCAGGCGAAGCCCCGCTCGACTCGATCGTCGTCGAGCTGCGCCATCCAGTTGCCGAGCACCGCCGGATCGGCGTGCACGGGCTGCATGGATGCCGTCACCCCGAGGGTCGCCATGCGCTCGGCGGTGCCAGGCGCCGCGTACTCGAGGTGCTCGATCCGGTGACGGCGCGGAAGCTCGCCGTTGGCCTCGAACGCATGCTCGAGTGCATCCAGCGCCATGCTGCTCGCCGCGTCTCCGATGGCGTGCATCGCGATCTGCAGGCCGGCCGCATCCGCCGCCGCGACCACGGGGAACAGTCGGTCCGCCGGCCAGATGGCATCGGCGTTCGACCCGTCGGCATACGGCGTGCTCATCGCCGCCGTGCAGGCGTCGATCGTTCCGTCGAGGATGAGCTTGATGCCGACCACGCGCAACCAGGGCGAGGCATGTTGGGCCGAGAGCTCCCCGGCACGCTCGACCTGCGAGAAGTTCTGGGCGTCGTCGTCGGTATTGGAGACGAGCCAGTGCGCCGCAACCCGCAGGGGGAGGGTGCCGCCCCGTCGGTCCGCCGCGCGCCGGAGTGCGTCGAGCGCGACCTCGTTGAGCGCCATATCGACGACCCCCGTCACGCCGACGGCGCTGTACGCGGCGAGCACGCGCTCGACGGCGACGTCTCGGTCGGCGTCGGTCATCGCGGCGTCACGCTGCGCCCACGCGTACTCGACCGCGGCCGTCTCGAACAGCATGCCGTCCGGCTCCCCGTCCGCATCCCGCCCGATGCGGCCGCCACTCGGGTCAGGGGTGTCGCGGGTGATGCCGAGCTCCCGCAGGGCCGCGCTGTTGACCCAGCAGGAGTGGTAGTCGTTCGCGTCGAGGTACACGGGCACATCGGCGACGACCTCATCGATCATCGCGGCCGTCGGGGCGCCGCCCGGGATCGAGTCGAACAGCCAGCCGCGACCCCGCAGGACGCGGGCATCAGGGTCCGCGGCGCGGGCCTCGGCCAGCAGGCGCTGGATCTCACCGAGGTTGCGGGCATCCGTGAGCCCCACCTGCCCGAGGGCCTCGCCCATCATCACGAGGTGCGTGTGCGCGTCGGTGATCCCGGGGAGCACAAGCTGCCCGCGCAGGTCGACCGTCTCATCCGGATGCGCGGCGAAAGCTCTGGCCCCTGCCTCGTCGCCGACGAACGCGAACACCTCGTCGCGCACCACGAACGCCGTCGGGGCGGGTGCTTCCGCTGCGGTCCCGGATGCGGGGCCCTGGAAGACGTGGGCATTCGAGTACAGGGTGGTGGTCATGCGTTGGCCTCCGTGAGGATCGGGGTGGAACGTTCGGTGCGGGTCGAGATGGCGGCGATGATGCCGGTGGGGACGGCCAGGACGAAGCTCGTGATGCCGAGCGCGAGCGTGAAGCCCTGCGCGCCGAGCGTCTCGCTGAGGCTGGCCCCGACGAGGGGAGTGAGGGCCGAGCCGACGAGATAGACGGAGAGGAGCGGGCCGGACCAGCGGCCGCGAGCATCCAGCGCCGCCGCCGTCGAGAGGAAGTACATGTACGCGACGGCGTAGATGGAGTTCCAGGCGATGAACGCCACGATGAGCACCGCCTCGTCGGTGAGCGTGCCCTGCACGATCTTGAGGATGCCGCCGAGCACCAGCAGCACGATGAGGGGCACGGCCCGGCCGAGGCGGTTGCCGACGGCCATGAGCGCAAGCGAGCCGAGGAGCCCGCCCGCGGTGGCGCCGGAGAGCGCGATGCCGAGCCCCTCCGGGGTCAGGCCGCTCGTCTCGGCACCGATGATGCCGATCATGGCCCAGAGCGAGTCCTCGCTGACCGCCCAGAGTGCGAAGACGACCAGCAGGCCGAAGCCGCTCACCGTGAGCAGTCGCGACGACGCGGCGCTCTGCGTGCGGATTGCGCCGGTCGGCGGGATCTCGATCGGCATCGCCTCGCCCGTCGCGGCGCCAGCTGTTCCGAGTGCGGCATCCGCGTCGAGCAGGGGAACGCGGGGGAGCCACTTCGTCATGACCAGGCCGATGGCCGAGAAGAGCGCGAGCGAGCCGAAGACGTTGAGCGGCGCGAGCCCGAGCAGGGGCAGGGTCGCGAGGACGATCGAGATGACGCCTCGGTTCGTGAAGCCGTTCCAGCCGGCCACGCGGTCCGGGTTCCGGAATGACGCCATCGCCGCTCCGGCCGAGGCGACCGCGCCGCCGGCGCCGATGCCGCCGACGAGGAGGCCGGGGATCGTGAGTGACGGCACGAGGGCCGCGGCGAGGAACCCGAGCGTCGCGACGGTGAGACCGATGCGGGCCACCTGATGGCGGCGCGCGCCCGCGCAGAGGCCGGCGGCGGCGAGGCCGGCGACCGCGGTCAGGAGGAGCGTGCCCGTGACGAGCCAGCTCGCCGCGAGCACGTCGAGGCCGACCGCCGTCTGTGCCGCGGTGATCATGTACGGCGACAGGTTCACGGCCAGGTAGCCGGCGATCGCGATGGCGAACGTCGCAGAGGCCGGCGCGGGGCGCAGGGGCACTCGCGTGCTGAGTTCGGCTGCAGTGGTCATGGGGCTCCATGGGTCTGGGTTCTCGGCGTGCGTCCTGCTGCTGCGAACAGGTTGCGGCGCGACGTGCGTTTGGCGAACACCATTCGCCAGCGAATGGTGTTCGCTAGTATGCACGGAGACGGAGCCGAGCGGAAGGCATCCGGAGCATTTTCCTCGACCAACACGACGGGGAGGCCAACACACGTGCACGAGGTGAAGGGGCGAGCCATGGAGGGACGCAGGATCGTCGGGCTCACCCCGGCCCGCATCGCCGACGCCGGGCTGCAGCTCGTCGAAGCTGGCGAGCCGTTCGGCGTCAACGCCATCGCGCG
Source organism: Pseudoclavibacter sp. RFBJ3 (assembly GCF_002931375.1). Lineage (NCBI taxonomy): Bacteria > Bacillati > Actinomycetota > Actinomycetes > Micrococcales > Microbacteriaceae > Pseudoclavibacter > Pseudoclavibacter sp. RFBJ3. The sequence goes on along the minus strand of NZ_PSXZ01000013.1, from coordinate 173,738 downwards.
CAAGCTCGAGGTGCGGCCGTCCTCGCTCTACAAGCACGTCGCGGGACTCGACGACATCGTCGAGCTCATGCGCGGCCGGCTCGTCGATCGCTACCGGGCAACACCGGAGCAGCGGGCATGGGACCAGTACGTCGAGGAGGTCGTGCGACTCCAGCGGCGCATGTACGCCGACCATCCGGCGCTGCTGCCGTTCCTCATCGGGAAGACCATCACGAGCTCCTCGGTGATCGAGGCCTACGATGACCTCGCCGTCGCGCTGCAGGCCGGGGGCTTCCCCGACGACGACATCGTCACGCTCATCGGCATGATCGACGCGTTCGCGATCGGCTTCGGCCTCGAGCTGGCGTCACCGGAACAGGTCTGGCAGCCGGATGCGCCGACTCGGCTCTTCGGGAGGCTCCTCGCCGACTCCGGGTCGGGCCCCGAGCGCATCGAGCGCTCGTTCGAGCTCGGACTCGCGGTCCTGATGGCTGCGCTGCGCGAACGCCTCCCGCGCGCCCAGGGCTGAGTTGTGGTCGTTCCCGCGCTTCGCAAGCAACCACAAGTCAGCCCTGGGCGGGGAGAGTCAGCCCTGGGCGGGGCGGAACGCCCGTCGAGTCAGTAGCCTGGTGACACCTGCCCGCCCCCAGCCCGGAGCCCACGATGACGTTCTCGCACGGTGCCGCTCCCGAGCGCACACGCAGCAGCCCTTGGCTGTACGTCGCGCTCGGCGTCATTCTCGTGGCCGCGCTCGCGGTGCTCGGCTTCTTCTTCGGCGGCGCGTTGCTCACGCAGGCCACGAGCCGCGCCGCGGAGACCGACGAGACGGTCACCGTCGGCAGCGACGAGTCGGCCGTCGCGGTCGTCGCGCCTGCCGGGTGGGTCATCGTGCCCCACTACTTCGGCACCGACGTCGTGACGCTTCGCAGTCCGGATGCGCGCCTCGAGATCACCTTCCAAGTGCCGTCCCAGCCCCAGTCGATGGTGGATGCGTCTGAAGCCGCAGCAGGTGAGGCGAGCGAGGTGCTTGCCAAGGACGGGCTGGTGCCAGAGGGCGCGATGGCCGCCGACGTCGGAAGCCTCTTCTGGATCGACGAGGTGCCGAAGGAGGGGCTCTCCGTGCGCCACGCGAGCTACGAGTACGGGCAGGCTGCCGCAGAAGGACAAGGGGCTCCCGGCGTGATGGTCGGCTCCGCGGCCGTTGCGAGCGCTGGTGCCACCTCGCCGAACGCTGCGGTACGGTTCAGCGCCAGTGCAGACGACCTCGACCGGTACCGCCCCGCCATCGCCCAGATCCTCGAGAGCATCGGCGGGTCGGCCGCGTGACGCGCAGTCGATGGCGCTCGCGGCAGCCCAGCACACAGCCGCGCCCTGTGCGGCGCCTGCTCGCGGTCGCGATGCTCACGGCCACGGCCCTCGCGCTCTCGGCGTGCGCCCCCGCTCCCGACCTGGCCTGGCAGCCGCCCGTTCGCGCGGCCGTGACGAGCTTCGACGAGGCGGTCGGTGACGTCGCCGGCGCGGAAGCCGGGGCCACGCCCCTGGACCACTACCGCATCCGCGACTCGGCACCCGCCGTCGACGCGAGGTGGACGGAGGTGCCAGGGCAGACCGATCTGAACACGCGTGTCCGCTCGCTGGTCGTCGACGCGGTCGGCGACTTCGCGACGAGGCTCGGCACCGTCTACGAGCCGGAGGCCGCGGCAGCGGGAGCTGGGCTCGGAAGTCGCGGCTGCGAGGCGGGCTCCAGCAGCATGCCGGCCGTTGAGGTGCTCGCCCAGGGTGGCGCCACGGCGGGTGAGGCGCTCGTCATCACGTGCGAGATCGTCGTCGCCAGCGGCAGCGAGTTCGGCGAGCGCGTCCGGGTCGTCGAGGGAACCGCGGGAGCAGCCCCGGCGGTCACCCGAGACGAGAGCTTCGTCTTCTTCGCCGACACCGCGACGGCGCAGCAAGCCGGTGGCGCCGACGTCATCACGGCGGACGCGGCACTGGCCATCTGGAACGAGCTCGTGCTCGCCGCGCGGCGAGAACTCGGCGCCCTCTGGGATACGCAGGTCGCGGCGCCGAGCGACACCAACGCGGCCGTGCTCGCACAGGGGTTCGCCGACGTCACGCCCACACCGGACGGTGGACTGCGCATCGGCATCCCCGCGGGCCTCCTCACCCCTGAGATGGACGTATCCGGCGGTGCGAACGCATCCCCTCCCGTCTCTCCTGACGGCGAGACCACGCTCGTCGTCGGCGAGCCGATCTCGCACCGCTTCCCGAGCATCCACATCGGCGCGGAACTGGCAGCCCCCATGCTCACCGACCTCGGCCGCGAGCTCGTCGCCGCCTCGGCGACCCCGCAGCCGCTCGTCGCGGGCCAGCGGCCGCTCGCCGGCGACCGCCAGGTCGACTGCACGCTGTTCCCGTGCGTCGCCCTGACCTTCGACGACGGCCCCGCGCCGATCACGGAGACGCTCCTCGGGCAGCTGCGGGAGCAGGACGCGACCGCGACCTTCTTCCTCGTCGGCCCGAACGTGCAGCGGCACCCAGAGATCGCGAGGCAGATCGACGACGACGGCCACCAGATCGGCAACCACTCGTGGACGCATCCGCGGCTCACAACCCTCGACGACAAGAAGATCGAGGAAGAGGTCAAGAAGACCAACGACGCCATCGCGGCCGCGACCGGCGAACGGCCGAGCGTCTTCAGGCCCCCGTATGGCGACCTCGACGCGCGGGTCCTCACGAAGCTCGGCATGCCGGCCATCCTGTGGGACATCGACACCCTCGACTGGGAGGGGCCGCCTCACGAGACGCTCGTCGACCGCGGCGCGAACGAGGCGGAGGCCGGGTCGATCATCCTCATGCACGACATCCACGACTCGACCGTCGACGCGGTGCCCGAGATCCTCACAGGCCTCCACGACCGGGGGTTCGTGCTCGTGACGATCGATCAGATCTTCGGCGGCGCCCCAGCCGCGGGCAACAGCTACACGTCGGCGCGGTAGCTCAGGGGTGCGAGACCAAGACGGCGAGGCCAGGACAGCTCCGCCAAGATAGCTAGGCCTCGACCTGCGCGGCCCAGGCCTTCACGAGCTCGGCGAGTGCGTCCCGCGCATCTGCGAACTCGGCCAAGCTCGCGAACGAGACGACGGCGCGGCCCGGGCCCCGCCACGTGAGCAGCTTCGAGCGGTCGTCGACGACGACCTCCGGGTGCGCTGGCTTCACCTTCGCGCCCGTGTGCAGGACGAGCTGCACGGCCTTCGGGCGCCGGAGGTTGAGGGTCGCGAAGTCGTCAGCGACCCTGTAGTTCGGCGACTTCCACTTGATGCTCTCGACGACGTCGGGATGCGCGTCCAGCAGCAGCCCCCGCAGGCCGACCGCCGCATCCCGCAGTGGATGCTCGAGCTCGGCGAAGTAGGCGTCGACATCCGGCGACGGGGCAGCGGTCATGCCGCCAGCGTAGACCTGTGGTCCGCTGGCGGCTCGACTCGCAGCACTGCTCGGGCTCGGGGCGCCGGTCAGTACTTCGCCGACTGGCCGCCATCGATGGGAACGACGGCCGCGTTGATGTAGCTCGCGTCGTCCGACAGGAGGAACGCGACGACCGCTGCGATCTCCTCGGGCTGCCCGTAGCGCTTCGTGGGGTTGATCTGGATGAACTGCTCTGCTGCCTGCTTCGGGTTCTCCGCGTCGAGCTGGCGCATCGAGTTCTCGACCATGGGCGTCCAGATCGCGCCGGGCGCGATGGCGTTGACGCGCACGCCGAACTGGCCGTACTCGACGGCCGAGTTTCGGGTGAGGCCGACGACGCCGTGCTTCGCGGCAGCGTAGCCCGACTGGTTTCCGACGCCGCGGATGCCGCCGACGGATGCCGTGTTCACCACGAAGCCGGAGCCCTGCTCGCGCATGACCTTGAGCACCTTCTCGAGGCCGAGGAACACCCCGCGGAGGTTGATGGAGACGACCCGCTCGAACTCGTCTGCGCCGAAGTCCTCGGTGAGGTTCTGGCGGCCTTCGATGCCGGCGTTGTTGAAGAAGCCGTCGATGCGGCCGAAGCGCTCGAGAGTGGCGGCCACGTAGGCGTCCGTGTCGGCCTCGCTGGAGACGTCCGCGGTCGTCGTGAAGACCTCGGCGTCAGGCGCGGCCTCGAGGATGGCCGCCTTGCTCGCTTCAAGGCCCTGCTCCGAGATGTCGACGAGTGCGAGCTTCCCGCCCTCGCTCGCGACGCGGACCGCGGTGGCGCGGCCGAGGCCGGATCCTCCGCCGGTGATCAGAACGACTTTGTCGGTGAACCGAGACATGCTTCTCCTTCGTTGCGGTGCATCGCCCGGCAGTCGCAGGACGACACTCTAGTTATGTCGTGGCCTAGTGAATTTATTCCCGAGAGGCCTCCGCGACGGGCCCGACTCGCCCCCAGCGAGCATCCACATCCGCTTCCTAGGATTGCGATATGACTCAGGCGACGCAGGACGCACGACCAGACGGCGAAGAAGCGGCAGATCAGGGCGTGTACTCGAAGGCCGGGCAGCCCTTCGACCGAGATACCAACTACATCGGCGACCGCATCACGAAGGATGCGCGCCCGGTCGGCGAGGGCATCCAGACCTGGCCCGTCGAAGCCGGACGCTACCGGCTCGTCGTCGCTCGCGCCTGCCCGTGGGCGCACCGCTCGACCATCGTCCGCCGGCTCCTCGGCCTCGAGGACGCCATCTCGATGGGCATCTGCGGCCCCGTGCACGACAAGCGCTCGTGGACCTTCGACAAGGACCCGGGCGAGCTCGACCCGGTGCTCGGCATCCCGCGCATCCAGGACGCCTACCTGAAGCGCTTCCCGGACTACCCCCGCGGCATCACCGTGCCCGCCATCGTCGACGTGCCGAGCGGCGGCGTCGTGACGAACGACTACCCGTGGATCACCCTCGACTTCTCGACCGAGTGGACCGAGTTCCACCGCGACGGCGCCCCCGAGCTCTACCCGGAGGTGCTGCGCGACGAGATGGACGCCGTGATGAAGCACATCTACACCGAGATCAACAACGGCGTCTACCGGTGCGGCTTCGCGGGGTCGCAGGAAGCCTACGACGAGGCCTACGACCGACTCTTCGCGGCGCTCGACATCGTCTCGGAGCGCCTCGAGACACGTCGCTACCTCATGGGCGACACGATCACCGAGGCCGATGTGCGTCTCTACACGACGCTCGCCCGCTTCGACGCCGTGTACCACGGCCACTTCAAGTGCAACCGGCAGAAGCTGAGCGAGATGCCGGTGCTCTGGGCCTACGCGCGCGACCTCTTCCAGACCCCCGGCTTCGGCGACACGACCGACTTCGTCGACATCAAGCGCCACTACTACGAGGTGCACCGAGACATCAACCCGAGCGGCATCGTCCCCGCAGGCCCAGAGCTCCACAACTGGAAGCTGCCGCACTTCCGCGAGCAGCTCGGCGGGTCGCCGTTCGGCGACGGCACCCCTCCCGGCCCGAACCCAGAGCCCATCGAGGCTGCTCACGACCTCGTGCACCTCGGACGCTCGCGCGCATGAGCGGCGACGTGATCGCCGTGCTCGACGACTTCGCGAGCCGCCCCGTCGAGGCTGCCGAGCGCCTCGCGGGCGAGCTGACCGCAGATGCCCTCAACGCGCATCCGGGCGGCCACGACAACTCGATCGCCTGGCTGCTCTGGCACACGGCGCGCGAGATCGACGTGCAGCTCACGGCCCTCTCCGGTGTTCCCGAGGTCTGGTCAGCTGAGGGCTTCGACGCCCGCTTCGGCCTCGGCGAGCTCGGCGACTCGGTCGGCTACGGGCACTCGACGGCCCAGGCGCGCGCCGTCATCGTCGACGATGCCACGCTGCTGCTCGACTACCTGCGCGCGGCGACGGATGCACTGCGCACGTACATCCGCTCGCTCAGCCCGGATGCGCTCGGCGAGATCGTCGACGAGCAGTGGGACCCGCCCGTCACGCGCGCCGCCCGCATCGTCAGCATCATCGACGACGCGGCCCAGCACATCGGCCAGGCCGCGTACGCCGCAGGCATCCTGCGAGGGTGATGCTCGACGGCTCGGGCTCGAGCCCTACTTCGAGCTCGAGCCGCGTCCGACCGCGGCGGCCCTGCCCGGCTCCCCGCCGGGGCTTCGCTGCGACTTCCGCCCCGTGAAGATCACGATGGCCCCGCCGATCGCCGCGACGATGGCGATCGCGCCCCAGATGCCGACAGCGGCCCACGCGGCACCGCCGATCACCAGCAACGGCACGAAGGTGATCGCCGCGACCTCGACGGGCACGACCGGCAGGTAGGCGATCGAGAAGTCCTCCAACGTGCGCGACTTCATGCGCGGGTCCACGATGCGAAGCAGGGCGATGCCGGTCGCGACGGCGCCCGTCGCCCAGCCCCACGTGAACAGCTGGCGCTCGAACCACCCGTCCTGCATGAGTCGAGGCGCCGCGAAGAAGCCGAGGAACAGGCAGAACGCGAGACCGACGAGGAACAGGATGAGCAGGGCGAGCCAGTTGTCGGCCACGATGCTCGGCACGATGGAGACCATGCCGCACACGACGAGGACGTCGGTGGCTGCGCCGGAGATGGAGCGCAGCGAGTCGGGGTCGATGTACTTGCGCGTCTTCGAGACGGCCATAAGCCCCCGCAGGACGAGGCCGACGATGAATGCGATCGAGAAGAGCGGGAACGTCACGGCGGGGAGCAGCTCGCCCAGCATCAGGTTGATGCCGTAGGCGCCGGCGGACACGCCGGCGACGATCGCCGCCTGGAACGCGAGCGACTCGATCGTCCCACCGGAGAAGGTGTGCGTGCCGATCGAGGGCCGCGTCTTGATCTGATCGAGCACACCCGTGCGCAGGTCCTCCGGCATGCTCTTCATGCCAGCGAACTCCTTCGCGTGGCCACGCATCGCACCGATCTTCGCCTGGATGATGCCGCCGACCACGCCGACGAGCATGCCGACGGTCGCCGCCGTGAACGCGATCGACTGCACCTCCGGCTGGCCCGCATCCGCGAACACCGCCCCGATCGCCGCCGCCGAGCCGAAGCCGCCCGCCCAGCCCGCGAAGAGCATGAGGCCGATGCTGTCTGGAGCCCCGAGCAGAGGGCCGAGGAGCACGAGCACCAACACGAGGCCGATGACGACCTGCAGCGAGTACATGAGCACGCCATAGGCGGCGAACCCCGCGACGTTGCGGCCGATCTTGAAGATGTTGAAGTCGTCGGTGAGCGCGAGGCACGCGAACACGAGGACGATGAGCAGCGAGCCGTATGTGCCCAGCTGGTCGGAGAAGGGAAGGAGCCCGAGCCCGTTCGGACCGAGCAGCAAGCCGAGCGCACCGGCGATGACCGACGCGGGGATCATCATCGTCTGCAGCGGTTTGATCTTCGCCCTCGCGAGGGTGCCGATGATGAGGAGCATGCCGATGAGGCCGGCATCGACGAGGAGAGCTTGAGGCGTGTACTCCACGAGAACTCTTTTCTGTGCGTTGGGGATCGTGAATCCGGTCGTCGCTGACCGGGAGGAATGGGCGGGTCAGCGGATGAGCGAGTTCTGAGCGGCCCAGCCGTGGAGCGCCGAGCTGATCGGCCCGAGCAGGCCGAGCGGGTCGCCCGCCGCGACGCGCACTGCCAGCGGATAGCTGTGCTCCGCGTCCTGCAGCTCACGGAACGCCACCCCCGGCCACGGGTGCAGCGCGAGCGACTGCGGCACGAGCGCGATGCCCAGCCTGGCGCTGACGAGACCGAGGATGGCCTGCTCGTTCGTGACGCGCGCGGCGATTCGGAGCGGGTGGCCGGAACGGAGGAACGCGCTCGCCGTCAGGTCGAAGGCGAGCGGCGCTCGCCCGCGATCGAAGAGCACGAGCGGGAAGTCGCGGAGCTGCTCGGCCGAGACGATCTGCTGCGCGGTCAGCTCATGGTCGGCCGCCACGGCGACGCAGAGGCGCTCGCGGAAGGCGACCGCGTGCCGGTCGCTGTCCGGCGAGAGGTCCCGGAGCAGCGCCACGTCGAGGTCGCCGTCGTCGACGGCCCTGCTCAGGTCCGTCGTGCCACCGTCGGAGACCGTGACGGCGTAGGGCGACAGCGGCTCGGCGCGGAGCAGAGTCGGCAGCGCGCTGGAGAACAGTGAGCTGATCGATCCGAGGCGCAGCACCCGTTTCGCGCGTTCCTCGGTGGCCGTCGACGCGAGGTGCTGGAGGCCCTCTGCTCGACGGCGGATCTCCACCGCCTCCGGGTACAGCGCCTCGGCGGCCGGCGTCGGGACGACGTCACGTCCGCCGCGTTCGAAGAGGGTGACGCCCAGCTGCGCCTCGAGGGCCGCGACCGCCTGGCTCACGGGCGACTGCGCGAGTCCGAGTCGCTTCGCAGCTCGGGTGAAGCTGCGCTCCGTGTAGACGGCCACGAAGCAGCGCAGCTGCTTCAGGCTGATCTCGCTCACGCGCTGAACCGCTGCGGCGCGAAGGGGGAGATGTCGAACTCCGGTGTGCGGCCCAAGGCGGTGTCGGCGAGGATGTCGCCGAAGACCGGGGTGAACTTGAAGCCGTGGCCCGAGTATCCGGTGCCCACCGTGATGCGCTCGCTGATCCTCCCGATGATCGGGGTCTTGTCGAACGTGAAGAGGTCTGCGTGCACGGAGTGCTTGGCGATCGCGTCTGGCAGGCCCGGGATGCGCGCATGGATGTCGTGCGAGATCTTGGCGCGCTCGGCGACGCTCAGGCGGCGTTCGAGCTGCTCGGGAGCGTCGATGTCTCCCCACTTCGCGTCGTAGCCGGCCTTCACGAGCGAGCCGTCGAGGGTCGGGACGCCGAAGATATGCACGTTGCCGTGGTCTCGGATGAACGCGGGGAACACCTTGGGTGCGAAGTCGTGGGGGTTCTCTGGCGCGAACCAGGTGAGCGCGATGGGCTTGATCGTCAGGTGCGGTGCGAGTTCCGGGAGGAGCTGTGGGGTCCAGATCCCTGCCGACACGATGACCTGCTTGGCGCTCAGCGTGCCGTCCGCTGTGGTGACGTGCACTGCGCCTGCGGTCTCCTCGATCGAGAGCACCGCCGTGCTTCCGCGCAGCTCGGCGCCCGCGGCGCTCGCGCGTCGTTGGATCTCGGTCACGGCCGATTCGGGTCTGAGCGCACCGCCGAGCTCGTCGAGGACGGCGATCTCATCGGTCAGCTGCTCATGCTGCGGGTAGCGGCTCCGGAGCTCCGCCGTCGACAGGGCCGCGTGCGGGATATCGGCGTGGGCGAGGGAGCGGCGCACCTGCTCGAGGCGAGGGTCGTCGGGGGAGCCGATCGAGAGCACCCCCGTCGACTGGAAGATGGGTGCCCGGCTCTCCTCGGCCAGCTCGAGCCAGGCATGACGGGCCGCGAGCAGCAGGGGCACGTAGTGGGACCCCTCGTGGTAGGCCGCGCGGAAGAGGCGGCTCTCGCCCGAGTAGGCCCCGTCGTCATGGACGAGGGTCTGCGCCTCGAGGCCCAGCACGCTCGCGCCATTGCAGGCCAGATTCCAGGCCGCGTACGAGCCGGCGGCTCCGAGTCCGATGACGACAACGTCTGCATCCATCACATGATCATGCGTGGTCCGAAACCCAAACGCAAGACTTAAATCAGATTGAGGCAGTCATTCGCCAAACGAAAAACAGCTGATTTCGGTGTCTCAGAGGTCGGACAGCGCCTTCGCGATCGCGAGGTGCAGGGTCACGAGCGTGGGCCACCCCTCTTCCGAGACCTGGTGCGCGTTCAGAATGGCGTGCGCGATGCACCATTCCCTGGCGTCATCGAGATCGATGCCCGCCTCGCCACTGATCAGCTCGACCCGGCTGCGTACCTCCGCGTGCATGAGCGCACCGCCCCGGTAGTCCTCGACGCGAGTTCGCAGCGCCGGGTACACCTCGAATCCGGCGGGACCCGCGACGGGCTTCGGGTCGATGGCAAGCCACGGCTCCCGCTCGGCGACGAGCACGTTCCCGTAGTGCAGATCGAGGTGCAGCAGCCTCGGCTCGTAGGGACGCGAGTCGAACGTGTCGAGGGCGCGGTCGACCCACCGGCGAGGCACCGAAGGCGGATGCGCCCGCAGGGGCGCGATCCAGTCGCGCGCCTCGACGCGGAAATCGGGCACCGAATGCGGGGGTGCGACGTGGAGGCGCCGCAGGAGGCCGCCGATCACGAGGCACGCGTCGTCGGTCTCGACCGAATGCAGGTCGAGATCCGCGTCGAGGGGCTCGAGGAGCAGCGCGAAGTCAGCCGGATGCGCCGCCACGAGCCGCGCGATGCCCCCGCCGTTCCAGTGGCGAAGCCCGAGGTGCTCGACGGCTGCCTCCCGATGGGGCCAGCTGAGCTTCAGTACCTGCGGCTGCCCGTGACGAGCGACCGGCAGCACGATCGCGTTATGGCCGTTGTGAGCCGCACCGGTGATGGTCAGCTCCCACGCGTCGAGGCGCTCGTCGATGAGAGACGGCAGGCGGCGGAGCCACTCGTCGCCGTCCACCCCGAGGTCGGCGGGGCGACCCGCGACGCGGCGGACGAGGTCTTCTGGGATCAGCACGATGGCCACACTGACGGCATCCGCCGAAAGTACACCATCACGCGGGGCGCGTTCCTCTCGGAGCGAGGGCTGAAGGCGGGCACGAATGCGGGCACGAAAAAGGCCTGAGCTTGCAAGAAAGCTCAGGCCTCTTCGATCACACAACTGTCGGGGTAGCGGGATTTGAACCCACGACCTCTTCGTCCCGAACGAAGCGCGCTACCAAACTGCGCCACACCCCGATCGCTCACCGCTGAGCGGCGAACTCCCCAAGAGTACCCGAAGGTTGCTCGCGCCGCCAACCGAGGGCGCGAGCAACGGAAACTCCTACGGCCCGGAGGAGACGAACAGCCTGATGTCGCCGGTCGGCTCGATGGGAGTGCCGGTCGCGGGGTCGGTGCGGATCACCTGCCCGCTCGGCACGCTCGCACTCTTCTCGGCGATCACGGTGACGGTCCCGCTGAAGCCGGCGCCCGCGAGCAGCGCCGTCGCCTCATCCTGGGTCTTGCCCGCCACATCCGGTGCCAGGAGTCCGTTCGACGCGTCCTCCGACAGGGCCGAGGGGTGGATGGTGATCGTCGTCCCCTTGTCGACACGCGTGTTGGCGGTCGGCAGGGTGTTCGCGACGCTTCCCGGCGACTGGTCGGAGTCGGCCGATGGCCCGATGGACACGCCGAAGCCGAGCCCCTCGAGCACCTGGCGTGCCTCCTCCGTCGACCGGCCGGTCACGTCCGGCACGGTTGCGAGCACCAGCGCGTCCTCGTCCTCCACGTACTCGGGGAAGTCGCCTCCGCCGTACGTGGTCATCGCGTGCCCGATGATGTCGTTGAAGAGCACGTGACGCGTCTGGCTCCCCGCCGCGAGGGGCAGGTCGACGTCGTACATGGGCAGGAGGCCGTTGGCGTTGCCGACCCAGACGGCGAGTCCGACCCTGGTCGTCGCCCCGACCATCCACGTCTGCAGGCCGTTGTCGGTCGTGCCGGTCTTGCCGATGAGGGGAACGATGCCCGGGTTCGACCGCGAGCCGGTGCCGCCGTTGACGACGCCAGCGAGGGCTTCGTCGACGCCCGCCGCGACCTGCGGCGAGACGGCCTGGATGCAACGGGATTCGGGACCCGAGACCTCGGTGCCGTCAGGAAGCGTCACGCGGTCGATGCCTGTCGGCGAGCAGGTCGTGCCATTGTTCGCGAGCCCTGACATGACGGTTGCCATCGAGAGCGGGGCCATCTCGTTGGCGGCGCCGAGGATGGCGGCGGGTACCGAGGAGTTGATCGCTCCATCGGCGCGGTGACCGCCGAGGGCCATCGCGGTGTCGCGGATGCGGCACTGGTCGAGGCGCTCCGCCATCGTCACGTAGGCGGTGTTGATCGACGAGGCAGTCGCCGACTTGACCGAGACGGTCCCAACCCGCTGGCCGCTGTCGTTCGTCGGAGCCCACGGGCCGTCTGACTCGGCCTCGCACGTGTTGGAGAAGTTCTCGAGGTAGAAGGTGCGGTTCTGTCCTGGGACCGACGAGTAGAGCGACTTCCCCGACGAGAGCCATTCGGCGAGCGTGAAGATCTTGTACGTCGAGCCGGTCTGGAATCCGGTGGAGCCGCCGTACTCGTAATCGGCGTTGTAGTTCACCGAGGTCACACCGGGTTGGCCTTGGTTCTCGGCCACCTCGCTGAACTGGGTGTTCTGCACCATCGCGAGGATGCGGCCGGTGCCGTTCTCGACCATGGAAGCGGCGGCGCCGAGCTCCGTGCCCGGGTAGCTGGACGGCACGGCGTTCTGCATCGACTGCGTCGCGACGCCCTGCATGTCAAGGTCGAGGGACGTGTAGATCTTGTAGCCCTTGCCGGCGAGGTTGAAGTTTCGCTCGGCCTCGGTCGCACCGAAGGCCTCGTCCTGCAGCACGGAGAGCTGCACGAACTTGCAGAAGTACTTCGCGTTGCCTTCCGCGAACTCGCACCCGTGGTTCGGCTCCGTGACGTTCGGCTCCACCGGCAGCGCGATGGTCGCCTCGTAGGTCGCCTGGTCGATCGCGCCCTCCTCCATCATGCGCATGAGGATGTAGTCGCGGCGCTCCTTGTTGCCCTCGATGTTCTCCTCGCGGTCGAGGCGGTAGGCGTTCGGCTCCTGCACGATCGCGATGAGGCTCGCGGACTCCTGCAGGTTCAGGTCGAGCGCGGACTTGCCGAAGTAGCGCTGCGCGGCCGACTCGATGCCGTAGGTGGTGCCGCCGAAGAGGGCGATGTTGAGGTAGCCCTGGAGGATCTCGTCCTTCGAATACTGCTGCTCGACGCCGATGGCGAGGCGCATCTCCTGGAGCTTGCGGCCCGTGTTCGGGTCGGTCGCCTCGATGTAGGCCTTCTCGCTCTCGGCGGGGTCGAGGATCGCCTCGGCCTCCTGCACGCGCACGTTGCGGACCCACTGCATGGTGATGGTCGAGGCGCCAGCTGAGGCGTCGCCGATGACCGAGGTCACGAGGGCTCGCGCAGCGGAGATGACGTCGACGCCGTCGTGCTCCCGGAAACGCGGGTCCTCAACCGAGATGGCAGCAAGCGGCACCCACGGCGAGACCTGGTCGAGGGGTACCTCGATGCGGTTCTGGTTGTAGAACTGCGCGAACTTCACGTGCTGCCCGCCCTGCTTGGCGTAGAGCTCGGTGACCTGCTGGAGCTCGTTGATCTCCAGGTAGTCGGGGAGGCTCTCGAACAGGTTGATCGAGCTGTTGTCCGCGATGTTGGCGACGGAGATCAGCGGAGTCACGAGCGCGGTGATGAGAACGGCGGCCAGGCCGCTCACCCCGACCAGTCCGAGGACGCGCGTCAGAGGACCGCGCTTCCGGTTTCCACGTTGCTTTGTTGCCATGGCGGTCACGATACCCGGGGTAGGAAGGTCAGGAGGGTCGCCTCCGGTGGGCATGCGAAACGCACCGGGGCGTAGATGGAGGTGCCGAGTCCGGCAGAGACGTGCAGGGCGGCGCTGCGGCCACGCGAGGTCCACGTGCTGAGGCCCTTCACCTGCTCACGCGGGATGTCGCAGTTGGTGACAAGCGCCCCGTAGCCGGGCACGCAGACCTGGCCACCGTGGGTGTGGCCGGCGAAGATCGCGTCTGCGCCCAGGTCGACGAGGCCGCTGAGCACACGCTGGTACGGGGCATGAGCGAGGCCGATCGTGAGGTCCCAGTCCTGGCCCTCCGACGCGTCTCGCAGCGCCTCGCCCGCCGCGGCGAAGTCGTCGGCGTCGATGTGCGGGTCGTTGACCCCGAAGAAGCGGATGCGCCTGCCGGCGACCTCGAGGACGGCGGCACCGTTGTTGAGGGGCGTCCACCCGAGGCGGTCGAAGTGGGCGGTGAGGCCCTCCGTGTCGAGGTGCGGAGCCTTCTTCGCAACGTGGGTGGAGCTGCTGAAGTACGTGAAGGGGTTCTTGAGGACGGGGCCCAGGTAGTCGTTGGAGCCGTACACGTGCACCGAGGGGATCCCCTCGAACGGCTCGAGCATGCTGGCGACGGTCGGGACCGCATCGACGTGGCCGAGGTTGTCACCTGTGCCGATGACGAGGTCGGGCTGGAGGGCGGCGAGCCCTCTGACGAAGTCCTGCTTCTTGCGCTGCCATGGGGCGACGTGGAAGTCGCTGAGGTGCAGCACGCGCAGCGGGGCCGAGCCCGGGGGCAGGATGCGCGACTCGATGCGTCGCAGGCGGAACGCGCGGCGCTCGATCATCGTGCCGTAGACGGCGGTCGCCGCCCCCACCCCGAGAAGGGTGAGGGCGACGGCGCTTGCTGGTCCGAGGCCGGAAGAGGTTCCTTGGCCCGAGGTGGCGACGGAATTCGCCATGTGGAACTCGTTTCAGTTGGTGCGATGGCCTGCTAGGGGCCGGAAGAGACGTAGACCTGGATGGAACCGCTGCGCTCCAGCTCTGCGCCGGGCGCCGGGTCGGTGCGGATCACCTGTCCCTTCGGGACGGTCGAGCTCTCCTCGGTGAGGATCGCCATCGTGCCGCTGAAGCCGAGCTGGGAGAGCGTTGACTGCGCCTGCTCCTGTGTCTGCCCCGCCAGGTCCGGTGCGACGAGCGCCGCGGTGGTCGGTGTGGGGGCTGGCCCGCGCGACGGGCTGATCGTGATCGTCGTTCCCTGCGTCACGCGGGTGTTGGCGCTCGGCAGGGTGCTCGCCACGGTGCCTTCCGGCTGATCGGATGCGACGGCGTTGCCGACGGACACGGTGAAGCCGAGCCCCTCGAGCGAGGACTTCGCCTCAGCGGTCGTCTTTCCGGTCAGGTCGGGGACCGTCACCTGCTCGTTCTTGACGGCGCTGCCGGTCGGCTCGGGGAACGAGTCGCCTCCGTAGGTGCGCATCGCCTGGGCGATGACGTCGTTGAAGATGACGTGACGCGTCTGGCTTCCGACCGCACGGGGGAGGTCGACGCCGTACATGGGGACCTGGCCGCTGGCGTTGCCCACCCAGACAGCGAGGCCGACCTTCGTGGTGGCTCCGACCATCCAGGTCTGCAGGCCGCTGTCCGTCGTTCCGGTCTTGCCCATGAGCGGTGCGATGCCGGGGTTCGAGGCGCTGCCCGTGCCGCCGTTGGCGACGCCCTGGAGGGCCGCGGTCACGCCGGCCGCGACCTCGGGGGTCACCGCCTGGTTGCACGTCGACTTCGGGGCCTCGATGGATGAGCCGTCGCGCAGCGTGATGCTGTCGATCGCGATGGGCGTGCAGGTGACGCCGCCGTTCGCGAATCCGGCCACGGCGGTCGCCATGGACAGAGGCGCGATCGTGTTGGTTCCGAGCACTGCGGCCGGGTTCGACTCGTTGATGGCCCCGTCGGCGCGGTGCGCGCCCATGGCCATCGCGGTGTCGCGGATGCGGCACTGGTCGAGCTGTTCGGCCATGGCCACGTACGCCGTGTTGATGGACTGCGACGTCGCCTGGCGGACCGACACGTTGCCGACCTTCGCGCCGCCGTCGTTCGTCGGCGACCAGGAGCCGCCGTCAGCGCCGAGGCAGGAGTTCTGGAAGTTCGCGAGGTTGAAGGCGCGGTCCTTGCCGTTGACCGAGGAGTTCAACGACTTCCCCGACGCCAGCCATTCGGCGAGGGTGAACATCTTGTAGGTCGACCCGACCTGGAACCCCGTGGAGCCGCCGTACTCGTAGTCGGTGTTGTAGTTCACCGACGTGTACCCCGGTTGGCCGGCCAACTCCTCCGTGTCGCCGAAGGCGGTGTTCTGCACCATCATGAGCACGCGGCCCGTGCCCTCTTCGACCATCGAAGCGGCAGATCCCATGTCCATGCCGTCGACGTAGGCGGGCACGGCCGAGGCCATCGAAGCCTGGCCCTGAGCCTGCATGTCGAGGTCGAGGGTCGTGTGGATCTGGTAGCCCTTGGTCTGGAAGTTGAACTGCCGCTCCTCGTAGGTCTCACCGAAGGCGGGATCCTGCACCATGACGAGCCGCACGTAGTCGCAGAAGTACTGCGCGTTGCCCTCGGCCGCGCCGCAGCCGTGCTTCGGCTCCGTCGGGCGGGGCTCGACGGGCAGCACGACGGTCGCGTCGTAGGTCGCCTGGTCGATCGCGCCCTCCTCCATCATGCGCATGAGGATGTAGTCGCGGCGCACCTTGTTCGGCTCGATGTTCTCGGGCACGTCGAGGCGGTAGGCGTTCGGCTCCTGCACGATCGCGATGAGGCTCGCGGACTCCTGCAGGTTCAGGTCGAGCGCGGACTTGCCGAAGTAGCGCTGGGCGGCCGACTCGATGCCGTAGGTGGTGCCACCGAAGAGGGCGATGTTGAGGTAGCCCTGGAGGATCTCGTCCTTGGAGAACTGCTTCTCCACGCCGATCGCGAGACGCATCTCCTGGAGCTTGCGGCCCGTCGTGGTCTCGGTCGCCTCGAGGTAGGCCTTGTCGCGTTCCTCTTGATTCGGGATCGCTTCGGCCGTCTGCACGCGCACGTTGCGCACGTACTGCATGGTGATCGTGGATGCGCCTGCCGCGCCATCGCCGATGACGGACTGGGCGAGCGCACGCGCCGCGGAGATGACGTCGACGCCACCGTGCTCGCGGAACCTGGGGTCCTCCACCGAGATCGCCGCGGCGGCGACGTACGGGGAGATCTGGTCGAGTGGGACCTCTTCGCGGTTCTGGTTGTAGAACTCGGCGAACTTCTGTCCGTTGGCGGCGTACAGCTCGGTCTTCTGCTGCAGTGAGCCGATCTCGAGGTACGTCGGGAGGTTCTCGAACAGCGAGATGGTGCTGTTCGCGGCGACGCCGGTGACGGCGATGAGCGGGGTGATCATGGCCGTGACGAGCACGCCCGCGACTCCGCTCATACCAAGCAGCCCTAGGAGGCCACCCAGAATGTTGCGTTTGGGCGCCCCTGGATTCGTGACAGACATAGGATCAAGGGTAAGTCACACCCGCTCGTGGCGTCTTCAGGAGTGTTCAATGAGTACCCCATGAAGAGCCTGAGCGCTCATCGCACAGGAGGACGTCCATGCAGAAGTGGGAATATTTCATCACCCCGCTCCCATTGCACACCCCCACTGTCATCCTCAACAACTGGGGTGCTCAGGGCTGGGAGCTGGTGCAGGTTTCCACGAATGCTGAGGGCGGATCCGTCGCCTACATGAAGCGCCCGATCGCGGGGGAGTGAGCATGAGCCAGGTAGAAGAACGTCTCGGTGCGATGGGAATGGCGGTGCCTCCGGTTGCCGCTCCGGTCGCCGCCTACGTGCCCGCAGTCGAGCACGGCGGCCTCGTGTACACGTCGGGGCAGCTCCCGTTCATCGAGGGAGCGCTCCCCGAGAAGGGCAAGGTCGGCGCTGAGGTGCCGCGCGACGATGCCATCGAGTTCGCGGCCTTCGCCGGGCTCAACGCGCTTGCGGCCATCAAGTCCGTCATCGGCGACCTCGATCGCGTGACGCGGGTCGTGAAGGTCACCGTCTACGTCGCATCCGCCCCCGACTTCACCGAGCAGCCGCTCGTCGCGAATGGCGTCTCCGAGATGCTGGGGCTCGCCTTCGGCGACGCGGGCACGCACGTCCGCGCCGCGGTGGGCGTCGCCGTGCTGCCGCTCGACTCACCGGTCGAGGTCGACCTCATCGTCGCGTACGAGTAACGACCCGCCGCGCGCGGCGCGAGCAGCTGAACCGACGGAAGCCCTGCATCCCTCCTCCGAGGGATGCAGGGCTTCCGTCGTTCTGGCTGCGTCGGGTCAATCGTCGTCGGCGGCTCCGGATGCGACGCCGGAGGAGATCGCCGACATCACCGAGGCGTCGGTCAGGGTCGTCGTGTCGCCGACCGCCTTGCCGTCTGCCACATCGCGCAGCAGGCGCCGCATGATCTTGCCGGAACGGGTCTTGGGGAGCTCTGCGACGACATACACCTGACGGGGGCGAGCGATCGCGCCGATCTTCGTCGACACGTGCTCGCGCAGCACCTTCGGAGCATCAGAGGCCTCGATCTCCGCCTTCTTGCTCTCCTTCAGGACGACGAAGGCGACGACCGCCTGCCCCGTCGTCTCGTCGCTCGCGCCGACCACCGCCGACTCGGCGACGAACGGGTGGTCGACGAGCGCCGACTCGATCTCGGTCGTCGAGAGCCGGTGGCCGGAGACGTTCATGACGTCGTCCACTCGGCCGAGCAGCCAGAGGTGCCCGTCCTTGTCGACGCCGGCACCGTCGCCGGCGAAGTAGCGGCCAGGGAACTGGGACCAGTACGTCTCGATGAACCGCTCCCGGTCGCCGTAGATGCCTCGAGTCATCGACGGCCACGGCTCCGTGATCGTGAGGAGCCCCATCTCGCCGGGGTTGACGCGCTCGCCCTTGTCGTCGACGACCTCGACGACCACCCCGGGAACAGGCACCTGCGCTGCGCCGGGCTTGAGCGAGACCTGGCTCGGGATCGCGGAGATCATGATGGCGCCCGTCTCGGTCTGCCACCAGGTGTCGACGACGGGCACGCGGTTGCCGCCGATGACCTCCCGGTACCAGGACCAGGCCTCAGGGTTGATCGGCTCCCCCACGGAGCCGAGGAGGCGGATCGAGGAGAGGTCGTACTTCGCGGGGATCTGCCTGCCCGACTTCATGTATCCGCGGATCGCCGTCGGCGCCGTGTAGAAGATCGTGACGCCGTAGCGCTCGATGATGTCGAACCAGCGGCCGAGGTCCGGGGTGTCGTGCGTGCCCTCGTACATGACCTGCGTCGCACCGTTCGCGAGCGGTCCGTAGACGAAGTAGCTGTGGCCGGTCACCCAGCCGACGTCGGCCGAGCACCAGTAGACGTCCTGCTCCGGCTTCAGGTCGAAGATGGTGCGGTGCGTGAACGACGTCTGGGTGAGGTAGCCGCCGGTCGTGTGCAGGAGGCCCTTCGGCTTCCCGGTCGTGCCCGATGTGTAGAGGATGAAGAGCGGGTGCTCGGCGGGGAACGGCTTCGCGACGTGCTCATCGCTCACCTGCGCGATCTCCTCGTGCCACCAGAGGTCACGCCCCGGGGTCAGCGACGGCTCGTTGTCGGCGCGACGGACGACGAGCACGTGCTCGACGGTGTGCCCGTCTGCCTCGAGCGCCGCATCCACGGTCTCCTTGAGGGGGAAGATCCGCCCCTTGCGGATGGAGCCGTCGCTCGTGATCACGAGCTTCGCGTTCGCATCCTCGACGCGGCTGCGGATGGAGTCGGCGCTGAAGCCGCCGAAGATGACCGAGTGGATGGCACCGATGCGCGCGCAGGCGAGCATCGCGACGACGGTCTCCGGGATCATGGGCATGTAGATGGCGACGACGTCTCCGGCCGCGACGCCGAGGCTCTCCAGGAGGTTCGCGGCCCGCTTCACCTCGCCGAGGAGGTCGGAGTACGTGATGGTGCGCTTGTCGCCGGGCTCGCCCTCCCAGTAGATCGCGACTCGGTCGCCGTTGCCGGCGAGCACGTGACGGTCGACGCAGTTGAAACTCGCGTTGAGCGTGCCATCGGCGAACCACTTCGCGAAGGGAGCATCGCTCCAGTCGAGGACCTCGGTGAACGGCGTCGACCAGTGCAACTCCTTGGCCTGCTCGGCCCAGAATCCGAGCCGGTCTTCTTCTGCCCGTGCGCCGAGGTCGGCCGGCACGGGGGAGGAGGACGTGAAGTCGTCGCTGGGCGGGAAGGTCTCGAGGTCTTCCAGGAGGTGTTCGATCTTGTCAGCCACCACAGGTCCTTTCGCGTCGTTGCGATGCCGCGCCACCTCATTGCGGCGCAGCCTCTGAGAAGTCTACGGAGCCAGCATGTGCTCCGACTCCCGCCTTTCGGGGGGAATGTCGGAGCGCTTCGGAGGATCCCTGCGGCGCCGGGTCCCGCGGAAGTGAACCGGCAGCAGTGCCAGCGGCGACGCGCTCGACGCTCGGTCTCCGAGCGCCGGAGCGCAGCCCCACCGGCCTTTCAGCGTGCGGGATTCGTGCAGCCGTGCGGTCGTGAGTGCCCAGCCGAACATTTTTCGATTGTCCGGGAACCAGACGTGGTCTCGGGCGAAATATGCACTAGCATGGACTTCGATGGTTTCGCTCTCTGTCGCAACTGTCGTCGCTCTGCAGCAATCAACCCCCCTGAACGCTGCATGAGCTGAGGCGCTCGGATATCCCCCTGTCCGGGCGCCTCTTCAGTTAACCGCGCGACTCTGCGGCTCCTGGACCTGTGGAGAACGCTCCTCCCCAATCGGCGCACCGTCGCCCGCGCTCGAGCGCGGCCGTTCGTACGCTTCCTGCATGTCCTTCACCTCAGGCTCCGGCGCAGCGCCCGCCCAGCGGTTCGTCGCTCGTCCAGCAGCCGACCGAGCCGCGTCGCTCACGTTGCCGCCACGCGCCGGTTTCGACGACTCCACACCGCGATCGGTGCGCTCGCTCACCCGAGGCCAAGCGGACGCGTTCGGCCCGCTCGCCGGGTACGTGGCAGACGGCGAGGTGACCGACCTCTTCGTCAACGGCTGCGACGGGCTGTACGTCGACCGGGGGAGCGGCGCCGAGCGGGAGGAGTCCTGGCTGGCCCCGAGCGAGCGGGCGCTGCGGGAACTCGCGGTCCGCATCGTCGCGGCCGGCGGACGGCACCTCGACGAATCCGCGCCATGCGTGGATGTGCGGATCGCCGACGGCATCCGGGTGCACGCCGTGCTCCCGCCCGTCTCGACCACGGGCACCCTGCTCTCGATCAGAGCCCCGAAGGTTCGTCAGCTCACGCTTGAGCAGCTCGACCGACAGGCGTTCTTCGCTCCCGGTGCCGAGGAACTCGTTCGCGAGGCGGTGCGGACCCGAGCGAACGTCCTCGTGACCGGTGCGGGCGGAAGCGGGAAGACGACCTTCCTGGCTGCCATGCTCTCGGAGGCCGATGCGCGGGACCGCATCATCCTGATCGAGGACGTAGCTGAGCTGCGTATCGCGCACCCGCACAGCGTCTCGCTGGAGGCGAGGCAGGCGAACATCGAAGGCGCGGGCAGCGTGCCCCTCGAGCGCCTCGTCCGCGAGTCCCTGCGGATGCGCCCTGACCGCCTCGTGCTCGGCGAGTGCCGTGGCGCGGAGCTGCGGGAGCTGCTGGCGGCCCTCAACACCGGCCACGACGGCGGCGCGGGCACGCTGCACGCGAACTCGCTCGCGGACGTGCCCTCCCGGCTGGAGGCCCTCGGTGCGCTCGCGGGGATGACACCGGACGCGGTTGCGCGGCAGACGGTGAGTGCCATCGACCTCGTCATGCACGTCGAGCGCACCCCGTCCGGGCATCGACGACTCGCGGAGATCGGCGAGTTCCGTCTCGATGCTGCTGGCCGATTGGCGATCGCCACGGTGACGCGCCCGCGGGGCGCGCCCGGCGTCGACGTCGCCGGGTCCACGTCCCTCCCTGAGGCGGGGACGGGGACCGGCACGACCGGAACCCGTCACCGAGAGCCCAGGCGGTCATGACGAGGCAGGCCATCGACGAGGCCGAGCAGACGGCTGCGGTCGTCGAGCGCCTGGCCGCACTGCTCCTCGGCGGCGCCACGGCGGCCTCCGCCTGGCAGCACGTCGCGAGCTTCGCCGCAGCCGAGTCGGCGCACCCGGCGAGTCATCGCGCTCGGGCGGGAAGCGCGCTCCGAGGCGAGCTGCGACGACGAGCGATCGCCGTGTTCCGCGTGAGGGTGGCGCCGCCGCGCGTCGACATCGCCGAGCCCGTCGAGCTCCGGGTCGCGCGAGGCCTGCGTTCGGGCCAGCGCGTCGGCGCGATACTCCGAGAGCAGCAGGCGACGAGCTGGCGCTCCCTCGGCTGCGCGTGGTCGCTCGCCGAACGCACGGGTGCCCCGCTCGCCCGCGGCCTCGCCGACCTCGGGCAGTCCTTCCGAGATCATGCAGCAGCCGAGCGCGATGTCGAGCTCGCGCTCGCCGGCCCGAGCAGCGCCGCACGCCTCGTCATGGGTCTGCCCGCAGTGGGGGTGCTGCTCGGCCTCGCGCTCGGCTTCGACAGCCTCGCCGTGCTCTTCGGCACCCCCATCGGCCTGGCCTGCCTCGTCGGCGGCCTCGCGCTCATGACGACCGCGCACCTCTGGAACCGCGCCCTCATCGCGGCGGCCTCGAGACGAGACCCGGTGCCGGGCCTTGCACTCGACCTGACGGCGCTCGGCATGCTCGGCGGGGCATCCGCCGGCACCGTCCTGCATCAGGTCGAGCGTGTCCTCGAAGACGCCGACCTGGCCCACGGCGACCGGCCGATTCGGGAAGCCTCGCGCTCAGACGGTCGCATCGAGCGGGTCCTCGACCTCGCCAGAGACGCCGGAGTACCCGCCGCCGAGCTCCTCCGCAGCGAGGCCGCACTGGAGCGCCGAGACGCCCGAGCCGCATCGAGCCGGAACGCCGCGCAGCTCGGAGTGCGCCTCATGCTGCCGCTCGGGCTCTGCGTGCTCCCCGCGTTCCTGCTCCTCGGCGTCGCGCCGCTCATCCTCGCGGTGCTCACCCAGACGATCTCGCGGCTGTGATGCGCGCCTCGAGGGCGCGCCGCCGCCGCCACCTCCGCCACTCCTTCGGCAGCCCAGACGGCTGCCCCTCGACGCTCGTGCCGACTCCGAACTGACAACCAATAAGAGAGGTACAACCTTGCTCACCAACGACCGCCTCAGCGCAGGCCCACGCGCCATCCTCACGAGACTCCGAGCCCGTCTCCACGACGAGGAGGGTGCGGCGACCGCCGAGTACGCGATCGCGACCATGGCCGCCGTCGCCTTCGCGGGACTCCTCGTCGTCATCATGCAGAGCGACGAGGTCCGCGAACTGCTCGAGAACATCATCCGGACCGCGCTCACGCTGGACGAATGATGCTTCGGGTGCCGCGGTGGCGACAGCTCGCCCGCTCGTGCCGGGGCTCCGCGACCGCGGAGTTCGCCATCGTCGCACCCGCCGTCGTCCTCCTGCTCGCGCTGTGCCTCGCCGGACTCCAGGGCGTCGTGGTGCAGGTGCGGCTGCAGGATGCGGTCGCCGACTCGGTCAGGCTCATCGCCAGGGGCGACGACGAGTCCATCGCGCGTGCCCGCATCCGGGCGCTCGTGCCCGACGCGAAGCTCGAGATCAGCCACGCGGGTGGGCTCGTGTGCGCGCTCGCATCCGCGCCGCTCGAACTCGGCCAGCGGGAGCTGCCCGTCACGGTCGCCGCACGCGCCTGCGCTCTCGGTGGTGGCAGGTGATCGCCGCGAAGCTCGCCGGAGAGCGCGGCGCCGTCGGGGTCGTCGTGCTCGCCGTCGGGCTGCTCGTCCTCGCGATCTCCATCGGCGCGATCGGCATGCTGGCTGCCTTCCCCGCCAGGCAAGCTGCGCAGGCGGCCGCGGATGCCGGGGCGCTCGCGGCGGCGGACGTCGCCTCGGGGTATCTGGACGGAGAACCGTGTGCGGAAGCGGGTCGCGTCGTCGAGGCGAACGGCGCATCGCTGGAGGAGTGCGCGACCGATGGCCGGGAGGCCGTTGTGCGAGTTCGTGTAGAGTCCGGCCCGTTCGTCTTTTCGGAATCGTCGAGGGCAGGACCGCCGCCGGAACGAGAAGACGTGAGGCGGAGCCGCCAGCATTTGGAAGCCTTCCGTTTCAGCCAGCCCGTTCACAGACCAGCCCGTCCATATAATGGGCGCCGACGGGTGGCAACAGCCCCCACATCACTCCGGCCAGCCGGAATCGCCGTGCGAAAGCACGCAGACCCATCCAAGGAACGCTTGTGTCAGGCAGCAACACACTGGTCATCGTCGAGTCGCCGACCAAAGTGAAGAGCATCTCGCAGTATCTCGGTGATGACTACACCGTGCTCGCCTCCGTCGGACACATTCGCGACCTCATCGAGCCCAAGAACCTCCCGCCGGAACTCAAGAAGGGCTCCCTCGGCAAGTTCAGCGTCGACGTCGACAACGGCTTCGAGCCCTACTACGTGGTCTCCGAGCAGAAGAAGAAGACCGTCGCCGAGCTCAAGCGAGCTCTGAAGGATGCCGACGAGCTCATCCTCGCAACTGATGAGGACCGCGAAGGAGAGGCCATCGCCTGGCACCTCCTGCAGGTGCTCCAGCCGAAGGTCCCCGTCAAGCGCATGGTCTTCCACGAGATCACCCGCGAGGCGATCGAGGCGGCCAAGGACCGGACTCGCGACATCGACGTGCACCTCGTCGACGCCCAGGAGACCAGGCGAATCCTCGACCGTCTCTACGGCTACGAGGTCTCCCCGGTCCTGTGGCGCAAGGTCGGCCCCGGGCTCTCCGCCGGCCGCGTGCAGTCAGCGGCGACACGCCTCATCGTCGACCGCGAGCGCGAGCGCCTCGCCTTCGTCAAGGCCAGCTACTGGGGCGTCGAAGCACGCTTCGCGCCGGAGCCCGGCAAGGACGGCGCAGCCTTCGTCGCCCGCCTCACGAAGCTCGACGGCGAGCGCGTCGCCACCGGACGCGACTTCGACGATCACGGTGTGCTCAAGAACACCAGCGTGATCCTCGGCGAGGCCGAGGCGACCACGCTGACCGTGCAGCTCACCGCGGGCACCGTGCCCCTCACGGTCTCCTCCGTCGAGTCCAAGCCGTACACGCGCCGCCCCGCCGCGCCGTTCACGACCTCGACGCTCCAGCAGGAGGCGGCGCGCAAGCTGCGCTTCACCGCCCGCCAGACGATGAGCGTCGCCCAGTCGCTGTACGAAAACGGGTACATCACCTACATGCGTACCGACTCGTCGTCGCTCTCATCGCAGGCCCTCAACGCGGCCCGCACGCAGGCGTCGAAGCTCTACGGCGCCGAGACGGTCCCCGCCGCTCCCCGCCTCTACGGCTCCAAGTCGAAGAACGCGCAGGAAGCGCACGAGGCGGTCAGGCCAGCAGGGTCCACTTTCGCGCTTCCCAGCGAGCTGCGCCCCAAGCTGAGCCCGAACGACTTCAAGCTCTACGACCTCATCTGGAAGCGGACCATCGCCTCGCAGATGGCCGACGCCAAGGGGCAGACGGCCACCGTCACGATCGACGCCTCGCCTGTCGACGTGTCCGATGCGCAGGGGACGGTCACCAGCCGCGCGGCGGAGTTCCAGGCATCCGGCACCGTCATCACCTTCCGCGGCTTCCTCGCCGCCTACGAGGAGGGCAAGGACGAAGCGCGCGACGACTCGACGACCGCGGAGGCCAAGCTGCCGCCGCTCGAGAAGGGCCAGAAGCTCGAGACCGAGACGGCAGACGCCAAGAGCCACGAGACGAGCCCACCCCCGCGCTACACGGAAGCCAGCCTCGTCAAGACCCTCGACGAGCTCGGCATCGGCCGTCCGTCCACCTACGCGTCGATCATCTCCACGATCATCGACCGCGGCTACGTCGCACCGCGCGGCAGCGCACTGGTCCCCAGCTGGACGGCCTTCTCCGTCGTCCGCCTCCTGGAGGAGCACTTCCACGACCTCGTCGAGTACAACTTCACGGCGCAGATGGAAGGCGACCTCGACCGGATCGCCGCAGGATCCGAGCAGCGCAACGACTGGCTGCGGGGCTTCTACTTCGGCACCGACGACCACAAGGGCCTGCGCGGCGTCATCGACAACCTCGGTGAGATCGACGCCCGCGAGATCAACTCCACCCCCCTCGCCGACGGCATCGTGCTCCGCATCGGACGCTACGGCCCGTACCTCGAGGTGGCGCCGGAGACGGAGGGCGACACTCCTCGCCGCGTGAACGTGCCTGAGGAGCTGGCCCCGGACGAGCTGACGGCCCAGAAGGCGATCGAGCTCGTCGAGGCACCGATCCAGACCGACCGCGTGCTCGGCGTCGTCCCCGAGACCGGCAAGCGCATCCTCGTCAAGGACGGCCGCTTCGGCCCTTACGTGACCGAAGGCCCCTCCGAAGCTGAAGAGGCCGCCGCGGAGGCGGACGCGAAGGCCAAGGCACTCGCGGAAGAGGCGGAGGCGAAAGCCGCTGCGGCCGAGGGGCGCCCCGTCAAGAAGCCGCGCGCCAAGAAGGCCGCCGCGGCAGACAAGCCGCGCACCGCATCGCTCTTCAAGTCCATGATCCCCGAGCAGGTCACCTACGAGCAGGCCATCGGGCTGCTCGAGCTGCCCAGGGTCGTCGGCGTCGACGCCGAGACAGGTGCGGAGATCACCGCGCAGAACGGCCGCTACGGCCCGTACCTGAAGAAGGGGACCGACACCCGCTCCCTCACGAGCGAGGACGAGATCTTCACGGTCACGCTCGAAGCGGCGCACGAGCTGTTCGCGCAGCCCAAGTACGGTGCTCGCACCACGAAGGCCGCGATCAAGGAGTTCGAAGCCGACCCGGTCAGCGGAAAGCCGATCAAGATCAAGGACGGCCGCTTCGGGCCGTACGTGACCGACGGCGAGACGAACGTGACCGTCACACGGGGCGCGAACCCCGAGGATGTCACCTTCGAAGAGGCCGTGCAGATGCTCGCCGACAAGCGCGCCAAGGGACCGGTGAAGCGCAAGACCACGGCCGCGAAGAAGCCCGCCGCCAAGAAGCCTGCCGCGAAGAAGCCGGCGGCCAAGTCGACGACGGCGAAGACGACCGCCGCGAAGAAGCCGGCCGCGAAGCGCGCACCCGCCAAGAAGCCGGCCGCCAAGGCCAGCGAAGCAGCAGCCACCGAATGACGGGCCTCTTCATCACGCTCGAGGGCGGCGACGGGGCAGGGAAGTCGACGCACTCGGGCCTGCTCGAGAACTGGCTGAACTCGCTCGGCCAGCAGGTCGTGCGCACCCGCGAACCAGGCGGCACCGACCTGGGCGCCGACATCCGAGAGCTCGTGCTCCACCGCAAGGGGCACATGGACGCGCGAGCCGAGGCGCTCCTGTACGCCGCCGACCGCGCACAGCACATCGCGACGGTCGTGCGGCCAGCCCTCGAGCGCGGCGACATCGTCGTGCAGGACCGGTACCTCGACTCCTCGATCGCGTACCAGGGGACCGGTCGTGAGCTCGGCGCCGACGAGGTCAGAGACCTCTCGCTCTGGGCCGCGCGCGGCCTCCTTCCCGACCTCACCGTGCTCTTCGACCTCGACCCGGAAGAGGGCCGCCGCCGCATCGGCGAGACCCGCGGCACCTACGATCGGCTCGAAGCGGAGTCCAAGGCGTTTCACGACTCCGTCCGCTCGGCGTTCCTCGCCCTCGCCGCAGCAGACCCCGACAGGTTCCTCGTCATCGACGCGACCCAGCCTCGAGAGCACGTGGCCGAGCTCATCCGCACCCGCGTCGCCGAGCTCCTCGAGCGGCAGTCGGCGAGCGAGTAGCCGTGACCGTCTGGGACGACCTGTCCGGTCAAGATGACGCGATAGCGCTGTTCTCCAACGCGGCGAAAGCCTCGAAGCGGGGAGCGATCGACCCGAGTGGCATGACCAACTCCTGGCTCATCACCGGCCCTCCGGGTTCCGGCCGAAGCAACATGGCCTACGCCTTCGCGGCCGCGCTCCTCTGCCCGGACGGCGGATGCGGGGTGTGCCCGTCGTGCGTGCAGGTGCGCGCTCGCTCACATCCCGACCTCACGGCGGTCGTGACCGAGACCGTGCAGCTGGACATCAAGACCGCCCGCGAGCTCGTCGAACGCGCCTCCATGTCCCCCATGACCGGGCGCTACAGGGTCATCATCGTCGAGGACGCCGACCGCATGGTCGCACGCACCTCCAACACCCTCCTCAAGGCGATCGAGGAGCCGCCGGAATCGACCGTCTGGGTGCTCTGTGCTCCGAGCGAGGCCGACCTGCTGCCGACCATCCGCTCGCGAGTGCGCAGCGTGCGCCTGCGCGTCCCCGCGGTTCGAGACGTCGCGGCCCTGCTCGTCCGGCGCGACGGGATCGAGCCCGACACCGCGCTGCGTGCCGCCCGCGAAGCGCAGAGCCACGTCGGCATGGCCAAGCGCCTTGCGACCAGCGAAGACGCCTGGGGGAGGCGCGACGCGTCGCTCGACGGGCTGCTCGACATCCGCACCACCGGCGAGGCCGTTCGCAAGGCCGCGCAGCTCGTCACCATCGCCGACGAAGATGCAACCGCCAACGCCGCCGATCGCGACGAGCACGAGCGCGCCGCGGCATTCCGCTCGCTCGGGCTGACACCGGGACAGGCGGTGCCACGGCAGTTGCGCGGCCAGATCCGCGAGCTCGAGGAGCACCAGAAGCGCCGGGCCAAGCGAGGGCAGGTCGACGCGATCGATCGCATCCTCACCGACTCCGTCTCCCTGCTGCGCGACCTGCTCATGCTGCAGCTCGAGCTGCCCGTCGAGCTCGTCAACGAGCACCGGAGGAGCGAGCTGGAAGCCGCAACGGGCTCCCGCAGCTCCGACGACGTGCTCACCAGCATCGACGCCGTCAGCAAGGCTCGCGCACGACTCGCCGCGAACGTGCCCGTGGCGCTCGTGCTGGAGGCATTCTTGATCAGCTGGACGCAGAAGCAGCAGGGAGCATCATGACCAGAACGACCACCCGCGCTCGAGCGACGGCGCGGGGCATCGGCGCCTCGCTCCTCACAGCCGCCGTCATCTTCGCGCTCAGCGGATGCACGCTCATCACGACCCTCTCTGGCCCCGGAACGTCGGGAGACCGCGGGCCGCAGGAAGACGCGCAGCTCGTGCCCTCCGGGCTCGAGCCGAGCATCCAGGCGTACTACGAGCAGGACCTCGACTGGGGCGACTGCGGCAACGGGCGCGAGTGCGCCACCGCAGAAGCTCCCATGAACTGGGGCGACGGGGCGTCCGAGAAGATCGAGCTCGCCATGGTCAAGGTGCCAGCAGCGAGCGGCAACCCCCTCGGCACGATCTTCACGAACCCGGGTGGCCCCGGCGCCTCCGGCATCTCCTTCGTCCGCGACAGCGCCGAGTACGTCTTCACGCCCGAGCTCATGGACGACTTCGACATCGTGGGCTGGGACCCGCGCGGCGTCGGGGAATCGAGCGCCGTCGACTGCCGCGACGACGCAGGCATGGACGAATGGTTCTACGGCGTCGACGAGGAACTCGACGCCGAGACGGCGACCGACCAGCAGATCATCGACGCGGTGACCGCGAACTCCAAGGAGTTCGCCGACGACTGCCTCGAGAACACGGGGGCTCTCCTCGAGTTCGTCGACACGAAGAGCACCGTCAAGGACCTCGACATGATGCGAGCCCTCGTCGGCGACCCGAAGGTCAACTACTTCGGGTTCTCGTATGGCACCGACATCGGCGCGCAGTACATCGACATGTTCCCCGAGACCGTCGGACGCGTCGTGCTCGACGGCGCGACCGACCCCACGCTCTCGACCTTCGAGGTCGTGCTCGCCCAGCAGGGCGCGTTCGGCGAAGCGACCCGCACCTACCTCGAGGACTGCCTGACGACGACCAGCTGCCCATTCACGGGCAGCGTCGACGACGCGATCGCGAAGATCAACGCCCTCATGGCCGAGGCCGACGACACGCTCCCCAACAACGCCGACGGGCGGAAGCTCACCAGCAGCGTCATCGACACCGCCATCAGCTCGGCCCTGTACAACGACCAGAGCTGGCCGTACCTGAGCGAGGCGTTCGCCGCCTACGAGGCCACCGGCGACCCGGCAGGATTCTTCGCGCTCAGCGACTCCTATTACGGGCGCGAGCCCGACGGCACCTACGCGGACAACATGTTCGAGGCGTTCACGGCCATCAACTGCCTCGACTACCCGGTCGAGACCGATCCCGCGAAGATCGCCGACTTCAACCGGCAGATCGCGGAGTCGACCCCCATCGGCATCCCCGGCCCTGAAGCGCTCGGCGACACGACCTGCCAGCAATGGGCGTTCCCATCCACCAACGAGCTCGCGCCCGTCACGGGAGCGGGTGCGGACCCCGTGCTGGTCATCGGCACCACGGGCGACCCGGCCACGCCATACGCGTGGGCGGAGGCAGTGACCGAGCAGCTCGAATCGGCCACGCTCGTCACCTTCGAGGGTGAAGGACACCTCGCCTACACGCAGGGCGACAGCTGCGTCACGGGCGCGGTCGACGCGTACTTCATCGACGGGACGGTGCCCGCAGAGGGCCTCGTCTGCTGACTCCGACACCCCGATGTGCACTTGAGCTGAGTGTGCGTTATGCTTTGGTGTCGAGTTCAGCGCCCCAGGGAGTTGAGCTGCAGGCAGGCCGCCTTAGCTCAGTCGGCAGAGCGATTCACTCGTAATGAATAGGTCGCGAGTTCGATTCTCGCAGGCGGCCCCATCGCCCCTCCGCACTTCGGTGCGGAGGGGCTTTCGTCTTCTCAGGCGGCACCGAGTCGGCCGCGCTCCTCAGCGCGCCTCGCCTACGCTGATGAGATGCTCGAGCGCCGGCACCACCAAGACCCCGACCAGCACCCGCCCCTGGCATTCCCGGGCCTGCGCAGCCCGGTCCATCGGCTCGGCGAGGGGGAGGGGTTCGACTTCTCTCGCCGGGTCGCGGTCATGGCGATCGTGAACCGCACCCCCGACTCGTTCTACGACGATGGGGCGACCTTCGCGCTCGAGAGTGCCGTGGATGCGGTGCTCGCCGCCGAGCGGGCGGGAGCGGACATCGTGGACATCGGCGGTCAGCCCTTCGCGCCAGGTGAGGAGCTCTCCGAGCAGGACGAGATCAGCCGGGTGGTGCCCGTGATCCGTGCCGTGCGGGAGCGGACCAGCATCCCCATCTCCGCGGAGACCTACCGTGCACGCGTCGCCGAGGCGTGCCTCGAAGCGGGCGCAGGCATCATCAACGACACGAGCGGCCTCCGCGACGAAGACCTCGCGAGGGTCGTCGCGGGCTCGGGTGCTCAGCTCGTCATCACGCACAGCGTCGCGGCCCCGCGGGCGGAGCTCGCCCGGCCGCACTACGACGACGTGGTGGGAGAGGTGCGCTCGTTCCTGCAGGCGCGCGCCGAGCGGGCCATCGAGCTGGGGGTCGGGGAGGACCAGCTCATCGTCGACCCGGGGCACGACCTCAACAAGAACACGCTGCACACGCTCGCACTGACACGGCACTTCGACGAGATCTCGTCGCTGGGCTTCCCTTCCCTCGCCGCGGTCTCCAACAAGGACTTCATCGGCGAGAGCCTCGACAGGCCGAAGCGGGAGCGGGTAGCCGGGTCGCTGGCGGCGGCCGTCGCGTGCATCCTGCTCGGCGCTCGCATCGTCCGCATGCACAACGTGCCAGAGGCGGTCGACGCGACCCGCATGACCGAGGCGATCCTCGGCCTCCGTGCGCCCGCGTACACGCGACACAACGTCTAGGGCGCCCCCAAGTTCGCACTCGACTCACCACTGCCGTCCACGTCTGCGTGGCATGCTCTCAGCATGAACGCTCCATCCTCGGCGATCCGCTCGCTGCTCGGTCCTGCGGGTGCCCGTGAGCAGCTCGACGACGAGCAGCTGCTCGCCCACTACGCCTACCCCGCGAACGGGGCGTTCCGGCTGAACTTCGTGGCGAGCGTCGACGGGGCTGCGATGGGCGGCGACGGCAGGTCGGGGAGCCTCGGCACCGCCGCGGACCATCGTGTGTTCGAGCTGCTGCGTCGCCTCGCGGACCTTGTGCTTGTGGGGGCTGGCACCCTTCGCGACGAAGGCTACGTGGGCCTTCGAGTCTCCGAGCCCTCCGTCGCCTGGCGCGAAGAGCGGGGGCGCCCCCCACATCCGACGCTGGGCATCGTCTCGAACCGTCTCGCGCTCGACCCGAAGCACGAGATGTTCGCGGATGCACCCGTACCGCCCATCGTGGTGACTCCCGTCTCCGATCCCGAGCGGCTCGCACCGTTCCGGGAGGTCGCGACCGTGCTCACCGTGCCGGAGCATCCGGAGCGCCCTGGAACCCTCGACGTCACCGAGCTCCGCGCCATGCTGCGCGAGCTGGGCCACACGGAGGTGCTCTGCGAGGGCGGGCCCTCGCTGTTTGGCGAGGTCAACGCTCAGGGCGCGTTCGACGAGCTCTGCCTGACGATCTCGCCGGCGTCGGTTGGTGGGCAGGGTGGACGCATCACGCACTCGGAGACGCTTGCGCAGCACCCGCTCGCCCTTGCCGGTGTCCTGGAGTGCGACGACACGCTGCTGCTCCACTACCTCCGCTCTGCCGGCCTGAGCTGAGGGCTCGAGTCTCCCGCCTGCCCCGCCGAGCGCGCCAGCGGGCAGGAGGCCTCCCCGAATCCTCGGTCAGGCGCGGCGCCCGCATCGCTTGGCTAGACTTGCAGCTTGCCGTGCCGTCGAACGACGACGCGGCCCCTCGTTCCGCCCGGAGGTGACATGGCCAGGTCAGGAAAGTCCCCGCGCTCAGTCGCCAGTCGCCTCGTCGGCTTCGCGCTCGCGGGCGTCCTCGCGCTCGGAGGGGGCTTCGCGGCCGGCGCGGCCGGGTTCGCAGCAGCAGCACCGGCGTTCGCCGGCACGTCCGAGGTCCTCCCCGCCAAGTCGCTCGGCGCGGTTCGCGTGGCACCCGTCGAGGCCACCGCCGCCGAGCCGATGCGAACCTGCTCCATCGAGGACGTGGCGAGCGCCGCAGGAGCCCTCGACTTCCACGGCGTGGTCGTCGACTCGCAGAGCGGCGAGGCGATCTACGAGCGCAAGGCGACGGACGCGGTGCCGACCGCATCCGTCATGAAGCTCCTCACCACGACCGCGGCCATGCAGGTGCTCGGCCCGGACTTCCGCATCCCGACACGCGTCTACGCAGGCAGCGAGCCGGGCTCGGTGGTCATCGTGGGAGGTGGGGACGTGACCCTCGCCTCCACCGACACCGGGGCGGGCAGCTACTACTCCGGCGCGACCGCGACGCTCGCCGACCTCGCCGCCCAGACCCGGACGGCCTGGGCGAGCGACCCGAGCCTCTCCGGCACGCCCCTCACCCAGGTGCTCGTCGACAAGTCGGCGTTCAGCGGGCCGGAGTGGCAGCCGTCGTGGTTGCAGGCGGACCGCACCGACGGCTACATCAGCCCGATCTCGGCGCTCATGGTCGACGGCGGACGCCAGAACCCGGCGAGCCTCGTCTCGCCCCGCACGGATGACCCGAGCGGCGCCGCCGCTGGCGCGTTCGCCACGAGGCTCGGAGCCGCGACGGCAGGCGCGAGCGGCACCGTGCCGGAGGGCGCGACGCTGCTCGCAGAGGTCTGGTCGCAGCCGGTCTCCGAACTCGTGCACTACGCCCTCATCGACAGCGACAACAACGTCGCCGAGATGCTCTCGCGGCTCGTCGCGATCGAGCAGGGTGTCGGCACTGACTTCGCCGCCATCCAAGCCTCGACCAGCCAGGCTCTGTCGACCCTCGGCCTCGACGCCGACGGCCTCGTTCTCGCGGACGGCTCCGGTCTGTCCGCCGACAACCGAGTCCCGCCCGAACTCGTCGCCGAGCTGCTGCAAGCCATCTCGCAGCCGGACATCGCCGCGTCCCAGATGCTCGACGACCTGCCCGCATCCGGCCAGACCGGCACCCTCCAGACGAGGCTCACCTCCCTGGGCGTCCCCCCAGGCGCCATCACGGCGAAGACCGGGTGGATCAACGAGGTCTACGGACTCGCCGGCTACATGACCGCCGCGGACGGCAGCAGGCTGACCTTCGCGTTCTTCGTCGTCGGCGCCGTGACGCCCGCCAACCGCGACGCGCTCGACAGCATCGCCGCCCGCGCCTACTCGTGCGGCGCATCCCTCGCCAACTGGTGAGCGACGAGCTGAGCGGGCGCGGATGCGCCTGGCTCATCCAGGAACGCTGCGGCAGACTGGGGGCATGAGCCGCGCACTGCTGATCGTCGACGTCCAGAACGACTTCACCGAGGGTGGGGCCCTCGAGACAGCCGGTGGTGCCGCCGTGGCCGCTGGCATCACCGAGCACCTCGCGGAGCACGGCGAGGACTACGCGGTCGTCGTCGCCTCGCGCGACTGGCACGACGCCGACAGCGACAACGGTGGGCACTTCCACCCGCAGCCCGACTTCGTCGACAGCTGGCCGGAGCACTGCGTGGCCGGCACGCCGGGCGCCGACTACCACCCCGCGCTCGACACGAAGCTCGTCGACCTCCACATCTTCAAGGGGCAGGGCTCGCCGTCCTACTCGGCTTTCGACGGTGCCACCGCCGAGGGCGAGCCGCTCGCCGAGGCGCTGCGCGCTCGCGGCGTCTACCACCTCGACGTCGTGGGCATCGCGACCGATCACTGCGTGCGGGCATCCGCGCTCGACGCCCACCGGGAGGGGTTCACGGTGCGTGTCGTCGACGGCCTCACCTCAGCCGTGGCCGCAGCGTCCCGCGCGGCGGCTCTCGACGAGCTGCGTGCCGCCGGCGTCACCGTCGAGTAGCGCTCCTGCCCGCGTGCGGGCCAGCTGGCCGGCTCAGCGGGGGAGGAGCAGCTGGTGCTGTGCGAGCTCCCGGTAGAGGGGGACCGTGTCGACGAGCTCGAGGTGCTTGCCGCGGCCGAGCACCTGACCATGCTCGAGGACCACGATCTCGTCGCTGTCCACGACCGTCGACAGGCGGTGGGCGATGACGATGACGCTTCGACCCTCCGAGACCTTGTCGAGGGCGTCGCGCATGAGCCGCTCGTTGGCACCGTCGAGGGCTGACGTCGACTCGTCGAGCAGCAGGATGGGCGGGGCCGAGAGCAGGGCGCGGGCGATCGCGAGGCGCTGGCGCTCGCCGCCGGAGAGCATGACGCCGGACTCGCCGACCTGGGTGTCGAGGCGGTCGTCGCTGCGGTCGAGGACGTCCCCGAGGTTCACCTCGCGGAGCACCTCCTCGCAGGCGACGTCGTCGGCGTCCGGTCGGCCGAGGAGGAGGTTCTCGCGCAGGCTTCCGGCGAGCACGGGCGCGTCCTGCTGCACGTAGCCGAGCTGTGCGCGCAGCTGCTGCCGGTCGATGGAGCGGAGGTCCACGCCGCCGAGGCGGATACTGCCACCCGTGGGGTCGTAGAAGCGCTCGAGCAGGGCAAGGGCCGTCGACTTGCCCGAGCCGGAGGGGCCGACGAGGGCGAGGCGCTCGCCGCGGCGCAGCGCGAAGCTGACGCCGTCGAGCACCAGCGGCGCCTCGACGCGCGCCTGAGCCCCGTCCTCCGCGAAGAGTCGAGCGTCGGGGTCGGACGCGGCCCCCGTCATGGCCGCTGCCATGCCGCCGCGCGACGACTCTCGGCGGATCGTCTCGAGCCGCGCGGCTGCCCGCTCGCGAGCTGCCCGCGCGCGCACGACGTCCTCCGGGTAGTGGAAGGTGACGTCCTCGAACTCCACGGCGGGCGCGTCCGGTGCCCCGCGCTCGTTGGCCGGCCCCTCGAGGACGACCAGCGCCGCCTCGTCGCGGTCGACTGCCCCCTCTTCGGGGATCGCGATGATCTCCTCGATGCGCCCGAGCGCGCCGAGGGCGGTGTTCACCGCGGTGAGGGCGCCGAAGAAGAGGCCGAGCGGCATGATCATCATGAACAGGAACATGATGAAGGCGATGAGGTTCGCGATGCTCAGCTCGCCTGCCGCCACGCGCAGGCCGCCGACGCCGAGTACCGCGATGAGCGCGCCCTGCATGGCGAAGCCCGCGACGGGCACGATGAACGCGGAGATGCGGGCCACGTCGAGGCCACGCTGGTAGGCGCCGACCGCGTCGGTGTCGACGAGGCGCTCCTCGCGTTCGGTCGCGCCGAACGCCCGCACGGTCCTGACCGAGGAAATGGCGCGTTCGACGGAGGCGGTGAGGTCGCCCACCTTCTGCTGGGCCGCGGCGCTGGCCTCGCGGATGCGCATCGACATGCCCACGACAAGCAGCAGGGCCACGACGACGACGGCGAAGGTGATGAGGAACAGGACGCCATCGAGCACGATCATCGCGACGACGGCACCGATGAAGGTGAGGGCGCCGCCGATGGCTTCGACGAGTCCCTGCGTGAGCACGGCCCGGAGCATGGTGGTGTCGCTGCCCACGCGGGAGACGAGGTCGCCCGTCCTGCGGGCGTCGAACTCGGCGACCGGCAGCCGCAGGAGCTTCGCGACGAGGCGGCGTCGCGTGTTGAGCACGATCGACTCGCCCGTGCGCTGCAGGAGGAAGTGCTGGACCCCGTTGGCGATAGCGCCGATGACCACGGCGCCCACGAGCACCCACACGACCCAGGCGGCGATGGTGCCGACCTCGACCTGGCCGATGAGCACGTTCACGAGCAGCGGCTGGGCGAGGCTCAACGCCGAGCTGAGCACGCTGATGGCGATGATGCCCGCCAGCAGCGGCTTGTTGACGAGGAGGTGCGGGAGGAGCTGCTTGAAGGTCGCCCTCGGTGCGCCCGACGCCTCACGAGCCGGTCGCCCGGGGAATCCCCTGCGCTTCTTCTGCGCCGTCTCCCCGCTGCCAACTGCTCCTGCATCCACTGGCTTGTCGCCCAAACTCCTGGCCTTTCGCCCGCAGCGCGCCGAGATGCGCGCACGCCGATGGCGCGCAGTCGTGTGCGCGCACCCGCCAAGGGTACCCGCCCCGACCTGGGGCATCCGCCCCTCCCGGCCCGCTGGGCAGGCAGACGAGAAGGGGCCGTGCATCCGCAGTGGATGCACGGCCCCCGTCGATGAGGCGCGGCGACTACTTCGTGTTGGTCACGTACGCGATGTCGCGGGTCTCCTTGGAGATCAGCAGCGCCACGAAGGTGAGGACCGCGGCGCCGGCGAGGTACACGCCGACCCAGAACGGGCTACCGTCGCCGAACGCCCAGAGCGCGATGAAGACGGTCGGCGCGAAGCCGGCGCCGAAGACGCTCGAGAGGTTGTAGGCGATGGCGCTTCCGGTGTAGCGCACGTTGGCGGGGAAGAGCTCCGGGAGGACGGCGCTCATGGGGCCGAAGGTGAGGCCCATGAGCGTCATGCCGATGACGAGCATTCCCTGCGTGCCGATGAATCCGCCAGCGAGCAGCGGGGTCATGGCGAAGCCGAAGATGAAGATCGCGCCGGTGGTCCAGAGCAGCATCTTGCGGCGGCCGTACTTCTCGGCGAGCGGGCCGGAGACGAGCGTGAAGATGCCGAAGAAGACGACGGAGACGATGAGCATGATGAGGAACTGCTCGCGCATGTAGCCGAGACCTGGCACCCAGGCGGACCGGTCGAACGCCTCACCGGCGGCTTCCGCCTTCGCGGCAGCCTGCTCGGTCGTGGCCTTCGTCCCGAAGGACAGCGTGAACGCGGTCATCATGTAGAAGAGCACGTAGGTGGCGAGCATGATGAACGTGCCCAGGATGATCTGGCGCCAGCTGGTCTTGAACGCTGCGAACAGCGGAACCTTGGAGACCTCGCCTGCGGCGACGACCTTCTCGAACGCGGGCGTCTCGAGGAGGCTGATGCGCACCCAGAGGCCGACGATGACGAGGATGGCGCTGAGGAGGAACGGCACTCGCCAGCCCCAGGCGAAGAAGGTCTCGTCGCTCATGAAGTGGGAGAGCAGCACGAACAGCAGGTTGCCGAGGATGAAGCCGATGGGGGCGCCGAGCTGCGGGAAGGTGCCGTAGATGGCGCGCTTGTTCGCCGGGGCGTTCTCCGTGGCGAGGAGGGCCGCGCCGCTCCACTCGCCGCCGAGGCCGAGGCCCTGGCAGAAGCGCATGATGACGAGCAGCGTCGGCGCGAGGATCTCCCAGCCGGGCGTGAGCGCCGTCGGGAGGAGCCCGATCGCGAAGGTGGCGATACCCATCGTGAGGAGCGTCGCGACGAGGGTGCCCTTGCGGCCGATGCGGTCGCCGAAGTGGCCGAAGAGGATCGACCCGATGGGGCGAGCGATGAAGGCGACGCCGAAGACGGCGAACGAGGCGAGGAGTGCCGTCGTCTCGTTGTCGTTCGGGAAGAAGAGGGCCGGGAAGACGAGGCTCGCGGCGGTCGCGTAGATGTAGAAGTCGTAGAACTCGATCGAGGTTCCGACGAGGCTCGCGGTGAGGACCTTGCCGCGGGAGTTCTTGACCTCGAACTCCTCGACGGACGCTCCGGTCTTGGTCTTGCTGGGGGATGACACGTTGCTCCTGAGACAGCTGGCTCGCTGGTGAGTCGCGGTTTCGGTGCGGGTTGCGCGGTGCTTGAGCTCAGAGCAGCGGTGGGTGGAACGCGTCGGACCGTGCGGATGCGAGGTGGATTGACGCGTGCTCGGTCGGATGCTTGTGGCTTCCGGCCGAGACGAGGTTACACGTCATTCGTCGCTTTCGCTGGCCCACTACCCAATCGTGGGCCGCATGAGGTATGCGGTTCCGGCTGTGCTCAGCTGGCGGCGTCGTCGTTCGGCAGCTGGGGAAGCTCGCTCATGATGTGACCCATGCGCTGGACCTTGGTGGTCAGGTAGGCGAGGTTCGCGTCTTCACGCCCCACCTCGAGGGGCACGCGCTCCTCGACTGTGATGCCGTGCGCTTCGAGGGCCTCGGCTTTGGCGGGGTTGTTCGTGAGCAGGCGGATGCGGGAGATGTGGAGGTCGTCGAGCATCCGGGCGGCTGCCGTGTAGGCACGGCTGTCGGCGGGGAGACCGAGCGCGAGGTTCGCATCCACCGTGTCGAGCCCCTGTTCCTGCAGGGCGTAGGCGCGGAGCTTGTTGAGGAGTCCGATGCCGCGGCCCTCGTGGCCGCGGAGGTACAGCACGATGCCGCCGTCGCGACCGATCGCCTCGAGGGAGGCGTCGAGCTGCGGCCCGCACTCGCACTTCAGCGAGCCGAAGGCCTCACCCGTGAGGCACTCGGAGTGAACGCGCACGATGGCGCCGTTCTCGGGCTCACCGGAGATGATCGCGAGGTGCAGCTGCCCGTCGGCGTCGTCGGTGTACGCGCGGAAGCGCAGGACCCCGTGGCGCGTGGGGATCGAGGTCTCGGCCTCGAAGGTGACGGAGGAGGTGGGTGCGTCGCTCATGGAATCGCCTTCGCTCAACGACCGGTCAGGCGCGAGAGCGCGCCGAGTCGGTAGCCGAGGCCCCAGGCGAACACGCGCCAGACGGCCTCGACGATGATGTCGCTCGACATCTTGGATGCGCCTTCCTGGCGCTCGACGAACGTGATGGGCACTTCGCTCACGCGAATGCCGGAGCGTTCGAAGAGCCAGGCCATCTCGATCTGGAAGCAGTAGCCGGCGCTCTTGATGCGGCCGAGGTCGAAGCCCTGGAGGAGGTCGACGCGGTAGCCGCGGTAGCCGGCGGTGATGTCGCGGATCTTGCTCTGCAGCAGCACGCGGGCGTAGATGGACGCGCCGCGGGAGAGGATCTGGCGCTGGAGGGGCCAGTTCTCGGTGCGCCCGCCGGGCATCCAGCGGGTTCCGATGACAAGGCCTGCGCCAGCATCGAGCGCGTCGATCATCTCCGGCAGTCGCTCGGGCGGGTGCGAGCCGTCGGCGTCGAACTCGAAGACGTAGGTGTAGCCGCGCTCGGCTGCGAGCGCGAAGCCCTCGAGGTAGGCGGTGCCGAGACCGAGCTTGCCGGCGCGGTGCAGCACGGTGACGCGCTCGTCGGCCGCGGCCATCTCGTCGGCCATGTCGCCGGTGCCGTCTGGGCTGTTGTCGTCGACGACCAGCACGTGGATACGCGAGTCCGCCCCGAGAACACGGTCCACGATGGAGCGGACGTTTTCGCGTTCGTTGTAGGTGGGGATGATGACGAGCGTTTCGGGCATTGCGTCATCCTAGCGCGGAGATTCGGCAGAAATGGTGCGATCAGCTGGGGTGTGGGAAGTGCCCAGCTCGCCTCTCAGGGAACTGGCGAGGTCAGCGTCTCGGCTTGGGGAAGCCGACGCGGGCGTAGACCTCGTCGAGCGTCGTGAGGGCGAGTTCGCTTGCCCGCTCTGCGCCGCGCTCCAGGATGCGGTCGAGCTCGGCGGGGTCGGCCAGGAGCTCGTTGGTGCGTTCGCGGATGGGAGCGAACGTCGACTCGACGAGCTCGGCGAGGCCCTTCTTGAGGTCGCCGTAGCCGCCGCCCGCATACTGCGCCGTGATCTCGTCGATCGACGACCCTGAGAGGACGGAGGCGATGGTGAGGAGGTTCGACACCCCTGGCTTGGTCTCGCGGTCGAAGCGGATCTCGCCGTCGGCGTCGGTCACCGCGCGCATGATCTTCTTGCGCGTGACCTTCTCGTCGTCGAGCAGGCGGAGGAGGCCAGCGTCCGACTCCGCCGATTTCGACATCTTGGCGGTTGGGTTCTGCAGGTCGTAGACCTTCGCGGTCTCCTTCATGATGTGCGGTTCCGGCACGACGAAGGTGTCGCCGAAGCGCGAGTTGAACCGCTCGGCGAGGTTGCGGGTGAGCTCGATGTGCTGGCGCTGGTCTTCGCCGACGGGCACGGACGCGGCCTGGTAGAGCAGGATGTCTGCGGCCATGAGCACGGGGTAGGTGAAGAGGCCGACGGTCGTCGTGTCTGCGCCGTACCGCTGCGACTTGTCCTTGAACTGCGTCATGCGGCTGGCCTCGCCGAAGCCCGTGATGGTGGACAGCACCCACTGCAGCTGCGCGTGCGCGGGCACCGCCGACTGCACGAAGAGGATCGACTTCTCGGGGTCGATGCCTGCCGCGATGTATTGCGCCGCCGTCACCCGGGTGCGCTCGAGCAGCGAGCTCGGTTCGAAGGGCACGGTGATGGCGTGCTGGTCGACGACGCAGTAGATGGCCGTGAAGTCCTCCTGCATGGGCACCCAGTTGCTGAGCGCGCCGATGAAGTTGCCGAGGTGGAGCGAGTCGGCGGAGGGCTGCATGCCGGAGAAGAGCACTGGCTTGGTCATCAGGAGATCCTCGAGGTCGTGCGGTTGGTCGTGCGAGTGGGGTGGGCCGGTGCGGGCGGATGCGGGGCGATGACCCCGGAGGTCAGAACGTGTAGTCGACGACGACGGGCGCGTGGTCCGACCAGCGGGTGTCGTAGCTGGCGGCGCGGTCGACGGCGTAGGAGACGGCGCGCTTGGCGAGCTCGGGGGTCGCGACCTGGTAGTCGATGCGCCATCCGGTGTCGTTGTCGAACGCCTGGCCTCGCTGCGACCACCACGTGTATGGGCCTTCGACCTCGCCGGTGAGCGCGCGGCCCACGTCGACGTAGCCGAGCCCGGTGCCGGTGCTGCCGTCTGCGCCTTCGACGCTCGCGCCGTGCTCGCCGAAGATGCGGTCGAAGTAGGCGCGCTCGCGGGGGAGGAAGCCGGCCCGCTTCACGTTGCCCTTCCAGTTCTTGATGTCGAGCTTCGTGTGGCCGACGTTGAGGTCGCCGACGATCAGCGAGTGGGCGCTGTGCGCCTGCAGCTCGGGGAGCCTCGCGCTCATGGCGTCGAGGAACTTCCACTTCTCGTCCTGCTTCGGGGTGTCTGCCTCGCCGGAGTTGACGTAGCAGCTCACTACCGTGAGCGGGGTGCCGTCGATGTCGAAGTCGGCTTCGAGCCAGCGGCCCGCCGAGTCGAAGTCGTCCGGGCCGAGCTCGGTGCGGACGGCGCTGATCGGGATTCGGGAGGCGATGGCGACGCCGGCGCGGCCCTTCGCGGTCGCCAGGTGGTCGTGCAGGTCCCAATCGGACGTGTCGATGAGCTTGTGCAGCTCTTCCGTGGGGGCGCGAACCTCCTGCAGTGCCAGGATGTCGACCTCGCGTTCGGCGAGCCACTCGCCCATGCCCTTCTTGTAGGCGGCACGGACTCCGTTGACGTTCACTGACGCGATGCGAATGGTTCTTGGCATGCGCTCGAGTCTAGACGGGACCACCGACACGGGAACTCGGCGTCGCCGGTCGCCTGTCCCCTGGCGCCGCTCAACTGGGGCGCGTCGTCTAGACGCGTCCGCCTTGGAATCGGCGTCGCTGCGCCTCGGCTTCGATCCTGCGCTGCTCACGCAGGAGAGCCCGGTACTCGGCCATGGCCTTCCACCGGAAGAACCGAGGTGCCGCGTTGAGTCGCTCCCGAGACTCGATCACCTGGGTCGCGATCTTCTCGCGCTCGGCACGGAGGATCGTGTCGGACGATTCCTCGCGGGCCTCCTTGGCGGTGAGGAGCCTCGGGGAGGCACCGATGTCGTCCATCGTCACCTTGACCCACGCCGCGGTGAGCAGGAGCACGGTGCAGAGCAGGTTGAGGAAGATCATGAGGCCGAGGAGCACGGCGAAGGACGCGACGAGCGGATTGCTCGTGGCGCCGCCGATGAGGGCCGTCGAGACCTGCTTCAGGATGCCGATGATGATCGCCCCGAGGAAGGCGGCGAAGAACAGCGAGCGCGTGGGGATGCGCAGGCCCGCGAGGATGCGCAGGATGCCGGCTAGGACGACGGTGTCGAACGCGAGGAGGATGAGGATCGTCACGATGCGGATGACGACGAGCGCGAACCCGCTCGACTCGTCGATGCCGACCGTCTCGAGCAGCGACGAGAGGAAGGTCGAGGAGAGCACCGTGAGCGCGGTCGAGATCGCAAGGGCCACGGCGAACGCGAGGAGGAAGCCGAGGTCGACGAGCTTCTGGACGACGAAGCTCCGCTTGGTCGCGACGGGGACGTCGAAGATCGTCCGGATGCCCGTGCGCGCCTGCCCGAGCCAGCCGAGCGCGGTGCCGAGGGTACCGATGAGGGCGATGGCACTCGCCCAGCCGAAGGCTCCCGTGCTCTCGAGGAGGCTCGGGTCGATCGCACCCTGCTCGCCGATGAGCCCGGGCAGGGATGAGTTGAGCACTCCGATGAGCCCGTCGCGGAGCTCGGTGTTCGTCGCGAGGAAGATGCCGGCGACAGAAAAGAGTAGCCAGATGCCCGCGAAGATGGAGAAGATAGCGGAGTAGGCCATGCCGCCGGCGAGCACCGAAGCACTTCTCGCCCCGAAATGGGCGAAGACTCGGGCGGGGCGGGTAGCTTGGGCCCAGGCGATCAGTGCTTGCATGCGCTCGCCGAACGGCGCCTCCGGGGGGAACTTCGGAAACGGCGGCGCGAAAGTGGAACTGCGCGAACTCTTGGTTGAGTCTTGCTCGGTCACGGTCGAAGCCTACGTTGCTGTGCCGATACGCTGTCTGAGTTACCAGCACGAAGGAGTTGCTATGAAATACACGGGGTTTGGCGTCGGGACCGGCGTCGCTTTCGGTGAAGTCCTGCGCATGCCTGATCCGCTCCCCGAACCGGCCGACGAGCGCGCCACCGGCGACGCCGCGACCGAGTACGAGCGTGCGATCGCCGCACTCCGTGAGACCGGCGAGGCGCTGACCGCTCGCGCAGCGACCGTCGACGGCGCGGCGAAGAACGTGCTGGAGTCGCAGGCCATGATGGCTGCCGACCCGTCGCTCGCCGACAGC
The DNA here is from genome assembly GCF_002931375.1 of Pseudoclavibacter sp. RFBJ3. Taxonomy (NCBI): domain Bacteria; kingdom Bacillati; phylum Actinomycetota; class Actinomycetes; order Micrococcales; family Microbacteriaceae; genus Pseudoclavibacter; species Pseudoclavibacter sp. RFBJ3. The sequence continues at coordinate 130,667 of NZ_PSXZ01000013.1, read as the reverse complement.
ATCAAGGCGGCCACCGAGGGTGGCAAGACCGCCGAGCGTGCCGTCTTCGAGTCCTTCTCCTCGTTCGCCGAGATGCTCAAGAGCCTCGGCGGCTACCTGGCAGAGCGCGCCACCGACCTGGGTGACGTCTCGCAGCGCGTCATCGCCCTGCTCCGCGGCGTTCCTGCACCCGAGGTGCCGTCGAGCGACACCCCGTTCATCCTGGTCGCGCACGACCTCGCGCCCGCCGACACGGCCAAGCTCGACCTGTCGAAGGTGCTCGCGCTGGTCACCCGTGACGGCAGCCCGAAGGCGCACACCGGCATCCTGGCGGCCGAGAAGGGCCTCCCCGCGGTCGTCGCGGTCAAGGAGGCCGACAGCCTCCGCGACGGCGAGACCATCGTCGTCGACGCGGCCAAGGGCCAGGTCATCACCGAGCCGTCCGCCGAGCGCATCGCGGAGGCCCAAGCCGAGATCGACCGCGTCGCGGCGATGAAGGCCGCCCCGGTCGAGCCTGGCGAGCTCGCCGACGGCACCCCCGTGCAGATCCTCGCGAACATCGGCAAGCCCGTGGATGCGGAGCGCGCGGCAGCGCTCGGCGCCGAGGGTGTCGGCCTGTTCCGCACCGAGTTCCTCTTCCTCGACAGCGACACGGCCCCGTCGGTGGAGAAGCAGACCGCCGACTACACGGCGGCGCTCGCCCACTTCCCCGGCAAGAAGGTCGTCGTGCGCGTGCTCGACGCCGGTGCCGACAAGCCCCTCGCGTTCCTCACCGAGGCCGACGAGCCCAACCCGGCACTTGGCCTTCGCGGCATCCGCGTCCTCATGAAGAAGGAGCAGATCCTCCGCGACCAGCTCCAGGCGCTTGCCAACGCGCAGGCCGCGACCGAGGCGAAGGTCTGGGTCATGGCTCCCATGGTCTCCGACGCGCACGAGAGCGAGCACTTCACGGCGCTGGCTCGCGAGTACGGCCTCATGACGGCTGGCAGCATGATCGAGGTTCCCTCGGCTGCGCTCCTGGCCGAGCAGATCCTGGAGACGAGCGACTTCGTCTCCGTGGGCACCAACGACCTCACGCAGTACACGCTCGCGGCCGACCGTCTCCTCGGCAGCGTCGCGGCGTTCCAGGACCCGTGGCACCCTGCCGTGCTGCGCCTCATCGAGCGCATCGGCGAGGCGGGTGAGCACCACCAGAAGAACGTGGGTGTGTGCGGCGAGGCCGCGGCCGACCCGAACCTGGCGATCGTGCTCGTGGGTCTCGGCGTTCGCTCGCTCTCCATGGCTCCTCCCGCGTTCGTCGAGGTCCGCGCCGCGCTCAAGCGCGTCACGCTCGAGCAGGCGAAGGAGATCGCGCACCTCGCGATCTTCGCGAAGTCGGCCGAGGGTGCGAAGGGGCGCGTCGTCGACGCGCTCGCGACGCGTGGTGTCATCACGACGGCCGTGCCGGTCGTCGAGGCGTAGGCCTCACTCTGCAGGCGCTGTCGGTTCACCGGCGGGCGTCGCAGGTGTCGAGCGGGGCGCATCCGGATTCTTCCGGATGCGCCCCGCTTCTGCGTGCGCGGGGGTTCCGCATCCGACGGCTCGGCGCTATAGTTGTACACAATCTAATAACGACGGAGCGTGCATGCCTGATCCCGGCCCCGTGGCCGCTCTCGAACGTGTCACGGTGCGATACGGGGCGGGTGCGCCAGCGCTCGACGGCATTGACCTGCAGATCCGGCGGGGCGAGATCCTCGGCATCGTGGGGGAGTCCGGCGCCGGGAAGTCGACGCTGCTGCGGCTCCTCGATGCCGACGAGACGCCGAGCGAGGGGACGGTGCTCATCGAGGGCGCCGACCCGTCTGCGATGCGCGAGCGCGAGCGTCGTGGCCTGCGCCGCCGAATCGGGATGGTCTTCCAGAGCTTCAACCTGCTCGCGAACCGGACGGCGCGGCAGAACGTCGAGCTCCCGCTGCGGCTCCAGCGGCGCAAGGATCCGGCGTTCGTCGACGAGCTGCTCGACTACGTGGGTCTCGGCGATCGCGGCGGCGACTACCCGGCTCAGCTCTCGGGCGGGCAGAAGCAGCGCGTCGCCATCGCACGCGCGCTCGTGACGCGGCCGCCGCTGCTGCTCTGCGACGAGCCGACCTCGGCGCTCGACGAGCGGACGACCAGCGACATCCTGCGGCTGCTCGCCTCGACGCGCGAGGATTTCGGCACGACCATCGCGCTCGTCACCCACGAGCTCGCCGCAGTCAAGGCCATCTGCGACCGGGCCGCGATCCTCGACCGGGGCCGCCTGCAGGGCATCGTCTCGGTCGAGCACAGCGCGCGCGACGACCGCGGCTCCTATGCCGAGCACGCGAAGCGGATGCTCGAGTCGTGATGGAGCTCATCGACAGCATCGTCTCCTCCCTGACCGGCAACGTCGACGCGATCGGCCAGGCCCTCGCCGAGACCGGGTACATGCTCGTGTTCTCGCTCGCGGCGGCGGTTGTGCTCGGGCTACCGCTCGGCGTCCTCATCTACCTGACGCGGCCGGGTGGGGTGCGCGAGCATCGTGGTCTGTGGCGGATCGCCAACCTCTACGTCACCGTCGTCCGGTCGTTCCCCTTCCTGCTGTTCGTGGTGTTCCTCATCCCGCTCACGCGCCTCGTGTTCGGCACGACGTTCGGCACGCAGGCGGCGACGTTCCCGCTGTGCTTCGTGGGCGTCGCGATCTACGCGCGCCTCGTCGAGCAGATCCTGCTGGAGGTGCCCTCCGGGGTGATCCACGCCGCCAGGTCCATGGGCGCCGATACTGGGCAGATCATCACCCGCTTCCTGTTCGTGGAGGCGCGCAGCGGGCTCGTCTACGCGCTCACCTCGGCCGCCATCAGCCTGCTCTCGTACTCGACGGTGCTCGGTGTCGTCGGGGGCGGAGGGCTCGGCGACTTCGCCCTGCGCTACGGGTACCAGGAGTACGACTACCCGCTCATGTACACGACCATCGTCATCGTCATCGTCTGCGTGCAGCTCCTCCAGACCGGGGGCCACCGGCTCTCGGTCGCCCTCGACCGCCGCTGACTCCCCGTCGGACGACGCCCATCCGCCTCCCGTACGACCCGAAAAGGAACCAACCGCCATGAGACCTCGCCTCCGCTCGATCGGCGCCGCACTGGCTGTCGGCTCCCTCGCCCTCCTGACCGCAGGGTGCTCTCCGTCCGCCGGGGAAGCGGGTGGCGACGTCGTCACGATCAAGGTCGCCGCGACGGTCACGCCCATGACGGATGTCGTCGAGGCGGCGGCCGAGGTCATCGAGGAGGGCTACGAGATCGAGCTGGTGCCCGTCTCGGACTACGTGCAGCCGAACGTGCTCGTCGAGAACGGCGAGATCGATGCGAACTTCGTGCAGTTCGTGCCCTTCATGGAGGAGTTCAACACGAAGAACGACGCCTCGCTCGCCGGGGTGAAGCCGATCTACTCGACGGTCGTGGCGTTCTACTCGAAGACCCTCAGCTCGCTTGACGAGCTGCCGCAAGGCGGCAGCGTGGTCATCCCGAACGACAGCGCGAACGCGGCACGTGCCCTGCAGCTGCTCGCCGACCAGAGCATCATCACGCTCGACCCGAGCGTCGAGCGGTTCACCGCGAAGGTCGCCGACATCACGGAGAACCCGCGCGAGCTGACGATCACGCAGGTCGACCTGCTGCAGCTCAACACGGCGTACGAAGAGGCGGATGCCGTCTTCAACCTGCCCTCGTTCGCGCGCCAGCTGGGGCTGACGCCGGTCGACAACGGTCTCGCCGTCGAACAGGACCCTCAGTTCGCCGTGACGCTCGTCACGCGCGAGGACATGCTCGGAACGCCCGAGATCGCGGCGCTCGAGAAGGCGTTCACGAGCGACCACGTGCGGGAGACGCTCGAGTCGCTTGACGTGCCGCCGGCGTTCTAGATATCCCGCGAGCGGGCGGGCGCCACGAACTCGCGCAGCAGGATCGAGGCGTTGTGCCCGCCGAAGCCGAAGGAGTTCGAGAGCACGGTTCGGATGCGCGCGGGGCGGGCCTCGCGCGCCACGACGTCCAGCTCTGGGAACTCGGGGTCGTTGAGGTTGAGGGTCGGTGGAATCAGGGAATCGCGCATGGTGAGCAGCGAGATGACGGCCTCGAGCGCGCCCGCGGCGCCCAGCAGATGCCCGGTCGCGGACTTGTTCGCGGTGACGGGCACCTCTCCGAGGCGGGCGCCGAGCAGCTCGCGCAGGGCGGCGGTCTCCATGGCGTCGTTCAGCGGCGTGCTCGTGCCGTGCGCGTTGACGTGGTCGAGCTGGCCGGTGCTGAGCTTCGCGTCGTCGAGGGCGGAGCGCATGGCGGCGATCGCGCCGCTCCCGTCCGGCCTCGGCGCCGTCGGATGGTAGGCGTCCGACGTCGCACCGTATCCCGCGATCTCGCCCAGGATCTCCGCGCCCCGCGCAAGTGCGCTGGTCTCTGACTCGACGAGGAGGGCGGCCGCTCCGGCCGACATCACGAAGCCGTGGCGTCCGCGGTCGAAGGGCCTGCTGGCGGTCTCGGGCGCATCCTCGTGGCCGAGCGCGAGGGCGCCGAGCGTGGCGTTCACGGCCAGGTTGACGCGGTTGAGGCAGTCGTCGGCCGCGACCACGAGCACCGCGTCGGCGTAGCCGTGTCTGATGGTGCGCATCGCCTCGCCGAGCGCGACGGTGCCGCTGGCGCACGTCGCCGAGAGCCCGGCACTCGCCCCGCGCGCGCCGTAGCGTTCGCTGAGGTACGCGGCTGCCGCGTCGGGGCCGCCGTACACGACGACGCCAGGCGGCACCCGGCGAGGGCCTGAGGCATCCAGGATGCGCGCGGCATCCTGGGTGAGCGAGACGGGTCCCGAGCCGGTTGCGATGGTGACGGCGAATCGGCTGGCATCGAACGGCAGGGTGCCAGGCATGATGCCGGTGGCGCGCATCGCCTCGTCGGCCGCCGCCACAGCGTAGTGCGCGTGCCGGTCGAGTCTCGCGATGTCCCGCTTGGGCAGGTGGGAGGCGGCGTCGAAGCCGCGCACCTCTCCGGCGACGCGCACGGCGAGGTCGGAGACGTCGACGCCGGCGATGCGGTCGATGCCGCTCTTGCCGGAGACCAGCGACGACCAGGTGCTCGCCACGTCGAGCCCGTTCGGTGTGACGGCTCCCATGGCGGTGACGACGGCGCGGTTCATAGCCGGTCCGTGTCGCCCGACTCGACGAGCGCGAGGACGGCGGCGCGGCGGATCTTCCCGCCGGCGGTCCTCGGCAGGACGCGGGCACGGTAGAGGCGGTGGGGGACGAACTGCGGCGCCAGGTGCGCACGCAGGTGCGCGAGCATCCGCGCCTTGGCGGGCAGCGACTCCGCCTCGCCCTCGACGACGACGGCCACGATCGAGCCGAGCGTGGCGTCTGGGAGGGCGACGGCACAGCACTGCTCGCAGTCGGGCAGGGATGCGAGCGCGCGTTCGACCTGGGGCAGGGACACCTTGTGGCCCCCGGAGACCGCGACGTCACCTGCACGGCCGAGCAGCTGGATGCGCCCGCCCGCGAACGAGGCGAGGTCGCCGACGCTGGCCCAGCCGTCGGCGTCCGTGATGCGCTCTGCGCTCGTCGCGGCGAGGTAGCGCTCGACGGCTGAGCCGACCCTGATGTTGAGCGTGCCCGTCTCGCCGGTGGGCACCTCCGCACCAGATTCGTCGCGCACGCTCACCTCGACGCCGCCGAAGGGCGTGAGGCTCGTGCCGTCGCCCGCGTCGCTGTACCCGATGAAGCCGATCTCGGAGGCGCCGTAATAGCTGCGCAGGTGCGCCGTCGGGAGCGTCTCCTCGAAGCTGCGGCGGATGTGCTCCGGCTGGTTCGCACCGCCAGTGATGACCTCGAGCAGGGAGTCGAGCGGCTGCTCGGCGCGACGCGCGGCCTGCAGGATCGCGAGCAGCATCGCGGGCACGCCGACGAGGCGCTCGACGCGGTCGGTCGAGATGGTCCGCGCGGTGGCCTGCGCGTCGAAGCGGCTCTGCAGGAAGAGGGAGCCGCCGGTCGCGAGGACCTCGACGAGCGCGTAGAGCGTGAGGCTGTAGGAGAGCGGGCCCGGTGCGATCGTCGAGCGGCCGTCCTCGACGCCGAGGTACCTGCGGCTGATGTCCACATTATGGTCCCAGCTGCCCCGGGTGCGCAGGAAGCCCTTGGGGAGGTCGGTCGTGCCCGAGGTGAACAGCAGTAGGAACGGCTCGTCGCGGTCTCGGACCTCGGGGCCAGGCGCCGAGTCGCCTCGCTGAGCGAGGGCATCCGCCGCCACCGAGTCGAACGTGGCGAGGGAGACGACGGTTCCGGTGAAGGAGGAGGCCCGGAGGCGCTCCTCGAAGCTGGGGTCGTCGGTGATGACCAGTGCGGGTTCGACGCGCTGCAGGATCTCGAGCCGGTGCTCGAGCGGCCACAGCGGGTCGAGGACAGCGGCGACGGCCCGGAAGCTAATGGTGCCGGTGAGGAGCCGCGCCGCGTCGATCGCGCGCGACAGCGAGACGGCCACGATCGGCACGCCTCGTGTCTCAGCCGACGAGGCGCCGAGCGCGACGGGTTCGGACGAGCCGAGGATGGTCTCCACCCCCGCGCGCACCGCTGCGCACGAGCGGGAGAGCTGACGGTAGGTGAGCTGCTCCCCGTCGCCGGCGAGCGCGATGCGATCGGGCCTGAGGGCGGCGGTGTCGATGAGCGTGCGGGTGAGTGGCACCAGTCGAGTCTAGGACGTGCCCCTGGCCGGCTGCGTGGGGAGCCAGCCAGGGGCACGTCGATCGGGTGGCTAGTCGAGCCCGCCGCGGAAGCGAGTGATGTACGCGGCGTGGTAGGCGAGCTCCTGGGTGACGCGCTCTGCCGACCAACCGGCCGCATCCGCCGCGACGGCCGCCGACTCCTCGGCGACGGAGACGGCGAGGTCGCCCTCGAGGCCGACCATCGTGCGCCGATGCAGGATGTCGCTGAGGTGCACGGCGCTCTCCTGCTCGATGGCGAACACGATCTCAGCGGCGACGATGGCGGAGGGGCCTTCGCCGATGACCGCCGCGAGCTGCGTCCTCTCCGCGGCGAGGGCGGCGATCTCGAGGGCGCGGGCGCCGTAGACGCGCACGAGGCGGTCGGAGATCGCCTCGTCCCACGGGAGCTCGCGCCTGAGGTTCGTGCGCCGCAGGGACGTGCTCGGCCACTTGCTCCAGGATGCGCCGGGCAGGGTGGCCTTGGCCGCGCCGGAGGCGGGCAGCTTCCGCCCGAGGAGCTTGTCGGCGATGAGGTCGACGGTCTCCTTCGCGAGGCTGAGGTGCGGCGTGAGCTTGCCGCCGACGATGCTCACGAGGCCCAGGCGGTCGTCGTGGGCGGTGATGATGTGGCTGCGCGAGATGGCACCGGTCTTGGCGGCGTCGACGAAGGGCAGGGGGCGGACTCCGGTGTAGCTGTAGAGCACGTCGGCCTTGGTGAGCTTCGCCTGTGGGATGACGAGGTTCGTCTCCTTGAGGATGTACTCGACCTCCGTCGCGGTGCCGCGCGCCTTGCCCGGGTCGCCGTCGAAGCGGTCGTCGGTCGTGCCGATGAGGTACTTGCCGTTCCAGGGGATGACGAGGATCGCGCGGTTGTCGGTGAACGCCTCGTAGTAGATGGTGGCGGTCGGGGCGCCCGGGAACTCGTCGACGACGAGGTGCGTGCCGGTGGTGCCACCGATCTGCCGCTTCACTCCCGCGGGCAGGGAGAGCTCGTCGAGCCAGGGGCCTGCCGCGTTGACGACGGTCTGGCCGCGCACCGTGAAGCGCTCGCCGCTCGTCAGGTCGGTGGCCTCCACTCCGGTCACGGCGGTGCCGTCGCGGACGAGGCTGTCCACGCTCGTGTAGTTCGCGACGCGCGCGCCAGCGTCGCTTGCGCTCAGGATCGTCTCGAGCACGAGTCGCTCCGGGTACGCGATCTGCGCATCGTAATAGTGGAGTCCGCCGCCGAGGCCTCTGCGGCGGAGGCCGGGGAACTCGGTGGCGAGCTCCTTCACGCCGAGGTGCCGATGCGACGGCAGCGATTTCTGGAGGGAGAGCACGTCGTAGAGGATCATCCCGATCCGGAACATCCAGCCGGGGAGGTGATTGTGCTTGTAGAGCGGCACGATGAAGGGCATGGGCTCGATGAGGTGCGGCGCGATGTGGAGGAGGGCCTCGCGGTCGTGGAGCGACTCGTAGACGAGGGGGATCTCCCCGTGCTCCAGGTAGCGGAGGCCGCCGTGGATGAGGCGGGAGTTCCAGGCGGACGTGCCCTCGCCGAAGTCGCTGCGTTCGAGGAGGGCGACGCTCAGGCCGCGCATGGCGGCTTCGCGGGCGACGGCGGCGCCGTTGATGCCGGCGCCGACGACGATGACGTCGAAGGTGCGGCTCGCGAGTTCGCGTGGGCTCGCACGCGGGAGTCCGCGGTGGAGGGAAGTGCTCGGCGTCGTTGCCATGGTGCTCCTGACCCGGTCGTGCGGCCAGGCCGCGAAACGAAGTTGTACGTACATGTTCGCACAGGATTAGACTTGCGGCGAGTGCGCTGCTGAGAGTGTGCTCGACGACCCTGAACGCCACGACTACGGAGGAACAGCGATGACGCTGCCAGCCATGATGATCGGTCACAGCTCGAAGTCCTACGCGACCCTCGCCGACACGCGAGCCTGGGTCGCCGAGGTCGTGGGCGAGCTGAGGGGGAGTCCCCGCAGCGGCGACGGCATCTTCCTCTGCGCGCCCGACCCGGTCATCTCGATCGCAGGCAACGCGCTCGACGAGATCGGAGCGCAGGTCGGGGCGCAGGATGTCTCGCCCTTCGGTCTCGGGGCCTTCACCGGCGAGACGGCGGCCGAGGTGCTGTCGGAGGTCGGTGCGACGCTGGTCATGGTCGGGCACCCCGAGCGCGCGAAGCTCCTCGGCGAGACCCTCGCCGACGTGCGAGAGAAGTGCCGTGCCGCATCCGACGCGGGAGTGGTCCCCATCCTGATCGCCGGGGAGCCGGAACGGGGTGAGGCGGCCAGGTCGATCATCGACCGGCAGCTGACGGAGGCGTTCGCGGATGTTCCCGGCGACCGGCCGATCGTCGTCGCCTACGAGCCGAGCTGGGCGATCGGGCAGCCCGAGCCGGCCCCCGGCGACTACGTGGCGGCCACCATCGCGCATATCCGCGGGCAGCTCGCCGGTCGCTCGGGGGACGTGCGCATCCTCTACGGCGGCAGCGCCGGGCCGGGGACCTTCGCCGCCATCTGGGATGCCGCGGAAGAGCTCGGCGCGGGGCACCCCGATGGCGTCTTCCTCGGACGCTTCGGCCTCCGGGCGGCAAGCTTCATGGAAACCGTCCGCGAGGTGCGAGCGGTGCAGGACCAGCTGGTGATCGATGCGCCGCGCATCGATCGCGGGTAGGGTGCTGGTCATGTCGAGTCCCGAGTCAGACAGGTCAGGGGCTGCCGGTCACACCGCCAGCCCCGCGAACCACTAGTCGTACCGCCCCGCACGCTGCGGGTGCGAGTCCGCTCTCCCGGGCAGCTGGCCGTGGTGACAGGAGTTCCCTCTCTTGATCGCTCACCTCGGAGTCCTCGATGCCTGCTGCCCTGTATCTGCTCGCCCTGGCCGTCTTCGTCATGGGCACATCCGAATTCATGCTCGCGGGTCTCCTTCCCGCGATAGCCGCCGACCTCGACGTCTCCGTCGGCACCGCGGGTCTCCTGACCTCGGCCTTCGCGATCGGCATGGTCGTCGGCGCGCCCGCTATGGCGGCGTTCGCGCGACGCTGGCCACCGCGTCTGACGCTCATCGTCTGTCTCTGCGTGTTCGCGGGATGCCACGTCGTCGGCGCGGTGGCGACGACGTTCCCGCCTCTGATCGTCACGCGGGTGCTCGGTGCGCTCGCGAACGCGGGGTTCCTCGCGGTAGCCCTCGGCGTCGCCACCACACTCGTTCCGCCTGACCGGAAGGGGCGTGCGCTGTCGATCCTGCTGTCCGGCACGACGATCGCCACCGTCGCTGGCGTGCCCGCGGGCGCTCTGCTCGGCACCGCGCTGGGGTGGCGCGCGACGTTCTGGGGGATCGCGATCCTCTGTGTCCCCGCCCTCATCGGGATCGTCCGGGGCATCCCGCAGAGGAACGCTCGGGACGAGGCGAGCGGCGTCGCGCCGAGTCTGCGCGCCGAGCTCGCTCAGCTGGCGTCACCGAGGCTCCTGCGAGCGATGGGGCTCGGCGCGCTCATCAACGGCGGCACCTTCGCGGCGTTCACGTTCCTGGCACCGGTGGTGACCGACACTGCGGGGCTCGACGAAGGGTGGGTTCCTGTCGCGCTGGTGCTGTTCGGTGTCGGCTCGTTCCTCGGCGTCACGATCGCGGGTCGGATGTCCGATCAGCGACCCGGCCTTGCCCTCGGCGTCGGCGGCCCCCTACTGCTGGCCGGATGGATCGCGATGGCCTGCGGCGCCACCCACCCTGCGTTGCTCCTCGCCCTGGTCCTCGTGCTCGGGGTGCTCTCGTTCGGAGTCGGCAGCACGCTCATCGCCCGAGTCCTGTACGAAGCCTCCGCAGCGCCCACGATGGCCGGCTCCTACGCGACCGCTGCCCTCAACATCGGGGCGGCCGCCGGACCGGTACTCGGTGCGCTCGGGCTCGCACTGGGGGTGGGGGCGCTCGCGCCAGTCTGGGTCGCCTCAGCGCTCACCGCCGTCGCGCTCCTCGTCATGATCCTCTCGCGAGCCTGGACGCCGCGGGCGAGCACGGCGTAAGCCGCCGTGACGGCGTCCGCCTCGGTCGCCTGGTGCTCCGAGAAGGCGCCTAGATCCAGGGTTTGGCGGGCGGCGCGGTGTCGAGTGGCCGGCCCTGGAAGTCTGCGGCCGCAACTCCCGACAGCGACCGACCAGTTGCCCATGCGAGCAGGTCGGAGAGCGTGCCGGAGACCCGCAGGTCCGTGTCTCGGACCCCTGGCCCGCATTCGGCCGAGGCCCACGGGTGGAACGCGCTCCGGTCATCCGTCGCCACGGCACTGACGAAGTGGTCGTGACGAGCCCAGGTGTCCAGGACCTCCTGCAGGATGCGTCGCTGGAGGACGGCGGGGACGTCGCTCGGGGTGACTCCGGCGTCGAGGTCGATGAGGTGCATCCACAGCTCGCGGGTTCTCAGCTCCAGCGTGTCCCTCACCGCGAGTGGCGACCCGCGTCCGTCCCGGACCTGGTAGTCCCAGCGGTCCTCGGGGAGCGCGGACCAGGCGGCCTCGAAGCTCCGCGCCTCCGCCGCCGAGAGTCGTGCCAGCTGCGCGGCGGTCAGCTGAGACCCGGCCTCGATCTCTGCATCGCGTGCCGCTCGGGATTCGTACATGGGGTTCCGAGACCCAGTCGCCGCCCAGTCCACGAGGCGAGCCAGCGCGCGTGCGTTGTAGGCCACGTGCGCGATGACATGGGCGCGCGTCCAACCGGGGAGGAGCGAGGCGTCCCGCAGATCCCCGGCGTCCAGGTGAGAGAGGGCTTCGTCGAAGCGTGCTTGCGCATGGAGGACTTCTCGCAGACCCTCCGCTGTCTCGCCAGGAGTGCCGGGAGCTTGCCTGCCCCCGGTCGGGGGTGTGCTCTGGGCGGTCGCATCGGACACGTTCATCTTGCTCCTGCTCTCTTGTCTCTGATCGTCGTGGGAATCGGAGCCGGGCCGCCAACGGCGGAGCTCCGCGAGTCGTAGCTGAGCTCTCCGCCCAGTACTGTCGCGACGACCTCGATCGCCGAGATATCCGTCGCCGAGATCGGCGAGGACGCGAGCACGGTCATGTCGGCGAGCTTGCCGACCTCGAGGGTGCCCTTGTCTCGCAGCTGCCCCGTTGCCTTAGCGGCCCACTCCGTGTGCGTCCGCAGTGCTTCTTCCGGCGTGATTCCCTCGCGCGTCCCGAGGATCTCGCCGCCCGCGGTGAGGCGGTCCACGGCTGACTGCATGCCTCTCCTGAGATTGTTGTCTGCCACTGGCAGATCCGACGAGCCGGTGAGGATCCCCCCGGCATCGATGATCGACCGCCCACGGTAGAGCCAGTCGCGGCGTCCTGCCCCGACCCGCTTGAGGATCTGGTCGCCGAGGGGCCCGATGAACCCTGCTTGAGGGGTCACGGCGATTCGCAGGCGCCCGGCGCGTGTGACCTGGTCTGGTCGGGCGATCCCGAAATGCTCGATCCTGCACGGCGCCGGGAGGGGGCCGTAGAGCGAGTGCGCTTCCTCGATCAGGTCCAGAGCGAGGTCGATGGCGGCGTCGCCGATGGCGTGCAGCGCAAGCGGCCAGCCCGAGCGGTAGATGGCGAGCGCCTGCTCTCGGTAGTGCGCAGGCTCATCGAGCAGGTACCCGCGATTGTGGTCGTGCCCGCAGAAGTCCTCGGTCACGGCTGCCGTCGCGCCGAGCAGTGACCCGTCCAGGAACACCTTGACGTGCCCGAACCGCACCTCGTCGGTCCCGAAGCCGAAGCGCACGCCCAGATCGAGGCCCCTCCCCTCGCCATGGCCGTGGAAGTCGGCTGGGTGCGCGCGGAGCGGACGGAGGGCGTCTGCGGCCGGCATGAGCTGAGCGCGAGCGTGCAATGAGCCTCGCTCGGCCGCGGCCTGGTAGGCGGCCACCTCGACAGGGCTGTGCCCGATCCAGCCGCCGCCGACGCCGGCCTCGGAGAAGCTGGTGATGCCCTCGGCGGCGTACCTGGCGGTTGCAGCTTCGATCGCGTCCACGAGCACATCCTGCGAATAGGGCATGAGCAGTGCCTGGACAAGGCCTTGCGCTGCCTCTTCGAGCACACCGGTCGGTGCACCGCTCTCGTCCAGGAGGACAGCTCCGCCTGCTGGCGGTTCGAAGCCGTCCCGGAAGACGCCGATCCTTCGAAGCGTCTCGGTGTTGACGATGGAGGCGTGTCCAGACGTGTGGCGCATGGAGAGCGGGTGATCACCGGTGATCTCGTCGAGCCGCTCGAGGCTGGGGTATCTGCCGTCATAGCGAGCCTGATTGAAGCCCGTCACGTGGATCCAGGCGCCAGGCTCGTCGTCGACCGCAGCGACAGCTGCCTCTATCGCGCCGTACAGGGATGCGTAGGTGGGGCTGTCGCCGGCGTCGACCGCCCCGAGGCTGAGCCCCCACCATGCTGTGTGGCAGTGCGCGTCGATGAATCCCGGGGTGATGCAGGCGTCGCCGAAGTCGATCTCCTCGCGAGCACTGATGCCGGTGAGGTCCTGGTCGAACCCGACGATGCGTCCGTTGAGGATTCCGACGCAGCTCGCCTTCGGTCGCGCCCGGTCCATGGTGAGGATCTCGTGGGCTCGGATCTTCACGTCGATGTGCATGGTGCTCTCTCTTCCCTGTTGCTCGTTACTCGCCCTGATCCGCGCGACGAGGTGCTAGTGCTTGAACCCCGGAAGGCTGACGCTGAAGCGCGGCGCGATGGCACCGCAGACGGCAGTGATGATCGAGATGAGTGCCAGCATGAGGGCGGCGGGCCACCAGGAGTCATTGGCCGTCGCGACCAGTCCCGTGACGATGAGCGGGACGAAGCCGGCCACCATGGCGGCCGTGTTGTTCGCCACCGCCACGCCCGTGTACCGGGTTCTCGCGGGGAAGAGTCCGGTCAAGACGGCTCCCGTGCCGGCGTAGGGGAACGACAGGGTCGACACGGCAAGCACCATCGCGAGGATGACCAGGGTCGGGATACCTGAGGTGAGCAGCATGAAGGCGGGAATCGCCACGATCGCGGACGCGATTCCGCCCCAGAAGATGACGCGGCTGGAGCCGAACCGCGCCCCGAGCCTCCCGGCCCAGACGATCACGAAGATCTCCGCCGTGGCGGCGGCGATCGTCCCGAGAAGCATCAGCCACGGTTCATAGCCGAGCACGTTGACGCCGTACCAGACGCAGAAGGTGGTGACCAGGTAGAAGCCGCCCATGCCGAGGAGCGAGGCACCCAGTCCGACGAGGATCTGGCGCCAGCTGTGCTTGAACGTCGTCCGGACCGGCGTCGGCGCTGTCTCGCCGGCCGCCTCGAGCTGGCGGAAGACCGGTGATTCTTCGAGTCGGCTGCGGATGTAGATGGCGATGAGCAGCAGCGGAAGGGAGAGCAGGAACGGGATCCGCCAGGCCCACGAGTCGAAGTTCTCCTGCGTGAAGAAGAACGTGATGAGGAAGAACCCGCCTGACGACAGGATCGTTCCGATCGGAGAGCCGATGAGGGGGATGACCGCGTAGCGCGCCCGCAGGTGCAGGGGAGCGTTCTCGACGACGAGCGTGAGCGCTCCCGACCATTCACCTCCCACGAAGAGCCCCTGGACGACGCGGAGGAGCACGAGCAGGATCGGGGCTGCGATGCCGATCGCCGCGTAGGTGGGCAGGATGCCGATGAGCCCGGTGATGAGGCCGATGCCGATGATGGTGATCATCAGCGTCTTGCGTCTCCCGATCCGGTCGCCCATCGCCCCGAAGATGATGCCGCCGAGCGGGCGGGCGGCGACGCCCACACCAAACGTGGCGAACGAGGCGAGCGCTGCTGCGCTCGCGTTCTCGTTGGTGAAGTACTGCACGTTGAAGACGAGCGCAGCGGCTGCGCTGAAGAGGAAGAAGTCGTAGTACTCGAGTGCGGTGCCGACAAGTGCGCCGATGGCGACCTTGTTGGCGTCTCTTGAGCTCAGCTCTTGTACTGCGCTGTACTCGATCGTTGCTGTCGGTGCGTGGTGGCTCATGATGATCTCCAGTGAGGATCTGGCCGGCAACCGCCGTATGCGGGGGCCCACAGGAAGCCTCCCAGGAGGTTCGTCATCATTTCGGGGGCATCGGCTCCCATCTTGCTCCCCAAATCAGTGCATCTGCACATAATGTGGAGGTCATGACCTCACCCTCCCCTTCGGGGATCTCCCGACATCCCCGAACGGAGGACCGCGAGCGCTGGCTCGCGATCATCGACCTGATCGAGGTGCCGCAGCTTGTCGAAGCGTTCATGGACCTGATCTTCACCATTCCCGGCTACGCCTCGTCATTGGTGCCGCGATCCGAGATTCGCAGGACGGCGACCCAGGCGTTCGATGCGATGATCGACGGGCTCAGGGAGGGTGGCCTGCCGGACGTGGTCGAGGTGGCCAATCGTGTCGGTGTCTCACGCGCCCGTGCGGACGTTCCGCTCAGTTCCCTGATGTCGGCCATCCACGCCGATTTCCAGGTGCTCTGGGAGGCCGTGACTCGGACCGCGTCCCCCTCGGACGCGGGCCTCATCGTGCGGCACACGGCCGTCGTCATCCGAACCGTCGACGAGTACGCCCACCGGGCGCAGCGCGCGTACGTCGCCGAGCGTGAACGCATGCAGGGCGAGGCGTCGGCGGTGCTGCAAGGCCACATCGCGAGTCTCTTCGAAGGGGCTCCGGCGAACGATCGGCTCCAGGCTGTCGCCGCGCATCTCGGTGTGCAGGTCTCGGCGCCTCTGCTCGTGTGCGCCGCCGTGGGGTCGGACACGGAGGCGCTGCGTCTGCTGCTCGCGGACTTCGATCGGGTCGGCACGCGATTCTTCACGCATACGGTCGCCGACGGGATCATCGCCTTCGCGCCACGGAGTCCGTGGGGTGACCGGACTGCTGCATCCGCCGCCCAGCTCCAACGCCTGCGGGAGCACCGGGGTGGCCTGGTGGAGGCTCGTCGCGGGCTCCCCGAGCTCGGTCAGACTGCTCAAGTCGCTCTGTCTCTCGCTCGTCTGCTCGGCCCAGACGAGGTCGATGCTCTGACGTGGGAGCGGGGGTGGGCGCGTTTCGCGAAGCGCGCAGTCGTCGATGCGGGGGTGCCGCTCCTGGCGGATGTCGATGCGGCGCTCGCTCGCTGCGGCCCCTCTGAGCAGACTCGTCTACGGGAAGCGGTCGTGAGCTATCTGCGGACCGGGAACATCAGCGCGTCGGCGGCAGAGCTCTTCTGCCACCGGAACACGCTCGGCAATCGCCTGCGGCGGTTCGCCGAGGTCACGGGCCTGGACCCGATGCTGCCCGGCGATGCCGCACGACTCGTCGTGGCCTGGAGCTAGGACTTCGTGCGAGAGACCTTGTCCGGAGCCGACGGTGCCGGGCGATCAGCTCTGAGGCACGCCTAGTCGAGGGTGCCCCAGGCTGCGATGGCCGCGTCGAGCTCCGGTGTCTGCCCGTCGGAGTCGCGGACGTCGCGGCCCGCGAGCGCCGCGTCGATGGCCTGGTGCATGGCGAGGCCTCCCGACGCGGGTCCGCCCGGGTGCCCCTGGATGGCGCCGCCGACGCCCAGCACGATGTCGTTGCCGAGATCGCCGACGTACGTCGCCACAGTGCCCGGGTGCACGCCGCCGCCGATGATGGGCGCCGTGCTGCGGAGGCCAGGGCGGGGCACCTTGAGCTGCTGCGCGGTCTGCAGGTACTGCAGCCGCGTGATCGGGTACCCGCCGTACGGAGTGTTCACGAGCGCGAGGTCGGCGCCCGCGAGGCGGGGGAGCAGGCCGCTCGCGATGGGCGAGGTCATGCCCGTCGTGGCGTTCTCGAAGTAGGGGGCTGAGCCGGCGAAGTGCCCGAGGATGGGAACGTCGACCGCGTCGGCGAGCGCCTCGACCGAGCCGTAGCCCACGTTGGCGTAGCAGACCATGACCGCGCGAGCTCCCGCATCCACGGCTCGTCTGGCAGTGTCGAGCATGCGGTCCGGCCGGTCGGAGACGTTCGGGATGTACATGGTGCGCCGGCCGGTGACCTGCGCGGCGCGGTCGAGCGCCTCGTTGTAGGCGATGACACGGTCGACGACGGGCGAGAAGGTGGTGTTGCCGAGCAGCTCGTCGTCTTTGATCATGTCGATGCCGCCGAGTGCCGTCTCGTATGCGATCGCGGCGCCCTCGTCGGGGGTCAGGCCCGTGCATGGCTTCAGCATGTTGAGCAGCAGGGGGCGCGACTCGACGTCGAGCACCTGCCGGAGTCCCTCGATGCCGAAGCGGGGGCCAGCGAACGCGTCGAGGCGCGCTCGCGGGAACTCGAGGTCGACGAGCTTCGCCTCGAGCGACGTGGAGGCGTCGTTGCCGATGAGGGTCGTGAGCAGCTGCGGAATCGAATCCCCGATGTTCACTGCCGGCACGCCGATCGTGGCGAAGTACCAGCTCGCGTCGTCTGGCGCCGAATTCGTCGTGTCGGCGGCCGGGATGGGCTGGATGCGCACGATGCGCGCCTCGTGCCTGTCGCGCAGCTCGCGCGTGAGGCCGGGGACGGGAAGCCAGGTGCCGGTGGTCTGGCCGACTGCGAAGCGCTGGACGACGGCGTGCGCGTCCTGGCTCGCCGGCAGCGTGAAGACGTAGCTCGCGAGGATCAGGTCGCGCTCGAGGGCGAGGTCGGCGGGGACGAATTCGATGTCCATCAGTGGTCCTCCTGCTGCTCGGCGAGCTCCTGCTGCTTGGCGGCCGGTGCCGGGGCATCGGCGCCGATGCTCCTGGCCAGCTCCTCGAGGATCTCGGCGGCGCCGTCGTGGGCGTGGTGGCCGACGACGCCGATCGCGATGTCCTTGACCTCCTGGCGGGCGTTCTCCATCGCGAAGGGGAAGCCGATCTGGGTGAGCCAGGCGAGGTCGTTGCCGCCGTCGCCGAGGCCGAGGGTGTGCGCTGGGTCGACGCCGTGCTCCTCGAGCATGGTCTCGAGCGCATGCCACTTCGTCGCATCCGGCGCCACGAACTCGAAGAAGCAGTACATGGAGCGGGTGCCGGACGGCGCGGCGTCGAAGATGCGGTCGGCGACCTCGTCGAGTTCCGCCTCGCTGCCGAAGAGCATCACCTTGGTGATGTCGTCAGGCAGCTCGTCGGGATCGCCGACGATGATGTCCCGCTCGTTGAGCTCCCGCAGCATCCGCGAGCACTCGCCGTCCCGGTCGACGTAGATGTCGGTGACCGACCACCAGGTGCGTTCGAGCCCGAGGCGCGCGCCGAGGTCCAGGATGCGCCTGGCCTCGGCGTGCGTCATCGGCGTGATCGTCGTGTTGGTGTCCTCCACCGGGTCGAAGATGACCGCCCCGTTGTTGCTTGCGACCGTGTTGCGGATGCCCGCCTCCCGCGCCAGCTCGAGCACGTTCTGTCTCGCCCGTCCGGTGAGGAGGATCACCGGGATGCCGTGCTCGACGAGCGAGCGGAGGGCTGCTGTCGTGCGCGGGGTGAGCTGGTGGTCGGCTCCGGCGATGGTCCCGTCGACATCGAGCGCGACTGCGCGCACGGTGTCGAGGTTCACGGATGCTGGCACGAGGGGGTGCTCCTTCGGGTCGGGTCGGGTCGGATCGAGGTCAGGCGGTCGGGCGTCGAGCGGCTGCGTGGTGCGGCGGGTGCTTGGAGCTCGTCGTCAGCCGGCGGCTCCGAGGACGGCGCCGAGGCCGAGCACGATCGTCGTCGCCGGCCAGATGGCTGCTGCCGGCGGGTCGATGTGCGTGTCGCCGTGAGACTGCCACAGGCGGGCGAAGAGTTCCCCGAACCAGGCTCCCAGCACGCCGGCCGCGGCGCCGATGATGATCGCGAGGGCGGCGTTCTCGCCGACCAGGGGGTAGAAGGTCGCGGCCGCGATGGAGGCCGGCAGCGTGATGTGGTGCGTGACCGGCACTGGCTGGCCTGCGGAGAGGAGGATCAGGGAGAGCGCAGAGATGCCGAACACGAAGGTCGACGCGTTGGCGGCTTCCGGGAAGGCCTGCAGCAGCGTGATGGAGATGAAGGAGGCGAAGAGCCCCGCTCCGACGCCGAGCGCCGTGTTGATGCCGAAGCTCTCCTGGGCGCGGATCCAGGAGCCGGCGTCGTTGGGCTCGAAGGAGTCGAAGCCGCTCTTGCCTGAGTTGTTCCGGGCGAAGACCTTGGTGCGCCCGAAGAGGACGCGGGCGAGGATGGCGCTGATGACGACGGTCAGGGCGACGGAGTCGGTGATGGCGCCGAAGCCGGGGATGATCGCGATGAGCTTCTGCACGAAGTAGCCGAAGAGCCCGAAGACGGCTCCGACGGCGAGCACGTCCGGCTTGGCGAGTGCGGCGAGGGGCAGGACGATGTCCTTGCCGTTCTCCATGTAGCCGCGGCGTGCCGCGTACGCGGTCGCGGCGACACCGCCGGCGAACGCGATGTGGGGGCCGAAAGCGGGACCGAACGCGAGGCTGCTGATGATGGGTGCATCCGGGACCGCGACTTGTGCGACGAACCCGACGATGACGAGCACACCGGTGAAGACGAAGGCGTGCAGACTTCCGATCGCTGCTCCGAAGAAGCCACCTGCCAGTGCGGCGAGGATGGAGAACAGGTCGATTTCCATGGGCGAGGCCTTTCTCGACACGCGTCACCGTTGACGCGAACTCCCATGAGCATATACAAGTCTATACATGCATGTGCAAGCATTGACATGTTCGTACACCGATCGTACGCTCGGCTCTGGCGGAACACCGCCCCGTGATCACAAAGAAGTGGGACGAAATGGCAAAGTACATTCTCGGCATCGACGAGGGCACGACGAGTGCCCGCGCGTTCATCATCGATGAGGACTGCAACGTCGTGGGCTTCGCCCAGGCGGAGCTCACGCAGCTCTACCCTCGACCCGGCCTCATCGAGCACAACCCTCGCGAGATCCTCAACACCCAGCTCGAGGTGATTCGTGCCGCTCTGCGTGACGCGAACCTCGAGCCGAGCGATCTCAGCGCGGTCGGCATGACCAACCAGCGCGAGACCGGAGTGGTGTGGGACAAGGAGACGGGCGCGCCGATCTACAACGCCATCGTGTGGGCGTCCAGGCACTCGGTGGAAGTCGTCGAAGGCTGGGTCGAGCAGGGCATCGGCCCGCTCATCCAGGAGCGCACGGGCCTGATCCCGGATGCGTACTACACGGCCTCCAAGATCCGCTGGATCCTCGACCAGGTGCCGGGCGCCCAGGCCAGAGCTGAGGCGGGCGAGCTGCTCGCCGGAACGATCGACACGTGGCTCATCTGGAACCTGACGGGCCGCAAGGCCTTCGTGACCGATACCTCCAACGCCTCCCGCACCATGATGATGAACCTCGAGACGCTCCAGTGGGATGAAGAGCTGCTCGGTCACTACGGGATCCCTCGCAAGATGCTCGCCGACATCGTGCCGAGCGGCGAGATCGTCGGCGACCTCAGCGCGACGTTCGGGGCCCCCGTGCCGATCGGCGGCAACCTGGGCGACCAGCAGGCTGGCCTCTTCGGGCAGGCCGCCTTCAGGAAGGGGCTGAGCAAGATGACGTACGGCACCGCTGGCGTGCTGAACATCAACTCCGGTGACAAGCCGCAGCGCATCGAAGGGCTCACCCCGAGCGTGGCCTGGACTGTCGAGGGCAAGACCTCGTACGAGATCGAGGGCGTGCTCTTCGCCATGGGCAAGACCATGCAGTGGCTGCGCGACGACCTGCAGTTGATCCACGCGGCCCCAGACAGTGAGTGGTACGCCGGACAGGTGGCCAGCACCGAGGGGGTGTACCTTATTCCCGCCTTCACTGGTCTCGCGGCGCCGACCTGGGACCCGCACGCTCGCGCGGCCATCATCGGCATGAGCAACGCGACCACCCGACTGCACATCATCCGCGCCGCCGTGGAATCGATGGTGTTCCAGACCCGCGACGTCGTCGAGGCCGCGACGCAGAGCGGCGAGATCTCCATCTCTGAGCTGCGCGTCGACGGCGGCGCCGTCAAGAACAACCTGCTCTGCCAGTTGCAGGCCGATGTGCTCGGCATTCCAGTCGTGCGTCCCAAGATCGCGGAGGCCACCATCTTCGGTGCCATGCTGCTCGGCGGGATGTCGGCCGGCATCTTCGCCGACCTCGAGGAGGTCGAGAGCAAGTGGAAGGTCGACCGGGTCTTCGAGCCGCAGCGCTCGCGGGATGAGGCCGACTCGATGTACGCCGGCTGGCGCGCTGCTCGGGAGCTCACCATGGGGTGGGCCAAGAAGGTGGCGTAGCGACTCCCTTTCCGCGAGGTCGGAGGTGCCCTCTGGAACATCCAGAGGGTACCTTTGTGCTTGATCGGAGAGGTTTTGGCGACGATTACACGGCTTCGGACCATCCAAGTCCCAGGCGGTCCCGCGTAGTCTGCTGGTTGGCAGTGTTGGGCACGTGCGCCGATCAGGCGCAGTGGTGGTCATTTGGGCAAGTTTTCACGGTTCTCGAGGAGACGCCGTGCTGCAGAAGAATGCAGGGAGTTCCAGCCCGCACCCCACCCTGGGCGGCGCTGAACCCTCGCCCTTTTCGAGCGTTCGCGCGCCATCACAACCGTCACTGAAAGCGTTCCACCGTTGCCTGCATCGAATACCGGCCCTCGCGCCGGGGAAGAACTGCCCCCGAAGCTCCGGCGAGCCCTGCAGCGCACCCCCTCTTCGTCGACGTCGCCCGTCAGCCTGGTGTCCTGGCGTCGCTACCGTGTCGGCGCGCCCGTTGGCAAGGTCCTCACCTCCACGTCCAACGGTCCGCTCGATCTTCAGTTCGACGCCACAACCGACTCCAGCGTCGGTGTTCAGCAGCGGGCGACGATCACCGCGCTGAAGGGGGTCGGGAGGCATCTTGCTGTGTCGCCGGCTCGGGGGAGCAGGGCGACGCGGTTGAGCATCGCCTTCAGCCGAGCGGTGCAGGGCGTCTCGTTCTCCCTGCTGAAGATCCCGGGCGTCGATGACGAGGATGCGCGGATCGTCGTCACCTCCTCCGGTCTGACCTTCGAGCGCGAACGCGGCCTCGGGGGTGATGGCTCGGAAGCCGATCCGTTCCACAACCTGGGGTCGCGCCAGCGCAGTCTCCGCCTTTCCTGGAGGGGGCCCGTGTCGAGGCTCGTGGTGCAGCTCATCCACGGCCAGCAGGACGATGATGCCCGTGTGCTCCTCCGGCTGAGCGACCTCGTGCTGCTCGACGCCGTGGCCTCGAGCTCGGACCCAGACCCGGAAGCGGAATCGGGGCCCAGGCCGACGGCGTGGGGAAAGAGCGAGGACTGAACTCCTCGTCGAGTTCGGTCCCTCCGTCACTCGTTCGCGGAGGGACCGAATCTCCAGGGGTGGTTCGAATCAGGTCCCGCTGCAGAGGATGAGCGTCGAGCTGACCGCGCCGCTCGGCTTCGCGGTGGACCCGGCCGTGAAGCCGGTCGGGAGCGTCGCGGTGGCGTTGAGCGTGAACGCGACGGAAATCGACAGCGTGGTGCGCAGCTCGAGCGCCGCGTTCGCGGGCAGTGCCGACGTGAGCGTGATCCGGCGCGTGTTTCCGCTGAGGACGTTGACGTTGGCGGTGGCGCCCGTGACGGAGAAGACGCCGATGTTGGCGATACCCGAGCCGACGATGTCGATCTGGGTGCCGATCGGCAGGGGCTGCGCACCCGCCGTGACCACGAACCCGGGGCCGATGAGGGCGAGAACTCCGCAATCGCCGACCACGCGGAAGTTGCCGACGTTGACGAGCTGGGACGAGGAAGCGAAGGGTGCGGCGGTCGCCAGCGCGATGACGGGAACCGACCACGCGGCACCCTTCACGAGGTTGCGGCGATCAATGGTCTTCGGTGCTTTGGGGGAAGAATCGGTCATGGGGGGAGACCTCTCGCGAGTGACGACGTTGTTCGAGCAAGTGCTCCCCGCTATTGAATGAAGAATCGCTTTTGCGCACGGAATGAGCGCTTATCCCGTCGCGTTCTGCCGGATAGACGGCGCGAATCGTTCAGCCTGCCCGGGTCGAGGGCGAGAGAATGCAGAATGCAGTGAGAAGTGCTAGGCGCTCTGGGGCGAAGCGGATACTGCGTTGAATTGATACCGCTTCAGAACGCGGTGCATGACTTGCGATGAGGAGAATCCGGAGAGCTCCGCGAGCTGGGTGACCGGCACCTGCGCGTAGCGCTCGTCGTTGAGCAGCTGGTGCGCCAGCTCGGCTCGAGCGCGTCGCAACGCGGAGGCCGGAGCGTCCCCGTGCGTGTGGAACTCCCTCTGGAGCTGCCGCAGGGAGACACTCAGATCCCGCGCGATGGTCGACGGCGAGACGTCGGGGTCCGCGCGTCGCACGATCATGAGCTCCAGCGCGCGGGGGTAGAGGCCCTGGGTGCCGACCTGCACGTCCGCGTGGAAGCCCTCGCTGCTCAGCAGGAGCGCACCCGACTGCTCGTGGAGCAGCTGCTGGAGGAAGTAGGAGGACAGGACCGTCGGATCCTCGTCCAGCCGCGCGAGCACCTCGAGGAACGAGGTCACAGGGCGTGCGAGCGCCGTATCGGAGCGCAACACGCCGCTGTGGTTCGAGACCCGCACGCCGAGGTCGGCCGCGACCTGGGCGGGAACCGACGCGAGGATCACGGCGGAGGCTTCCTCGAATCTCATCGAGGACTGCGCTCCCGGCCCCAGGAAGAAGCCCCCGCTGGCCGTGATCGTGTGCGACGCACCCGTGGGGTCGATGGTGAGTCGTCCTTGGCGGACCAGCCCGAGGACGATGCGCTGTCGCGCTGACTCGTTCTCGATCCGCACCGGTCCCGTGCGGACCTCGGCCCGGAACACGCAGCCGTTCTCGAAGACCACGCCGGCGGCGGACAGGTGCCAGTTGCGGTCGTCGCTCGAGAATCGACCGACCCCCGTCTCCACATCCGCGCTCGCCGAGACTCCGTCCACGACGGAACGTTGAGAGCTCAGGATCAGCGAGGATCGGTGAGCGCCGGGGGGAGCGGCCATGCAACAAGTGTTCTGAATCCAGAGGTCTATTGCAAGATAGGTCGCCTTCGGTGGCGTGTCGCGGGCTTCATAATGAGACTTTTTTGTGGGTGATTGCAGCTTTCAGAGGATGCAATTCAATTCACCGAATTCCCCGGGTCGATTGTCGGAGAATTCCCCAAGCTTGGTGAATGGCGTTCACTTAGTCGTGGATGCGGAAGACGACCTTGACGCCTTTCGCGACGAGATCCATCCCTGCCCGCCAGTCCTCCAGGGCGAGCTCGCGCCCGATCACGGCTTCCGTGTCGATGCGCCCCTGGCCCATGAGCCGAAGTGCCGTGCGGTAGCTTGACGGGCGCTTCCCTCGTGATCCCTTGAGGGTCAGCTCTCGGTTCACGACGGCGCCGATGTCGAAGTCCGGATTGCGCGTGTAGAACGCCACCATGATGAGCTCACCGCCCTTCGCGAGCAGCTCGAGTGCGCTCTCTGCAACCTCCGGGCTGCCGGAGCATTCGAACACGGCGGCCGCGCCGAGTCCGCCCGTGAGCGACCTCACGAGCTCGACGACCGATTCGCGCTCGCTGTCCACGACGTACGGGATCCCCATCTCCAGTGCGCGGTCGAGCGTCTCCCGGTGTCGGCTGCGCCCCACGAGGATGGGCGTCGCACCCACGGCGAGGGCGACAAGTGCTGTCAGCTGCCCGACCGCCCCAGGCCCGGTCACGACGACGACCTCGCCGGCGAGTGGCGCGGAGCGCTCGACGACGGCGTGCACGGACACGGCGAGGGGCTCTGTCAGCGCGGCCGCTCGGAGGCCCACCCCCGGTGGCAGTGCGTGCACGGCGCGTTCGGGCATCGCGATGCGGTCCGCCAGTGCGCCGTCGGTCGTCGTGCCGATGCCCGTGCGCTTCGCGCAGCGGTTGTACTGCTCGGACCTGCAGTAGGTGCACTGCATGCAGAGCACGGCATCCGTCTCGAAGGTGACCGGAGTGCCGATCTGCAGGTCGGCACGCACGACCCCGTCGCCGAGGGCGGCGATGGTGCCGGATGCTTCATGGCCCAGGATGCGCGGGGTGTGCTGGTCGCCGACGCTGTCGATCGCGTGCCGGTCGGTGCCGCAGACGGCGCCGTAGGCCACGTCGATGAGCACGGCATCGTCGGCGATGCTCGGCTCCTTCACGTCGCGCAGTTCGACAGCCCCGGCTGCTGGCGAGAACTTGAGGAGAGCTTTCATGCTCCGATCCTGGCAAGGACCGGAGCAAAGTACAAGCATGTACAAGACTGTGCATGGCTAGACAAGTTCGGTCAGGTGTATTACTGTCACGAGCGATAGGCCAGCACTGGCACCTCAATGGAGAGGAACACCCCCAATGACCTCGTACCTTCTCGGCATCGACGCGGGAACATCCGTCATCAAGGCCGCCGTCTTCGACGAACGCGGCACGGAGCTCAGCAGAGGCGCCGCGAATGTGCCCATCTCGAACCCCAAGTCCTACGAGGCCGAGGAAGACATGGAGACCGTCTGGATCGCCGCCACCACGGCCATCCGCGACGCCATCACCGGCAGCGCGGTGCGGCCCCGCGAGATCATCGCGATCTCTGTCACCGGCCAAGGCGACGGCAGCTGGCTCATCGACAAGAACGGCAAGCCGGCCGGTCCCGCCATCCTCTGGACGGACGGCCGCACGGGCAGCATCATCGACGAGTGGTACACCGACGGCACCGTCACGAAGCAGTTCGACATCAGCGGCACCGGCCCATACGCCGGCACCGCCTCCGCCATCCTCCGCTGGCGCCGCGACAACCAGCGCGAGCTCCTCGAAGGCGCCACGCAGCTGTGGTGCAAGGACTGGATCGAGTACCGCCTCACCGGCGACATCTCCACCGATGCCTCCGACGCCAGCCTCTCCGGCATCGACGCACGCACCCGCCAATGGTCAGACGAGGTCCTGCGCACGTGGGGCATCGAGGACATCAAGCACGTCCTGCCCAAGATCAAGTCCTCCACCGACCTCGCTGGCGAGATCACCGAGGAGGCTGCTGGCGTCACCGGACTCATCGCGGGTACCCCCGTCTACAAGGGCCAGATGGACATCACCGCGTCCTCGCTCGGCGTCGGCGTCGCCCGCCCAGGCGACTGCATGGCCGTGATCGGCACCGCCGGCATCGTCACCGTCGCGACCGACACGCTCGAGCACGGCTTCGAGCCCGCAGACTCCGGCTGGGTCATCCCGCACAGCCCCGACACGTGGATTCGCGCCATGGGCATGAACTTCTGCACGCCCAACCTCGACTGGTTCCTCGCCGAGCTCGGCGCCGCCTTCTCGCTCGAAGCCCGCGGCAAGAACATCGACATCTTCGACTACCTCGACGAGGTCGTCACCGAGACCCCCGTCGGAGCCGAGGGCGTGCTGTACCACGGCTACCTCGCGCCGGGCGGCGAACGCGCGCCCTTCGTGAAGCCCAGCGCCCGCGGCTCCTTCAATGGCATCACTGGCTCCCACACGCGCCGCCACATGCTGCGCGCCGTCTACGAGGGTGTCGCCTACGGCATCCGCGACTGCCTCGACTCCATCCCGACCGAGGTCAAGACCGTGCGCATGGCCGGGGGCGGTGCGAACAGCGCCGTCTGGTGCCAGATCTTCGCGGACGTGCTCGGTCGGACGATCATCGTCCCGGCGGGCACCGAGTTCGGCGCCAAGGGCGCCGCCATCGTCGCGGGCGTCGGAGCCGGCGTCTTCGCGTCCTACGCCCAGGGCGCCGACGCGACCGTCAACATCGTCCGCACGTACGAGCCCAACCGCGACAACACGAAGATCTACGACCGCTTCTTCCCCGTCTACCGCAGCATCCGCACCGCGATGCTGCCCATCTGGGACGAGCTGCAGGCGGCGACCAGGACCGACGAGCAGTGAGAGCCGACGTCCCAGACGCGTACCTCTTCGACCTCGATGGCACGATCTACCTCGGCGGTGGTCTGCTCCCCGGGGCCCGAGACACCGTCATCGAGCTCCGGGAGGCGGGAGCCACGGTGCTGTTCTGCAGCAACAACCCCACCAAGACGCCGGGCGACTACGCAGAGAAGCTCACCGCCCTCGGCATCCCCACCGACGAGCGCGACGTGTACACGAGCCTCGTGGCCACCGTCGAATGGATCACCCGTCACCGGCCGGGCGCGACGGTGTTCCCCATCGGCGAGCAGCCGCTCCTCGGCGCGCTCATCGCTGCGGGCATCACCGTGAGCGAGGACCCGGAGGCGATCGACCTCGTCGTCGCCTCCTACGATCGCCACTTCGACTACCGAAAGCTGCAGATCGCGTTCGACGCCATCTGGATGCACAAGCGCGCGGAGCTCGTGGCCACCAACCCCGACCGGTACTGCCCGTTCCCGGGCGGCAGAGGGGAGCCGGACGCGGCCTGCGTGACGGCGGCCATCGAGGCCGGCACGGGCACCCGCTGCGTCGCGGTCTTCGGGAAGCCGAGCGTCGACTTCTTCGACGTCATCGCGGGCGCTCGTGGGCTCGACCCGCAGCGCACCGTGATGGTCGGCGACCGACTCGCGACCGACATGGCGTTCGGCAGGGCCTGGGGTGCCGGCACGGCGCTCGTGCTCACCGGCGAGGCGCAGCCCGGCGATGCCGAGCTCGCGCCGGGAGCCGAACGGCCGCACGTGGTGCTGTCCGGCATCGACCAACTCGTGGACCTGCACCGCTCAGGTGCCTGGAGCAGGCTCGAACGCGACCTGACCACAACCGAACGGGAGGCCGCCGCATGACGGCAGCGCTGCAGGCATACGCATTCGAGGCCTCCGGCGGCAAGCTCCGGGTGCTGCGCTACGAAGCTGATGTGCGCCTCGCGGTCGGTCGCGTGCTGCGAGACCTCGGCGTGCCCGACGGTGCCGACGTCGCGCTGCTCGCGGACGGCGCGCAGAAGCTCACCTCGACGGGCGAGCTCGGGGAGGAGGTCACGGCCGCGCTCGCCGCGGGGGGATACTTCGTGCGCCGCCCGGCCCTGGAGATCGGCGGGCACGGGCTGGTCCTCGACGAGGCGACCGTCGCGAGCGCAGCGTCCGCAGTCGATGGAGCGCGGGCGGTGGTCACCGTCGGCTCCGGCACCGTCACCGATCTCGGCAAGGCGGTCGCCCCGGCTGGGGTGCTGCTCGTCGCGGTGCAGAGCGCGCCCTCCGTCAACGGCTTCGCCGACTCGCTCAGCGTGCTCGTGCGCGGCGGGGCGAAGTCCACGACGCCCACGAGGTGGCCGGACGCGCTCCTCATCGACGCGGATGCCCTCGACCGTTCACCGGCCCGCCTCGTGGCCGCCGGTGTTGGCGACGCGGTTGCCATCGGCTGCTCCGGCGCCGACTGGCTGCTCGCGTCCGCGCTGCAGGGCACGCGGGCAGACGCGGCGGCGCTCGTGCCGATCCGTGACGCCGTCGCTCGCCTCGCCGCTGGGGCGCACGCCCCCGGCGCCATGCCCGCGCTGGTCGACGCGCTCACCGTCGGCGGCCTCATCATCGGCGCACTCGGCACGACCGCGCCGCTCTCGGGCAACGAGCATCTCCTCAGCCACATCCTCGACATGTCCGCCATGGCACAGGACCAGCCGCACGACCTGCACGGCGCGCAGGTCGGGGTCGCGACGGTGCTCAGCGCGGCACTGTGGGATGTCGCGCTGAGCGAGGGGCTCGTGCGCCTCGCACCCGGCTCCGCGTATCCCGACGACCTCGAGGAGCGGGTGAGCGAGCTCTGGTCGCGGGTCGATGCGAGCGGCCGCCTGGGTGCCACGTGCGCCGCCAACGTCGAGCGCAAGCGCGCGCTCTGGCAGGGCGGCGACGGGCTCGCACCAGGCGTGCTCGCCGAGGTGCGGGCGCAGCTCGTCACGCCGGAGGCGGTCGTCGGCACGCTGCGCGCATGGGGTGCGCCGACTCGCCTCCGCGAGCTGACGCCGCCCGTCGACGCCGAGACGGCGAGGTGGGTGCTGTCCGCGCTGCCGTTCATGCGCGATCGGCTGACGCTGGCAGACCTCCTCGTCGTCGGCGGAGCCTGGACCGACGAGTTCCTGGACAAGGTCATCGCCAGGGCAGACGCGGCCGGCGGCGGGCTGTAGAGACTCCGCGCCGACTTTCTCGAGGGAAAGGGCCACGCGGCGCGTAGGGACGAAGGGCCGGACATCCCACGGTGTCCGGCCCTTCTTCGCGCCCCGGTGGCACATCTCGGGCATCAGTCTGCCGCTCGGGTGAGGTCCAGGGCGGGTTCGGTCAACGCTGACCAACATCGGTGCACGAACACGGCGTCGGGCGCAGCGGAGGCTCGGCAGGCACGATTCGTGCACTCATGTTGGTCAGAAGATCGCTGGGTGCTGGCGAGGGGGAGGGGCGCTGAGCGTCGAAGGCGGCGGGGCGGGTCGACAGGACCCGTCGCCCATGAGTGTGCGCGCACAGCAGGAGGGGCGGACACCGCGTGGTGTCCGCCCCTCCTGTTCGGCCGGTTCCCTGGCGGGGTGTGGCCTCGCCCGGGGAAGGAGCCCCGGGCTAGATGAGGAGACCCAGCGGCTTCTCGATGAGCTCGCGGAGTCTGGCCAGCCACCTGGCCGCGATGATGCCGTCGACGGGCCTGTGGTCGACGGACAGCGTCACGGTGACGACGGTGCCGACTCCGAGCGTGTCGTCGTCGAGCACAACCGGCACCTTGCGCGCCGCGCCCACGGCGAGGATCGCGGAGTGCGGCGGATTGATGATGGCCGAGAACGCGTCGACGCCGAACATGCCCAGGTTGGTCACCGAGATGGCGCCGCCCTGCAGCTCGCTCTGCTGGAGCCGGCCCTCGTTGGCGCGCGCCACCGCGTCCTTCACCTTCGCCGCGAGGGCCCCGATGCTGAGCGCCCCGGCGTTCGCGATGACGGGCGTCACGAGGCCGCGCTCGCTGGCCACCGCGACCGCCACATCCTGGGTCGCGAAGGACACCACGGCGTCCGGCGTCCAGATCACGTTGAGCTCGGGCACGTCCCGGAGTGCGAGGGCGGCGGCCTTCACGAAGAGGTCGTTGACGGAGATTCGGATCTCGCTCGCCTCGTTGAGCTGTGTGCGCAGGGCAAGCAGCTCGTCGACGCGCAGCGTCGCCTCGAGGTAGAAGTGCGGGGCGTCGCGCTTCGAGGTCTGGAGGCGGTTCGCGATGAGCCTGCGCAGCTTGCTGTGCGGCGTCGCCTCCCCTCCCTCCGGGAGGTCGATGTCGGCAGCCGGGGTGGGTGCCGGCTGTGCGGCAGCGCGCTGTGGTGCGGGAGCGGCTGCGGCCGGGGTGGCGGCGGACGCGCGTGCCCGTTCGACGTCGTCGCGCACGATCCGCCCGTTCGGCCCCGTGCCGTCGAGGTCCTCGATCGACAGCCCGTACTCCTTCGCGAGGCGACGAGCGAGGGGGCTCGCGAAGATGCGACCGCCCTTCGGCCCCGGGTCGCACGACCTGCCGGTCGAGCCGGTGGCGCACGACGCGTCGGCGGTTGAGCCCGTGGAGGCATCGTCCTGCGCCGCCTCGACCGACACTGGATCCGGGTTCACGGGGGCGGCCTCGTCTTCGGCGACGGACGCAGACGCTGCGGTTGCAGCCGGCGCGCTCGGCACGACCTCGGCGCTGGCCGGGGTTCCGCTGAGCTGGGCGGCGAGCTCGGCGGCTGCAGAGGGGTCCTCGCCGACTGCGAGCACGATCGCGATGGGGTCCCCGACGGGAACCATGTCGCCGACGTCGGCGAGGAGCGTGTGCACGACGCCGTCGAGCTCTGCGACGATGTCGACGACCGCCTTCTCCGTCTCCACGGCGGCGACGGCTTCGCCCTTCTTGACCGAGGCGCCGGCTGCGACGAGCCAGTTCTCGAGTGCGGCCTCATCGGAGTCGGCGGAGACTCCGGGCATCCTGAGGAATGTTGCCATGTCAGGTTCTCTCTCTCGCTCAGAAGGCCTTGAGGGCCGCGACGATGTCGGCCGTCGTGGCGTTCGCGGCCTCTTCGAGCGCCTTGGAAATGCTCGGGGATGCCTCGCCGCCGTGGACTCGCGCGACGGGGGCGTCGAGCCAGTCGAAGAGGCGCTGCTGGATGGCGTCTGCGAGCCAAGCGCCGTAGGAGGTGCCCTGCGCGCCCTGCTCGACGATGACGACGCGGTTCGTCTTCTTGATGGAGGCCTCGAGCGTGTCCCAGTCGATGCTGGCGCGGTCGAGCCAGCGGAGGTCGATGACCTCGCCGTCGACGCCGGACTCCTCGACGGCGTCCAATGCGCGCTTCACCATCGAGAGGTACGAGATGACCGTCACGCCGGAACCCTCGCGCCGCACAGCGGCCTTGCCGAGGGGGAGCTCGTAGTCGAGATCCTTCGGCGCGAGGCCCTCCGTCTTGTACAGGTCGGCGTCGTGCTCGAGCACGGCGACCGGGTCTTTCGTGCGCATCGCCGTGTTCAGGAGGCCGACGTAGTCGACGGCCGTGGATGGGGCGATGATGCGCCAGCCGACGGAAGTGGCGAGGATGCCCGCCGGGTCCATGGAGTGCTGCGAGCCGTATCCGGTCGACGTGCCGATCTTGATGCGCAGGATGAGCGGCATGTCGTGCTCGCCGCCGAACATGTGGCGGGCCTTGCCGATCTGGTTGAAGAGCTGGTCTGCGGCCACCCAGAGGAAGTCGGCGTACATGAGCTCGATGACGGGGTAGTAGCGGCCGTCGAGCGCGATGCCCCCGCCGAGGCCAGTGAACGCGGCCTCGCTGATCGGGGTGCCGAGCACGCGGCCCGGGTACTTCTCCGCGAGCCCCTTCGTGGCGCCGCGGGAACCGCCGCTGAGCTTGTGCACGTCCTCGCCGAGCACGATGACGCTGTCGTCCGTCTCCATGCGGCGATCCATGACGGCCGCGACGACGTCGACGAACTTGCGCTTCTCGAGCTCGTCATCGGCGAAGTCGCCCCACTCCTTGACGTCGCCCGTGAACTCCGGGGCCTCGCCGCGGATGCCGATGTCGATGAAGTCCGTCGACGGCCACAGGCTCTGCTTGATCTGCAGCTTGCCCGGGCGCCCGGAGGCGTCGGGTTCGACGATGCGCGAGCCCACCTCGGTCATGACCTCCTTGATGCGGCCGGCCAGGCTGTCGAGCTGTTCACGCGTCGCGATGCCCCGCCGCTCGAGGTGTGCTTCGACGAGCGCGATGGGGTCGCGGTCGCGCCAGCCCTGCTCCTCGTCTTTCGAGCGGTAGCCGAACGCGCTGCCCGGGAATGGGCCGTTCTGGTGGAAGTACCGGTAGGTGTCCGCTTCGATGATCGCGGGGCCCTCGCCTGCTCGCATGTGCTCGAGGGCCTGCTGCGTGGCGAGGTAGACGGCGAGCGTGTCCTGTCCGTCGACGCGCCAGCTGCGGATGCCGAACCCCTGGCCGCGGCCGGAGAGTCTGGATTCGCCTGTCGCTTCCTCGACGGTCGTCGAGACCGCGTACTGGTTGTTCTCGATGAAGAAGAGCGTCGGCAGCTTCCAGGCGGCGGCGAGGTTGAACGCCTCCAGCACTGAGCCGATGTTCGCCGCGCCGTCACCGAAGTACGTGACGGCTGCCGCGTCGCTGCCGGCGTGCTTGTCGGCCCACGCGAAGCCGGTCGCGAAGGGCACCGCGCCGCCGACGATGGCGTTCGTGCCCATAGCGCCGGCTTCCTTCCACTGGAGGTGCATGGAGCCACCGCGGCCCTTGCAGTAGCCGTCCTTGAGGCCGGCGATCTCCGCGAGGCTGCGGTAGAGCACGTCGACCACTTCGGGGCTCAGCTCGTCGTCGACGGAGAAGCCCGTCGGCTGCACGTACCCGAAGACCTTGGCGAGGAACTGGTGGTGGCCTCGGTGCGAGCCGTTGACCTGGTCGGCGGGGGTGAGGGGGACGCAGGAGCCGACGGCGCCGCCTTCCTGGCCGATCGAGGAGTGGGCGGGGCCGTTGATGAGCTTCTGGCCGGCGAGGTTGAGGACTTCCTCCTCGAAGGCCCGCACGAGGTGCAGCTGCACCGCGAAGTTCTGCAGGAGCTCCGGGGCTGCGTCGTCCCAGTCCTCCTGGGTGGTCTCCAGCTGGACCCAACTCACGTTCGGCTTGAGGTTCTTGATGGTAGACATCGAGTGTGTGATCCTCCGCTCGTGAGCTCCCTGGTGGGGAGCTCATCTGTCTGGGCGACAGCGCTGCACTGCGCTTCCCAGTTGTCTGTACATGCACGGTCCTGGCTTCACATAGGATTGGCCGGGCGAGCCATGAACAGAGCCTACTGTACATGGCTAGACATGTATATGCATCTAAGGACGTTGGTGAAACCGTGGCCGATCAAGGACTCAGCGGAGAGACGCTCGACAGAAATGCGGCAGTCCCGCTCTACGTGCAGCTCGCTGACGTGCTGCGCTCGAAGATCCAGAGCGGAGAATGGAAGCCTGATCAGCGCATTCCCTCCGAGAACGAGCTGAACCAGATCTACGGCATCAGCCGGATGACGGCGCGCAACGTGCTCTCCAAGCTCGTCGACGAGGGGCTCCTGTTCAGGGTCCACGGCAAGGGCACGTTCGTCGCCCACCAGAAGATCAGCACGAAGTCGCCGTCGTATCAGGGCATCCGCGAGCAGCTCGAGCAGCAGGGATTCGCGACCCGCACCGAGATGCTCGAGCTCGAGCGCATCGCTGGGGGAGGCCGCATCGGCCAGATCCTCGGCATCGGCGAGACCGAGAGCCTCTTCATGGTCCGCAGGCTCCGCTACGCGGAAGACGAGCCCATCAGCATCCACGAGTCATACGTGCCAGAGCGACTCGCGCCCAAGCTGCTCGAAGCCGACCTCGTCACCCGCCAGCTGTGCACGGTGCTGGAGGAGAACCACCAGCTGCGGATGGCGAACGTCATCGAGACGCTCGAGTCGTCGGTGCCGTCGAAGTCCACGCTCACGACCCTCAAGGCGCGAACCGGCACCCCGATGCTCCTGCTCGAGCAGCGCATCTCGAACGACGACGGCACGCCCTTCGAATTCACGCGCATCCTGTTCCGCGGCGACAAGGTCCGGCTGGAGTTCTCCTACTCGCTCTGACGCAGGCAGCGGATGCGGCAGCCGCGAGCGACACGAACGGGCCCCGACCGGGGAGGAGCATCCATCCTCGGTCGGGGCCCGTTCTTCTTCGTGCGGGTCTCTGCGGGCACCGCCTGTCGGAGAGTCAGGTCTCGTGCACCTCGCACGGCATCACGCCGCCAGCGCTGCCTCCAGCGAGGCGACGGTGATGGTTCCATCAGCGCGAGTGAGGTCGGCGCCGCGCAGCGTGGTCGACGGGGCGCCGGCCTCGCCGAGATGGGAGACGACACTCGTCGCGGCGGGGAAGTCGTCGTCCGCCGTGAAGTGGCTGACCGTGACGATGTGCGCCAGGCCCGCAGCGGCGGCAGCCTGCGCGCCGCCCCACGAGTCCTCGATGACAACCGCCTCGTCCTTCGCGAGCCCGAGCGTGTCGAGCGTGAGGAGGTAGATGTCCGGGGCCGGCTTCTTTGCGGGCACGACGTCGCCGGCGAAGACTCCGGCAAGACGGGACCGCAGGTCCGCACCGATCACGGTGTCGAGCACGGCCTCCACGCTGCCGAGTGCCGACGTGGACGCGACGGCGACGACCCAGCCGGCGTCCAGCGCCTCCGCGATGAGGCGGCGAACGCCGGGGCGGCCAGGCACGCTGCCTGAGCCCATGATCTCCACGTACGCCGCCGACTTCCGCTGGTGCACGTCCGCGACGAGTGCGTCCAGCTCGGCCGAATCGGCGGGGGCGAACTCGGGATGCTCACCCAGGTAGGCCTTGAAGCGCTCCTTGCCCCCACCCACCCGCAGCAGCTCGCCGTACTCGTCGGCGCTCCACTGGAAGCCCAGCCCGAGCTCGTCGAAGACCCGGTTGAAGGCGACGAGGTGACCGTCGAGCTCCGTGTCGGCCAGGACTCCATCGCAGTCGAGGATCAGTGCGCGCGTCATGCCGCTGCCCCGTTCGCAGTGTCGCGGCTTCCGAAGAGGTCGATGTGCTCGGTGACGGTCGCCGTGACTGCCTCGACCTGTTCCGCGAAGAGCTTCACCGGCTCCCATTTCCCGCTTGCCTCTGCGGCGACGAGGTGGCGGTGCGCCGAGTGCAGGTAGGCGAGCTTGAGCGCCGTGGAGATGTTGATCTTCGAGGTGCCGGAGGCGATGAAGCGCGCGAAGTCCTCTGCCGAGAGGCCGGTGCCGCCGTGCAGGACGATCGGGATATCGGTGCGGCTCGAGAACTCGGCCGCCCGGTCGAAGAGCAGCGTCGGGTTCGCGGTGTAGAGGCCGTGCGCCGTGCCCAGCTGCGGGGCCAACAGGTCCGTGCCCGTGTCGTTCGCCACCTCGAGCAGGGTGTCGACCGAGTAGGCGTGCGTGGCCTCGTCCGAGCCGACGCCGTCTTCCACGCCGACGATGTTCTCGATCTCCGACTCGACGTCGACTCCTGCTGCGTGCGCCTCCTGGACGACCTCGCGGGTCTCTGCCCACGCCTGGTCGAGACCCCGGTCGGAGGCGTCGAAGAGCACGGAGCTCCAGCCCTGCGCGATCGCCTCGGTGATGACGGCACGGTCGGGGCAGTGGTCGAGGTGCAGTGCGACCGGCACGTCGACGGCATCAGCCGCGATGCGCGCGGCGGCGGCGAGCTGCGCAGCGCCGACGACCTTGAGGGTCTTGACGGACGTCTGCAGGATGATCGGCGAGTTCGCGGCCTGCGCCGCGGCGACGGTGGCCTGCAGCGACAGCTGGTCGACGATGTTGACGGCGGGGATCGCATACCCGCCAGCCCGGGCGGCGGCAGCGAGCCGCCGCGTGCTTGCGAAGGTCATGGTGTTCTCCTACGTGGTTGGGTCGGCGCGTGAGGCCGCTGGGTTCGGTCGTGGAGCGGGTGGATGCGGAAGGTCACGGGTGAGGGGCCTGCGTTGGTCCGTCACTCGTCAGCTCCTGGATGCCGCCGTGCTGGCGGCGGTCGCGAGGATGATCGCCGTGGACTGGGCGCCCGGGTCTCGGTGCCCTCGCGAGCGCTCGCCCAGGTAGCTGGCACGCCCCTTCGTCGCGATGAGCGGCTCCGTGGCGACCGCGCCTGCTGCGGCTGCCTCCGCGGCGGCCGCCAGCGTCTCCGCCGGGCCCGCACCTGCGGCGGCGGCCGCCTTCGCCGCCTCGACCGCCGGGGTCCAGGCGTCCACCATCGTCTTCTCGCCGGCGTGCGCCTTGCCGCGTTTCATGAGGCTCTCGAGCGCGCTCTCGAGCATCGTCGCGACCCCGGCGCCGTCGAGTGGGAACGTCGCGCACTTCGCCGCTCCGATGAAGACCGAGCCGTACAGGGGGCCGGATGCGCCGCCGACCGTCGACATGAGGGTCTTGGCGGTGACGGCGAACACCTCCTTGACGCTGATGGGGGTGCCTTCCCCGACGGCTGTCGCCGCGGCTGCGAGGCCTCGACTCAGATTCTCGCCGTGGTCGCCGTCGCCGATGGCCCTGTCGAGCTCGATGAGCTCCGTGCGTGCCGTCAGGACGTCGGCAGCCGCTGCCTGCACCCAGGCGATCGCCCAGCCGGTGTCGAGTTCGTCGGTCATGCGCCCGTCCGCCATCCGCTCGTGTGGACGGGGGCATCGAACAGCTCGGTGAGTTCGTCGTCGAGGCGCAGGAGGGTGATGGAGGCGCCCTTCATCTCGAGCGAGGTGAAGTAGTTGCCCACCAGGCTGCGCTCGATGGTCACCCCAAGGTCGTCGAGGACATCGGCGGCGTGGTTGAAGAGGATGAACTGCTCGGAGAGGGGGGTCCCGCCGAGGCCGTTCACGAACAGCAGGACCCGGTCTCCCGAGGTGATCTCGAGGTCGCCGATCACACGCTCGAGGAGGATGTCGGTGATCTCGTCGGCCGTCGTCATCTCGCCGCGTCGAACCCCGGGCTCACCGTGCACGCCGATGCCGATCTCGATCTCGTTGGGCCCGAGATCGAACGAAGGCCTGCCGACGGTGGGGACGGTGCACGCTTCGAGCGCGAGGCCCATCGTGCCCATGTTCGTGTTGGCCTTCCTGGCGATGCGGACCACGTCGGCGAGGTCGTCACCGCGTTCGGCTGCGGCACCGGCCAGCTTCATCGTGACGATCGTGCCAGCGACGCCGCGGCGACCTGCCGTGTAGGTCGAGTCCTCGACCGCGACGTCATCGTCGAGCACGACCGTCTCGACCTCGATGCCCTCGAGGTCGGCGAGCTCTGCCGCGGCCTCGAAGTTGAGGATGTCACCCGTGTAGTTGAGGACGAGGTGGACGACACCGCGGCCCTGATCGGCGGAGCTCGTCGCCGCGAGGATCTGGTCGGGGGTGGGGGAGCTGAAGAACGCTCCGGGTGCGGCTGCGTCGAGCATCCCGGCGCCGACGTAGCCTCCGCCGAGCGGCTCGTGCCCGGAACCGCCGCCCGAGATGACGCCCACCTTGGGGGAGGCGGCGGGCGCCGCCCTCGAGAAGTGCACGGGATCGGTGTGCAGCGTGACGAGCGACGAGTTGGCACGCGCGAACCCGCGCATGAACTCGTCGAGGACGGTCGCGGGTGTGTTGATCAGTTTCTTCACCGAATGCTCCTTTGCATCGTGGCGTACAGCTCGATCGTGACTACAAGTACATACAAGCATATTCAAGTATGTACATGTTGTTGATCTCACCGGATCACGAGATTAGCATACATGTATATACAAGTATGTCCAACTCGTGCCCGGAAGCACGCGCACGCGGTGCGCCGGAGGGTGTCGGCTACTCTGCGCGATGCCTCAGCTCGCGCCCCCGAACGACGTCCTTCTCGATCTGCTCGAGGCGCCTGGCGCTGGCCTTGGTGTCGCGCGGAGGCAGCTGGATGCTCTGCTCCGCCGCGATGCCGCCCCGCAGCTGCCGGACACGCTCGATCTCCGCATCGCACTGCGCACCGAAGAGCAGGGCGAGGTTCACGATCCACAGCCACAGGAGCCCGACGATGACACCGGCAACGCTGCCGTAGAGACGCTCGTAGCTGCTGAAGTTCGCCACGTAGAAGAAGAAGCCAGCGCTCGCGATGCCCGTCACGAAGAGTGCGATGAACGCGCCGAGCGTCATCCACTTGAACTTCGGCAGCTTGACGTTCGGCGTGCCGTAGAACAGGACGGCGATCATCACGATCACGACGAGCAGCACGATCGGCCACCTCGCGAAGCTCCACACGGTCAGCGACGCGTCGCCCAGGCCGATGATGCCGCCGATGGCCGAGGCCACCGGTCCCGAGAGGGCGAGGATGGCGAAGATCACCAGCATGAGCAGCAGGAGCACGATCGTCCACAGCATCATGGTGGGGCGCAGCTTCCAGAACGGCCGCCCCTCGTCGATCTCGTACACCGTGTTCATCGCGTGCGAGAAGCAGTTCACGTAGCCCGACGCAGACCACAACGCGCCGAGCAGACCGACGATGAACGCCGTGCCTGCGCCCTGCGACTCGCCCAGCTGCAGCACCGTGCTCCGCAGCGTCTCCGCGAACGTCGGGTCTGCGAGGTGCGTCGACATCTCGTCGATGAAGGACACCGCCGTGTCGGTCAGCCCGAACAGGCCGATGACCGACATCAGCGCCAGGAGCGCGGGGAACAGGCCGAGCAGCATGAAGAAGGTGAGCGCCGCGGCCAGGACCGTGCAGCGGTCGCGGAGGAACTCCCGGATGGCGCGCATGAGGATGTACCGCCAGGCCGGGCCGACCACGTTCCTCAGCCCGTCTGGCTTACGGGGGTCTCGCGCATCCGGAGCCGTCCGTTCCTTGACGACGCTGGTCTCATGGGCTGCCCCGGGGGTGGTCATAGAGGCAGGCTAGGCGCGCGCGGTGCCCTCGGCGGGGAGGGCGCGCGCTCGGCCGCCACCTCGACGCGAGAAAGAGAAGGGGAGCAGCCGAGTACGGCTGCTCCCTTTCGCTGGTGCTCACGTCGTGGCTAGACGCGGCCCTTCAGCATTGCCTGCTTGACCTCGGCGATCGCCTTCGTCACCTGGATGCCACGCGGGCAGGCCTCGGTGCAGTTGAAGGTCGTGCGGCAGCGCCAGACGCCCTCGCGGTCGTTGAGGATGTCGAGGCGGACCTTCGCGTCCTCGTCACGGGAGTCGAAGATGAAGCGGTGCGCGTTCACGATGGCGGCAGGTCCGAAGTACTGGCCGTCGGTCCAGAACACGGGGCACGACGTGGTGCACGCGGCGCACAGGATGCACTTGGTGGTGTCGTCGAAGCGCTCGCGGTCGGCGATCGACTGGAAGCGCTCCTTGCCCTTCTCCGGCTCGGC
This sequence comes from Pseudoclavibacter sp. RFBJ3, assembly GCF_002931375.1. NCBI lineage: Bacteria > Bacillati > Actinomycetota > Actinomycetes > Micrococcales > Microbacteriaceae > Pseudoclavibacter > Pseudoclavibacter sp. RFBJ3. Next base: position 91,796 of record NZ_PSXZ01000013.1, on the reverse strand, counting down.
CTGAGCCTTCAGGAAGGGCTGCACCTCGCGGTACGCCTCGAAGAACGGCTCCATGTCGACGATGAGGTCCTTCTCGAGGGGGAGCCCCTTGATGGCCTCGACGTAGATGGGCTTCGAGATGTCGAGGTCCTTGACCAGCGTCTTGCACGCGAGGCGGTTGCGGCCGTTGATGCGCATCGCATCGGAGCCGCAGATGCCGTGTGCGCAGGAGCGACGGAACGCGAGCGAGCCGTCCTGGTCCCACTTGATGCGGTGCAGGGCGTCGAGGATGCGGTCGGTCGGGTACATCTCGACATCGAACGCCTCCCAGTACGGCTCGGTGTCCGTCTCGGGGCTGTAGCGGCGCACGTTGAGCGTCACCGTGAACGGCTTGGGAGCCTCGATGGGCGCCTCGGGTGCTTCAGTCGTTGCAGCAGTCATTCTGTGAAGCCCTTCCTAGTACTTGCGCTCGGTCGGCTCGTAGCGCGTCACGCGCACGGGCTTCTTGTCGAGACGGATGTGGTCTGCGGGGTCGGGAGACTTCCGGTCGCCCGTGAGGTACGCCATGGTGTGGTGCATCCAGTTGACGTCGTCGCGCTTCGGGAAGTCGTCGCGCATGTGGCCGCCGCGGCTCTCCTCGCGGTTGAGGGCGCAGTACACGAGCACCTCGGCGAGGTCGAGCAGGAAGCCGAGCTCGATGCCCTCGAGCAGTTCCGTGTTGTAGCGCTTGCCCTTGTCGAAGACCGAGATCTCGGTGTACCGCTCGCGGAGGGAGTGGATGACCTTCGTCGCCTCGGTCAGCGTCTCCGAGGTGCGGAAGACCTGGGCGTTCTTGTCCATCGTCTCCTGCAGCTCACGACGCAGGCCGGCGACCGACTCGGTGCCGGTCGATGCCTGCAGGTCGTCGACCATGCCCTTGACGAACGCCGCTGCGTCGTCGGGCAGGGGAGCGAACTCGGCGGTCTTGACGTACTCGACGGCGTTGCGGCCGCTGCGCTTGCCGAAGACGTTGATGTCGAGCAGCGAGTTGGTGCCGAGACGGTTCGAGCCGTGCACCGAGACGCAGGCGCACTCGCCGGCCGCGTAGAGGCCGGGGATGACGGTCTCGTTGTCGGAGAGCACCTCGCCGGCGTTGTTCGTCGGGATGCCGCCCATCGCGTAGTGCGCGGTCGGGTACACGGGGACCGGCTCGGTGACGGGGTCGACGCCGAGGTAGGTGCGCGCGAACTCGGTGATGTCGGGCAGCTTCGTCTCGAGCACCTCGGCACCGAGGTGGGTGCAGTCGAGGTACACGTAGTCCTTGTGCGGGCCGGCGCCGCGGCCGTCGAGCACTTCCTGCACCATGGAACGAGCCACGATGTCGCGGGGCGCGAGGTCCTTGATGGTCGGCGCGTAGCGCTCCATGAAGCGCTCGCCGGAGGCGTTGCGGAGGATGGCGCCCTCTCCGCGCGCACCCTCGGTGAGGAGGATGCCGAGGCCGGCCAGGCCGGTGGGATGGAACTGGTAGAACTCCATGTCCTCGAGCGGGAGGCCACGGCGCCAGACGATGCCCATGCCGTCACCCGTGAGGGTGTGCGCGTTCGAGGTCGTCTTGAAGACCTTGCCGAAGCCGCCGGTCGCGAAGATGAAGGCCTTGCCCTGGAAGACGTGCAGCTCGCCCGTCTTGAGCTCGAGTGCCACGATGGCCGCAGGGACCTCCTGGCCGTCGACCTCGGTCATGACGATGTCGAGCGCGTAGAACTCGTTGAAGAACTTGACGTTGTGCTTGACGCAGTTCTGGTAGAGCGTCTGGAGGATCATGTGACCCGTGCGGTCAGCCGCGTAGCAGGCGCGGCGAACCGGCGCCTTGCCGTGGTCGCGCGTGTGGCCGCCGAAGCGACGCTGGTCGATCTTGCCCTCCGGGGTGCGGTTGAAGGGCAGGCCCATGTTCTCGAGGTCGATGACCGCCTCGATGGCCTCCTTCGCGAGGATCTCGGCAGAGTCCTGGTCGACGATGTAGTCGCCGCCCTTGACGGTGTCGTACGTGTGCCACTCCCAGTTGTCGTCCTCGACGTTCGCGAGAGCCGCCGCCATGCCGCCCTGCGCCGCACCGGTGTGCGAGCGAGTCGGGTAGAGCTTCGTGACGACAGCCGTGTCAGCGCCCTGCGCGGCCTCGATGGCCGCGCGCATCCCGGCGCCGCCGGCGCCCACGATGACGATCTCGTGCTGGTGGTAGTGGACGCCGTCGACGGTGCGCGTCGGAGCGAGCTTCTCTGCCATGTGTCTGTGGCTCTTCTTTCTGAGGTGGTGGAAGTCGTGTGGCCGAGCGGGTCGGCTAGGCCGGGCAGAAGCTCGGCAGGTTCTCGGCTGCGCCGTTCGCGGGGCACGGGTCGAACGTGTAGATCACGAGGAGGCCGAGGACGATGAGCACCGTCGTGACGAGGAACAGCGTGACCTGCAGTGCGCGACGCGTGCTCGCCTTCGACACGTAGTCGTTGATGATCGTGCGCATGCCGTTGGCGCCGTGGATGAACGCGAGGACCAGCATGAGCGTGTCCCAGACCACCCAGAAGGGGTCTGCCATCTTGCCGGCGACGAACGCGAAGTCGATGGCGGCGACGCCCTGGCCGACCATGAGGTTCGTGAAGAGGTGGCCGAAGATGAGGATGACCAGCAGCACACCGGACACGCGCATGAACGCCCAGCCGATGCGCTCCCAGTTGGTGCTGTTCTTGGCGGCAGCTGCTGAACGGGGGTACTCGATGGTTTCGATAGTCATGGCAGCTCCCTCCTAGTGGCTGAACACGTTGATGAGGTGGCGGGGCGTGAAGCCGATCATCGTGACGACGCAGAGGCCGATGACGATCCAGAACATGAGCTTCTGGTACTTCGCGCCGCCGGGCAGGAAGTCGATGAGGATGATGCGGATTCCGTTGAACGCGTGGTAGCAGATGGCTGCCACGAGTCCGACCTCGCCGATGCCCATGATGGGCGTCTGGTAGGTGTGGATGGCCGCGTTGTAGGCCTCAGGACTGACGCGCACGAGCGACGTGTCGAGCACGTGCACGATCAGGAAGAAGAAGATGGAGACGCCGGTGATGCGGTGGAGGACCCAGGACCACATGCCCTCGTTCCCCCGGTACAGCGTGCCGCCGCGTCGCGGCTTCTTCGCTGTGTTCTTTGGGGCTGTCGAGCCCGCCGGAGCTGGTGTCTGTACGGCTGACACGGGATTGCCCTTCTGTCGCGTTGCGTTCTTCCGCTCAGGACTCTTGCGCCGAGAAGGTGAAGACTGAGCGGCAGCTCCCAACCACACTGCGTTGGGCATGTTGATACCCGCCTAGACTACGCCTCCCGCCGTTTCCGACTGGCAAGGTTAACCTTCCTTGGCGGCCTTGTCTGCGTGAGGCCGAGGCATGGACCGGGCCGTTCAGGCGAGCGGCAGCGTGACGGGGCGCCGCGCCTCGTCCAACACGTCGGCATAGTGGCTGAGCAGCTCGTCGCAGACGCTCTCCCACGAGCGCGAGAGCACTCGGCGGCGGCCGGCCTCGCCCATCCTGGCACGCAGCTCGGGAGCGTCGACGAGCTTCTCGAGCATGACCCGCAGATCGAGGTCGCCTGCTCGGTCGGGGTCGAAGTGGAATCCGTCGACGCCGTGCTCGATGAGGTCGATGGGCCCGCCCGCGTAGGGGGCGACGACGGGCAGGCCACTGGCGTGGGCCTCCTGGATCGTCTGCCCGAAGGTCTCCTCCGTCCCCGTGTGCACGAAGACGTCGAAGCTCGCGTAGGCCATGGCCAGGTCTCGGCCGCCGAGTCGCCCGGCGAAATGAACCGGGACCCCCTTGAGGGCCTTCCGGATGCTCGGCTCCGACGGCCCATCGCCCACGACGACCAGCTGCACGTCGTCGAGCCCCCTGAGCGAGGCGAGGCGCTCGACCTGCTTCTCGGGCGCGAGCCTGCCCACGTAGCCGATGATGGTGCGCGAGTCGGCGCCCAGGCGCTTGCGGCTGCTGCGCACGCTCTGCTCGTGCTTGTTGCGCGGATGGTAGGTCTCGAGGTCGACGCCTCGGCCCCAGCGGGTGGCGTTCGTGATCTTGGCGCGCCGCAGGTCGCCGAGCGCCGCGCTCGACGGCGCCAGCGTCAGGTCTGCGTTGTTGTGCAGCCAGCGGATGAACCACCAGGCGAAGCCCTCCATGGCGCTCAGCTTGTTGCGCTTCGTGTACCCGGCGACGTCGGTCTGGAAGACGGCCACGCTCGGTATGCCGCGTCGTTTCGCGGCTGCGATCGCCTGCGATCCCAGAAAGAGTGGACTCGCGGCGTGTACGACGTCTGGCGCGAACTCGGCGAGGAGCCGATCGACCCTGGGGGAGGGGAGTCCGACGGGGAACTGGCGGTAGTCGAGAGCAGGCACCTCGACGACGCGGAACCCCCTGTAGTCCTTCGGCGAGCCGGCTGCCGGAGTGATGACGATGGCCTCGTGTCCGCGCAGTGCGAGGTGGTCGAGCACCTTGCAGACGCTGTTCGTCACGCCGTTGACGGTGGGGAGGAAGCTCTCGGTGACGACCGCGATGCGCATAGGGCGAACGTAGGTGCTGGGAGTGGCACGGAGGTGAACTCGCGGCGACGCCCGCACGACGACTTCTCCACAGCTTCGTCCCGCCGAAACCAGCGCGTGACAGTGTTCCCCTAGGGTGTTGCGCATGGCAGATGCGATCGATCGGTTCTATGGCGTGATTCCAGCGGGAGGCGTCGGCTCCCGACTGTGGCCCCTCTCGCGGGCCGAAGCCCCGAAATTCCTCCACGACGTCGTCGGGAACGGCTCGACCCTCCTGCGGGCGACCTGGGACCGCCTCGCGCCGCTGTGCGCGGAGGACCGGCTCCTCGTCGTGACGGGAGAGGCGCACGCCAAGGAGGTGCGCGCGCAGCTCCCAGAGCTCATCGAGGAGAACATCGTCCTCGAGAGCGAGGGTCGCGAGTCGACGGCGGCCATCGGCCTCGCCGCGGCCATCCTGCAGCGGCGTGTGCCCGACGCCATCATCGGCTCGTTCGCCGCTGACCACCTCATCGGTGCGACCGACCGCTTCGCAGCGGCGGTGCGCGAAGCCGTCGAGGCGGCCGACGCCGGAGCCATCGTCACGATCGGCATCCAGCCCATCGAGCCGTCCACCGCCTTCGGCTACATCCGAGCGGGCAAGCCGCTGAAGATCCCCGCCGCCCCGAGTGCGCGGAAGGTCGACGCGTTCGTCGAGAAGCCCAAGGAGGCGACAGCTCGCCGCTACCTCGCCTCCGGCGAGTACCTCTGGAACGCCGGCATGTTCTTCGCCCGCGTCGACCGCCTCATGGAGGCGCTGGCCGAGTCGAACCCGCCACTGGCCGCCGGCATCAACGAGATCGCGGATGCCTGGGGCACCGATCAGCAGGCGGAGGTCACCGCTCGCGTCTGGCCGAACCTCGAGAAGATCGCCATCGACTACACCGTCGCCGAGCCGGCGGCCGCCCGCGGCGAGCTGGCCGTCATCCCCGGCTACTTCCAGTGGGACGACGTGGGGGACTTCGCGGCCGTGAGCCGGCTCCGCAAGAGCACCAACGGGAACGGCGTGACCGTGCACGGCGATGAGAGCAACGTCGTGGTCGTCGACGGCTCCGGCCTCATCGTCAACCACACCGACCGCGTCGTCGCGATCGCCGGCATCAAGGACATCGTCGTGGTCGACACCCCGGATGCACTGCTCGTCACGACCGCGGCGAACGCGCAGAAGGTCAAGCAGCTCGTCGCCGAGATCAAGGCGTCGAAGCGGCCGGAAGTCCTCTAGCCCGCCTTCCACTCATCTGCGCGCGTGCGCGGTCACAACGATCCGTGCACGCGCGTAGCGGTCTGCGCCCGGCTCCCACTACTCTTCCGGCATGTCACGCTCTCGTATTCCAGGCGCCATCGGCGCGCTCGCCGTCGCATCGCTCGCTCTCACGGCTTGCCAGGCGCCTCCGGAGGCGCCGGGGTCGACGGGCGCAGCGGCTGCGGGCAGCGACTACCTGGCGTGCATGGTCGCGAACAGCGGCAACATCCAGGACCGCTCCTTCAACCAGGCCGTCTTCGAGTCGCTCGAGGCGGCCAAGGCGGAGTACGGCGTCGACATGCGCGAGACAGTCTCGCAGTCGCAGGCTGACTACGAGACGAACCTCGAGACCATGGTCGGCGAGGGCTGCGACTACATCGTCACGGTCGGCTGGGAGCTGGCCGACGCGACCCGCGCTTCCGCGGAGGCGAACCCGGACATCACGTACTCGATCGTCGACGAGGTCGTGGATGGTCCCAACGTCGCGTCCATCGTGCACGACACGGCCCAGGCGGCGTTCCTCGCCGGCTACCTGGCGGCGGGGGTCAGCAAGACCGGGGTCGTCGGGACGTTCGGCGGCGGCAACCAGCCGCCCGTGACGGTCTTCACGGACGGCTTCGCGGCGGGCGTCGAGCAGTACAACACGACGAAGGGCGCCTCGGTGCGGGTCGTCGGCTGGGACCCGGAGTCGCAGCAGGGATCCTTCACCGACGACTTCACGAACACGAACGCCGCGCAGACCACGGCGCAGGGGCTCATCTCGCAGGGGGCCGACATCATCATGCCCGTCGCGGCTCAGGCGGGCGAGGGTGCTGCTGCGGCGGCACTGGCCGCGGGCGATGTCGGCATCATCTGGGTCGACTCCGACGGGTACGAGCTTCTGGGCGAGGAGTACCGGCCGCTCCTGGTCACGACGGTAGAGAAGCGGATGGAGCCGGCCATCCTCGGCGTCATCGGCTCCGACATCGCGGGGACCTTCGAGGCGGGCAACAACGTCGGCACGCTCGAGAACGACGGCGTCGGGCTCTCGTCCTTCCACGACTGGGATGCGAAGATCCCCGCCGAGCTGAAGGCGGAGGTCGAGGCGCTCAAGGCCAAGATCATCTCCGGCGAGATCGTCGTCGAGTCGCCCTCATCGCCGACGGGAGCGAACTGACGGACCCCCGGAGCGGGCATCCGCACGTCCGCACCGACCGATCGGCCTGCGACGATGCGGTGCCGTGAGCGCCGCCGGGCGACGCGCCGAGAAACACACTCGTAACTGTGCAACGGTCGGGTTTCGATTCCGATTTCGGCCGAATTGTGACGCAGCGCTACGGCTATGCTCGGGCAATCACCAGCTTCGTCGTGTTCGCGTTCTGCGGCCCGACGGACATCCAACTCAGGAGGATCGAGAGTGGCTATCTCTTCGAAGCAGCGTTTCGCTGCACTTGGCACGGTGGGCGTCGCAGCCCTCGTGCTCGCCGGTTGTGCCCCCGCGCCAGAAGCAGGCGATGGGGCCGCTGAAGGCGCATCCGACTTCACCGCGTGCATGGTGTCTGACGAGGGCGGGTTCGACGACCGCTCCTTCAACCAGCTTGCGCACACGGGGCTCGAGAACGCGGAGTCCGAGCTCGGAGTCAACGTGCTCGAGGCGGAGTCGGCAACACCGGACGACTACGCGGCGAACCTGACGACCATGGTCGACCAGGGCTGCAAGATCATCGTTCCCGTCGGCTTCAAGCTGGCAGACGCGACGGCCGCAGCGGCCGAGGCGAACCCAGACGTCGACTTCGCGATCGTCGACGTCGAGGGCCTCGGCATCCCGAACGTGCTCGAGCTCAACTACGACACGGCGCAGGCCGCGTTCCTCGCGGGCTACGCCTCGGCTGCGTACTCCAAGACGGGCACCGTCGCCACCTACGGCGGCGCCGCCATCCCGACCGTCACGATCTTCATGGACGGCTTCGCCAACGGCGTCAAGCACTTCAACGAGGTCAAGGGCAAGGACGTCAAGGTCATCGGCTGGGACGTCGACTCGCAGCAGGGCTCGTTCGTGGACGACTTCACGAACGTCTCCCGCGCCAAGGAGATCTCCACCGGCTTCCTCAGCCAGGGTGCAGACGTCATCCTCCCCGTCGGCGGCCCCCTCTACCAGGGTGCAGCTGAGGCGATCCGCGAAGGCGGCCAGGACGCCGTCATCCTCGGCGTCGACTCCGACCTCGCGGTCGCAGACGAGCAGTACGCGGACATCATCCTCGTGTCGATCATGAAGGGCCTCGACGTCACGGTTCTCGACGCGATCTCCCAGAGCGTCGACGGCACCTTCGAGGGTGGCACGACCTACACGGGCGTCCTCGAGAACGAGGGCGTCGGCCTCTCCGGCTTCGGCGCCTTCGAGTCCGAGCTGCCCTCCGGCACGCTCGACGAGATCGACACCCTGAAGCAGGAAGTCATCGACGGCAAGTACCCGGAACTGTCGCCTTCCTCACCCAAGGTCTGATCCTCTGCTGTCCAGATTGACGTCTGGGCACAACATGATGCGGGGCCGTCGCGCAAACTCGCGGCGGCCCCGTAGCATGCCTACGCATGCATCTCGAGCTGGCGGCGGTCACCACCGCGACCGGCTCGCGTATCACCGGCCCACCAGGCCGTATTCCGCACTACTGCACAGCGAAGTGGACCGCTATGAAACTCGAGCTTCGAGGCATCACCAAGCGATTTGGTGCCTTCACGGCCAACGACAACATCAACCTCACGATCGAGGAGGGCGAGATCCATGCGCTCCTCGGCGAGAACGGTGCTGGCAAGTCGACCCTGATGAACGTGCTCTACGGCCTCTATCAGGCCGATGAGGGCGAGATCCTGCTGGACGACGACGTCCGGCACTTCTCCGGTCCTGGCGATGCCATGGCCGCCGGCATCGGAATGGTCCACCAGCACTTCATGCTCATCCCCGTCTTCACCGTGGCGGAGAACCTCATGCTCGGGCACGAGCCGGCCAGTGGGCTCGGCGTGCTCGACATCGACAGCGCGCGCCAGAAGGTGCGCGACCTGTCGGCGCAGTTCGGCTTCAACATCGACCCCGATGCGCTGGTCGAGCACCTGCCCGTCGGCGCGCAGCAGCGCGTCGAGATCATCAAGGCCCTCTCGCGCGACGCGAAGATCCTGGTCCTGGACGAGCCCACCGCCGTGCTCACACCCCAGGAGACCGACGAGCTCATCGTCATCATGGATCAGCTGCGCAAGGCCGGCACCTCCATCGTCTTCATCACGCACAAGCTGCGAGAGGTCCGCAAGGTGGCGGACCGCATCACGGTCATCCGGCGAGGCAAGGTCGTCGGCACGGCGCTCCCGAGCGAGTCCAACGAAGAGCTCGCGGCGAAGATGGTGGGCCGAGCGGTCGACCTCGACGTCGACAAGGAGGCCCCGAAGCTGGGCGAGACGACGTTCGTCGTCTCCGAGCTGACGGTCTTCGACGAAGTCGGCGCCAAGCAGGTCGACGAGCTGAGCTTCGAGGTGCGCGAGGGCGAGATCCTCGTGATCGCCGGCGTGCAGGGCAACGGCCAGACCGAGCTCACGGAGGCCATCCTCGGCCTCCACAAGAAGGCGCTCGGCTCGATCAGCCTCGACGGCAACGAGCTCATCGGGCAGTCGGTCAAGAAGACGCTGGATGCGGGACTCGGCTTCGTGCCGGAAGACCGCACCGAAGACGGCATCGTCGGCGACTTCACGATCGCGGAGAACCTCGTGCTCGACCGGGCGGACCGCCCGCCGTTCTCGAACGGCATCGCGCTCAACCTGCGGGAGATCACCGCCTTCGCGGAGAAGAACGTCAAGGACTTCGACGTCCGGGCACCGTCTATCGAGACGGCCGTGGGTCGTCTCTCCGGCGGAAACCAGCAGAAGGTCGTCCTCGCCCGCGAGCTCGGCCGCGACCTGCGGATGTTCATCGCCTCGCAGCCGACCCGAGGTCTCGACGTCGGATCGATCGAGTTCGTGCACGAGCAGATCGTGCGCGTCCGCGACTCGGGCATCCCGGTCATCATCGTGTCGACGGAGCTCGACGAAGTCGTCCAGCTGGCAGATCGGATCATGGTCATGTACCAGGGCAAGAGCATGGGAATCGTTGGACCGGAGACGTCACGAGACGTGCTCGGCCAGATGATGGCGGGGGTAGAGGTATGAGCCAGCTGCAGAACGTGACGGCGGAGACCCCGCCGCCACCCGGCACCCAGGTGCCGGCCGCCGCGAGCGAGCAGTCGCCGTGGCACGGCCTCTGGCGCGACATCCTCGGCGGAGGGCCGCTGCGCTCGATCCTCGCGATCGTGCTGGCGCTGCTCATCGGCTCCCTCCTCGTCGTCTTCACGAGCGACGACGTGCTCGAGACCACCGGCTACTTCTTCTCGCGGCCGATGGACCTCTTCACGGCGGCGGGCGGCGTCATCGGCGGTGCGTTCCGCGCGCTGTGGGAAGGCGCGATCTACTCGCCCCGCAACGGCTTCGTGCCGCTGACCAACACGCTCATGTGGGCGACCCCGCTCATCACGGCGGGCCTCGGCGTCGCGTTCGCGTTCCGTGCCGGCCTCTTCAACATCGGTGGTCAGGGTCAGATCCTCATCGCCGCGCTCTTCACGGGCTTCATCGGCGCGAGCCTGCAGCTGCCGTTCGTCGTGCACGTCCTCGTGGCGGCGTTCGCCGGCATCGTCGGCGGCTCGCTCTGGGCCGGCATCGCCGGCTGGCTGAAGGCGCAGACCGGCGCCCACGAGGTGATCGTCACGATCATGCTCAACTGGATCGCCTTCTGGGGCATCACCTACCTGCTGAAGACCCCGGTCTTCCAGGCCGAGGGCGCTGGCGGCAACGCCAAGGCCAAGCCCATCGTCGAGTCCGCGCAGCTGCCTGACCTCGTCGGTGCCGCCGACTGGGGCTTCATCCTCGCCATCGCCGCCGCATTCGTCTACTGGTGGATCATGGAGCGCACCACGGTCGGCTTCAAGGTGCGCGCGGTCGGTCTCAACCCGAGCGCCGCTCGAACGGCCGGCATCAACGTGGCCTTCATCACCTTCCTCACGATGGCCATCGCCGGCGCCTTCATCGGCCTCGCCGGTGCCACGCAGGTGCTCGGTCGCGCGACAGCGGGCTACGACCCTGGAGTGCACGCGGGTATCGGCTTCGATGCCATCACCGTCGCGCTGCTCGGCGCCGGTCACCCGGTCGGCATCATCCTCGCCGGCCTCCTCTTCGGAGCGCTCAAGGCGGGCTCCTTCCCCATGCAGGTCGTCGAGGGCATCCCCATCGACATCGTCGCCGTCATCCAGGGCCTCATCGTGCTCTTCATCGCAGCGCCGCCGCTCATCCGGGCGATCTTCCGCCTCCCGCGGCCGTCCGGCATCCGACTCCTCGACCGCATCCGCGCGTCGCGCGAGGGCCGGGAAGACAGCAGCGACAAGGGCAGCAACGGCAAGAAGAACGAGGTGAACGCATGACCGCAGTGACGCCGAGCACCGAGGAGCAGATCCCGGTAGGGGCAAGCACCAAGGCCGAGGTCCGCTCGACCCGCAGCTGGAAGGCGCCGATCGCGTATGCGTTCTTCAGCGCGCTCGTCCTCATCGTCTTCGGGCTGCTCGCACCTGCGGGCGCCTCGAGCACGATCGACCTGAACTCGGATGGCGTCCCCATCAAGTTCGCCCCCCTGGTCCTGCCGACCATGATGACGAACCTCATCATCGGCGTGATCCTCGCCGGAATCACCGTCGTCGCCTTCCTCCGCACAGCGGCGGGCGAGAAGCTGCCCATGTGGGTCATGGTCGTCTTCGGCATCCTCTGGGTGTGGGCGCTCATCGTCTTCATCGGCGCCAACGCCAACGTCCCGCTCACCTGGCTCCTCACCGGAACGCTCGCCATCTCGACCCCGCTGATCTTCGGATCCATGGCGGGACTCGTCTCGGAGCGCGTCGGCGTCGTGAACATCGCCATCGAGGGCCAGCTCCTCGCCGGCGCGTTCACCTCGGCGCTCATCGGCTCCATGACGGGCAACCCGTTCCTCGGCCTCCTCGGCGCGATCCTCGCGGGCATGCTCGTCTCGCTCATCCTCGCAGTCTTCTCGATCCGCTACCTCGTCGAGCAGGTGGTCGTCGGCGTGGTCATCAACATGCTGGTCATCGGCCTGACGAACTTCCTCTACTCGGGCGTCATGACCCGCGACAGCGGGTTCCTCAACACGATCGCGCAGAACGAGAAGTACCCGCGCTTCGCTATCCCGCTGCTGAGCGACATCCCCGTCATCGGGCCGCTGCTCTTCGACAACACCTTCATCGTGTACCTCATGTTCCTCACGGTGCCCGCGCTCACCTTCGCGCTCTTCAAGACCCGCTGGGGCCTGCGCCTCCGCGCCGTCGGCGAGCACCCGAAGGCTGCCGACACGGTCGGGATCAAGGTCAACAAGACCCGGTTCTGGAACGTCCTCCTCTCGGGCGCCATCGCCGGCGCGGGCGGGAGCTTCTTCACGCTCGGCAGCGTCGGCTCGTTCAGCCAGGAGATGACAAGCGGCCAGGGCTACATCGCCCTCGCCGCACTGATCTTCGGGCGCTGGCACCCCGTCTACGCCACCCTCGCGGCGCTGCTCTTCGGCTTCGCCTCGAACCTGAAGACCCTCGTGAGCCAGGTCGGCGCGAACATCCCACCCGAGTTCATGGCGATGATCCCCTACATCGTCACGATCCTCGCCGTGGCCGGATTCGTCGGCCAGTCGCGCGGACCCGCCGCGGCGGGCAAACCCTACGTGAAGGCATAGTGATGACAGCACCGGACACCGAAGCGCTCGCACCCGACTGGGAAGCCCTGCGTCAGGCCGCACGCGACATCATGGCGAAGGCCTACGCGCCGTACTCGAACTACTCGGTCGGCGCCGCCGCGCTCGTCGACGACGGACGCATCGTCGTCGGCTGCAACGTCGAGAACGCCAGCTACGGAGTCGGCCTGTGCGCCGAGTGCGGGCTCGTGTCCGCGCTCCAGGCGAGCGGCGGCGGCAAGCTCGTCGCGTTCTCCTGCTGCAACGGCGCCGGCGACATCATCATGCCGTGCGGCCGCTGCCGTCAGCTGCTGTACGAGTTCTCAGCACCAGGGATGCTCCTCGACACCGTCTCGGGCATCCGCACCATCGACCAGGTACTGCCGGATGCGTTCGGCCCCAGAGATCTCGAAGGGATCGCATGAGCTCCACCCCCGCCCTCTCCGCAATCGAGGCGTTCGACGCCGTCGACCTCATCAAGGCGAAGCGCGACGGGCGATCCCTGTCGACGCCGGAGATCGACTGGCTCATCTCGCGGTACGCGAACGGCTTCGTGGGCGACGAGCAGATGGCCGCGATGGCGATGGCGATCTTCCTCAACGGCATGGAGCGCACCGAGATCCGCGACATGACCCTCGCGATGATCGCATCCGGTGAGCGGATGAACTTCGACGGGCTCGGCAAGGTCACGGTCGACAAGCACTCCACCGGGGGCGTCGGCGACAAGATCACGCTTCCGCTCATGCCGCTCGTCGCCTCCTTCGGTGTCGCGGTGCCGCAGCTCTCCGGCCGCGGGCTCGGCCACACGGGAGGAACCCTCGACAAGCTCGAGGCCATCCCCGGCTGGCGGGCCGACCTCAGCAACGAGGAGATGTTCCGCCTCCTCCAGGAGATCGGCGGCGTCATCTGCGCCGCTGGAGCCGGCCTGGCGCCAGCCGACAAGAAGCTGTACGCGCTCCGCGACATCACCGGCACGGTCGAGTGCATCCCGCTCATCGCGTCGAGCATCATGTCGAAGAAGATCGCGGAGGGCACCGACTCGCTTGTGCTCGACGTGAAGTTCGGCTCCGGATCCTTCATGGGCGACATCGAGCGCTCCCGTGCGCTCGCCGAGACCATGGTGGCGCTCGGCGAAGACGCCGGCGTGCGCACGTCGGCGCTGCTCACGAACATGAACGTCCCGCTCGGGCTCGCGATCGGCAACGCCAACGAGGTTCGCGAGTCGGTCGAGGTGCTCGCGGGTGGGGGGCCCTCCGACGTCGTCGAGCTCACGGTCGAGCTCGCCCGCGAGATGCTCCGTCTGGCGGGCCAGCCGGACGCCGACGTCGAGGGTGCGCTGAAGAACGGCGCGGCGATGGACGTGTGGCGGCGCTGGGTCGCGGCGCAGGACGGAGACCCGGACGGCGCGCTGCCTGTGGCGAACGAGACGCACGAGGTGCGGGCAGACCGCGACGGCGTGCTCACCCGCCAGGAGGCGCTGCCCTTCGGCATCGCCGCGTGGCGCCTCGGAGCTGGGCGCGCGCGCGCGCAGGATCCGGTCATCCACGCAGCCGGGATCGACCTGGCTGCGAAGCCGGGCGACACCGTCAAGAAGGGCGACGTGCTCTTCACGCTCTCTGCCGAAGACGCCGCTCGATTCCCGCGTGCGCTCGAGGCGCTCGAGGGCGCGTACGAGGTCGGGGACACCGGGTCGGAGGTCCTCACCGGCGGTCCGCTCATCGCAGGACGCATCGGGGCCGAATAGTGCAGGCAGGCGGTGTCGAGAAGGGAAACCTTCTCCACACCGCCGCGCCGCCTCGCGCGCCGGTTGTCTCCGCCCGATAGAATCAGGGCTCTGGACGGCCGCACTTGTTGGTTCGCGGCCACATTCGAAGGGGAACACCGTGTCTGTGCAGAGCTCCGCGCCATACGACGAGGGCGATTTCACGCTACGAGACGGCACCAGCATCCGAGCGCTGCCGAAGGTGTCGCTGCATGACCACCTCGACGGTGGGCTGCGGGCGCAGACCATCATCGAGCTCGCCGACGAGATCGGTCTGGAGCTTCCCGCGACGAGCGCGCCCGAACTGTCGAACTGGTTCTCCGACCAGTCCGACTCCGGCTCGCTCGTCGAGTACCTCAAGACCTTCGACGTCACCACGGCCGTCATGCAGACCACACACGGTCTGCGGCGCGTCGCTCGCGACTTCGTCAACGACCTCGGTGCCGACGGGGTCGTCTACGGCGAAGTCCGCTGGGCGCCAGAGCAGCACCTCAAGCGTGGCCTGAGCCTCGACGACGCCGTGAACGCGGTCCAGGCCGGCATCAACGAGGGCATCGACGACGTCCGATCCCACGGCAAGCGCATCCGCGTCGGCCAGCTCGTGAGCGCCATGCGCCACGCTGGCAACGGACTCGAGATCGCGAAGCTCGCCGTGCGCCACCGCGAGGCTGGCGTCGTCGGCTTCGACATCGCCGGCCCGGAAGACGGGTTCCCGCCCACGAACCTCCAGGAAGCCTTCGACTACCTCATGTCGGAACGGTTCCCCGCCACGGTCCACGCCGGGGAAGCCGCAGGCCTCGACTCCATCGAGAGCGCCCTCTTCGACGCCCACGCGCTGCGCCTCGGCCACGGCGTGCGCATCGCAGAAGACATCGACCTCGAGGGCGAAGACGACGACGGCACCTACGTGTCGCTCGGCCGGCTGGCCCAGTGGGTGCGCGACCGCCGCATCCCGCTCGAGCTCAGCCCATCCTCGAACCTGCAGACCGGCGCCATCGCCGCCTGGGGAGAGAGCATCGAAGACCATCCCTTCGATCTGCTCTACCAGCTCGGCTTCACGGTGACCGTCAACACCGACAACCGCCTCATGAGCGCGACCAGCATTTCCCGAGAGCTGACGCTGCTCGCCGACGCCTTCGACTACGACCTCGCCGACCTGGAGACGTTCCAGCTGAACGCCGCCGAGGGCGCGTTCCTGCCGATCGAAGACCGGGAAGAGCTGGCTGAGATCGTGAGCGAAGGGTTCGACGAGGCAGGAGCATGAACGCGCAGGCCACACCTGAGCTTCAGTTCGACGCAAGCAGCGTGCGCCTCGCCGAGCAGGCGCTCGACTGGCGGCAGGCCGTCGGTCAGATGGGCGAGCTGCTCGCAGAGCGCGGCTACGCGAAGCGCGGCTACACCAGCAACATGGTCCGCGTCATCGAACGTTTCGGGCCGTATGTCGTCGTCGGTCCGGGCGTCGCGCTCGTGCACGCGCGTCCCGGTGAGGAGACCATCGAGAACGGCCTGGCCGTCATCACCTACCCGGAAGGCGTCGGCTTCGGCCATGCTCGCTACGACCCCGTGCGCATCGTCGTCGGCATGACGGCGACCAGCGCGTCGGAGCACCTCAAGCTCATCGCCGCGCTGGCGAAGACGTTCGACAACGATGCTGTCCTCGGCGAGCTCGTCGCCGCAGCCACGCCCGAGAAGTTCGTCGAGCTCCTCAAGCCGAGGCTCGTCGCAGCGGGGCTGCTCATCGCCTGACCGGGCTTCTCGTCTCATCGGCACGACACGGCGCAGGAGCGCGCCGCCGCTCGGTGCGCAGAAAGTGCCGCAGGGCGGGGGAACACCCCCACCGTCGTGTCCGATTTCCGCGAGCTCTGGCGGGGTCAACCTGCCAGACTCTTCGCATGGCAAGCATCACCCTCACCGGCGACGAGCGGTACCGCGCGATCCTCGCCAAGGATCGACGCTTCGACGGGCAGTTCATCACCGCCGTCGGGTCGACCGGCATCTACTGCAGACCGAGCTGCCCCGCCCGCACACCCAAGCGGGAGAACGTCACGTTCTACCCGACGAGCGCCGCCGCCCACGAGGCCGGGTACCGGGCCTGCAAGCGCTGCCTGCCGGATGCGGCACCCGGTGACCCAGCCTGGAACCTCCGCGGCGACGTCGCCGGCAGGGCCATGCGGCTTATCGCCGACGGGGTCGTGGAGCGTGAAGGGGTCCCTGGCCTCGCTGCCCGACTCGGCTACTCGTCCAGGCACCTCGCGAGGGTGCTCACCGCCGAACTGGGCGCGGGCCCGCTTGCGCTTGCACGTGCGCAGCGGGCACGCACGGCCGCGACGCTGCTCGGCGCGACGGACCTGCCCTTCGCCGAGGTGGCCTTCGCGGCCGGCTTCGCGAGTGTCAGAGCGTTCAACGAGACCGTGCAGGAGGTCTTCCAGCTGACGCCGACCCTCGTCCGCGAGCGATCACGCGGACGAGCCGCGGCGGCCGCGCCGCGAGTTGCGGACGGCGGCCTCGGGAGCTTCGGCACTGGCCTGGCGCTCAGCACCGGAGCCGCCCCGCTGACGCTGTCGCTCGCGTACCGGGAGCCGTACGACGCCGCGGGCGTCTTCACCTGGCTTCGGGAGCGCGCCATCGACGGGGTCGAGGTCGCGACCGACGATCGGTACGAGCGCAGTCTCCTCCTCCCGGGAGGCCCCGCATGGTTCGGCGTGGACGCTGGCGGCCCGCAGCCCGCGTCGCTGCGACTCCGCGCGCGCCTCACCGACCTCAGCGACCTGCAGGCCCTCGTCACGCGTGTGCGCCGGCTGTTCGACCTGGATGCGGACCCGGCGGCCGTCGACGGAGCGCTCTCCGTGCATCCGGCGATCGCGGAGCGCGTGCGCCTTCGCCCGGGTCGCCGCCTGCCCGGCGCCGTGGACCCCGACGAGATGCTGTTTCGCGCGATCATCGGTCAGCAGATCACCGTCTCGGCGGCACGGACGGCTCTTGGTCGCCTCGCCGCGCGGGCGGGGGCCTCGCTCGAGCAGAACGGCGACAACGAGGAACACGCGGCCGAGCTCGGCGTGAACCGCCTCTTCCCGAGCGCAGCCGCCATCGCGGAGCTCGGCGAGGAGTCCTTCGCCGGCCCCAGGGCACGGTCGGCGACCATCACACGCGTCGCCGAGGCGATCGCGGACGGCCGACTGCGGCTCTCGCCGGGTGACGACATCGCCGAGCAGCACGAGGCGCTGACGGCGTTCAAGGGCATCGGCGACTGGACGGCCGGCTACGTGAGCATGCGGGTGCTTGGCAACCCAGACGTGCTGCTCACGGGAGACGTCGCCCTGCGAAGCGGAGCCAGAGCGCTCGGCCTTCCACCTGAGCCCAGAGCCCTCACGGACGTCGCGGAGCAGTTCAGGCCGTGGCGAAGCTACCTGTCCCTCCACCTCTGGGGAGCTGTCCCACCCAGGGCGCGACCCGGCACCAAGATCCGCGCCACCGCGCAGACACCGCCCACCACCACGGAGACACCAGCATGAGCACGCAGACCAGCAGTGAAGCTCGGGCCGTCATCGAGACGCTCGACACCCCGGACGGGCCGTTCACGATCATCGCCCGCGACCGTGACGGGGCGGTGCTCTCCTCCGGCTGGAGCGACGACGAGCAGCGTGTCCTGGAGCGCATCACGGCGCAGGCCAGGCCGAACGCCGTCGCGCGGGGTCGCACTGCCGCCTCCGATGCCGTGCGTGCGTACTACGACGGTGATCTCCGCGCCATCGACGATGTGCTCGTCGCCCAGTTCGGCGCGACGTTCCGGATGCAGGGGTGGCTCGGTCTGCGGGCCATCGAGGCAGGGCATCCGCTCACCTACACGGAGTTCGCGACGGCTCTCGGCCGGCCGACGGCCGTGCGCGCGGCAGCGAGCATCTGCGCCAGCAACGCGCCTGCGCTCTTCGTGCCCTGCCACCGGGTACTGCGCTCGGACGGCACGCTCGGCGGATTCGCGTGGGGTATCGACGTCAAGCGCTCCCTCCTGCAGCGCGAGCTCGCCCACGCCGGCTGACGCGCCGGGCGACCTCGTCTGCCGTCTCGCGATGGGTTTGGCGCTTGCGGATGGCTTGCAAGCCATCGCGAGGCGTGCATGCCATCCCGAAACCTTGGTGCATCGCGAAGCGGGCGTGGATCGCGTGGCCGGGGTGGATCGCGAAGCGGGCGCGGATCGCGTGGCCGGGGTGATCGCGAAGCGGGCGAGGAAGCCATCCCGCGACAGGAACGTCTGCCGCTCGTCTGTTTCGCGATGGGTTTGGCGCTTGCGGATGGCTTGCAAGCCATCGCGAGGCGTGCAAGCCATCCCGAAGCCGGGGGTGGATCCTGAAGCGGGCGTGGATTGCGTGGCCGGGGTGATCGCGAAGCGGGCGTGGATCGCGAGACCGGGGTGATCGCGAAGCGGGCGAGGAAGCCATCCCGAGACAGGAACGTCTGCCACTCGTCTGTTTCGGGGTGGGTTTGGCGCTTGCGGATGGCTTGCAAGCCATCGCGAGGCGTGCAAGCCATCCCGAGGTCGGGGGTGGATCCTGAAGCGGGCGTGGATCGCGAGGCCGGGGTGATCGCGAAGCGGGCGTGGATCGCGAGGCCGGGGTGATCGCGAAGCGGGCGAGGAAGCCATCCCGAGACAGGAACGTCTGCCGCTCGTCTGTTTCGGGGTGGGTTTGGCGTTTGCGGATGGGTTGCAAGCCAGCGCGAGGCGTGCAAGCCATCCCGAAGTCGGGGTGGATCCTGAAGCGGGCGTGGATCGCGTGGCCGGGGTGATCGCGAAGCGGGCGAGGAAGTCATCCCGAGACAGGAACGTCTGCCGCTCGTCTGTCTCGGGATGGGTTCGGCGCTTGCGGATGGGTTGCAAGCCATCGCGAGGCGTGAAAGCCATCCCGAAACCTTGGCAGATCGCGAAGCCGGGGTGCAGCGCGAAGCCAGCGCGGAACGTGGTGCTGCGACGAGAGCCTCCCCTGAGCGGACCCTGGTCCGTCAGGAGAGGCTCTCGTGTGGAGTCCTTCGGCTACGCGGTGGTGAGGGTGACCCGCAGGGCCTCGCCGGCCCTGGCTGCCTTCGCCTCGGCTTCTGCCGCGCGCTCGGCTGGTGTGCCGTCCTCGCTGGATGCGTCGACGTACACCTTGATCTTCGGCTCCGTGCCCGAGGGCCGAACCATGACGCGTGTGCCGTCGGCGAGCTGGTAGCGCAGCAGGTCGATGGGCACCTCGTCGCCGGACAGGTCGCCGGTCTCGAGCACTGCGACGCCGCCGACCTCGGTGGGCGTGTGGCCGCGCAGGACCGCCATTACGCGGGGGATCTGGGCGATGTCGTCGAAGCGCACCGAGACCTGCGTCGACACGAACGTGCCGAAGCGCTCGGCGAAGGCGTCGTCGTGGTCGATGAGCGTGCGCCCCTCGGCCTGGAGCCCCATGATGAGCTCGAGGATCGCGACCGACGCGGAGATGCCGTCCTTGTCGTGCACCGTCTCCGGGTTGACGAGGTAGCCGAGAGCCTCCTCGTAGCCGTAGAGGATGTTCGGGGCGCGGGAGATCCACTTGAATCCCGTGGGCGTCTCGGCGTAGTCGAGCCCGTACTCGTGGGCGATGCGCCCGAGGGCTGGGGCGGAGACGACGGAGGTCGCGAGCGTGCCGTGCACGCCGTCGGCCTTCGCCTGCTCTGCGGCGCGCCAGCCGAGGATCTTCCCGATGTCGTTGCCGCCGAAGCGCCGCCAGCCGGACGCGCCCTTGACGGCGACGGCGAGTCGGTCGGCGTCGGGATCGTGCGCGATGACGAGGTCGATTCCCGCAGCATCCGCCGTCTCGTAGGCGAGGTCGAGTGCGCCCGGCTCCTCGGGGTTCGGGAAATCGAGCGTCGGGAACGCGCCGTCCGGCTCGACCTGCTGCGCGACGACGACCGGCTCGGCGATGCCGAGCTCTGCGACGACAGCGCGGAACGTCTCCCAGCCGACACCGTGCAGGGGCGTGTAGACGAAGCGCACGTCGCTCGGCGTTCCGCGCAGGAGGGCCGCGGTCGCGGACACATAGTCGGTGACGATGGACTCGTCGGCCGTCGCGTACGCCGCGGATCGCGGGAGCTCCGGCACCTTCCGGCCGGCCGCGACCTTGCCGATCGCCTCGGCGATCTCGGCATCGACGGGCGCGACGATCTGCGAGCCGTCGTCGGCCCCGCCGAGGTACACCTTGTAGCCGTTGTCCCACTTCGGGTTGTGCGAGGCGGTGACCATGACGCCAGCGGATGCGCCGAGTCGGCGGACGGCGAAGGCGAGCACGGGCGTCGGGAGCTGCCTCGGCAGGATCGTGGCGGCGACGCCCGCGGCCTGCATGATCTCCGCAGTGTCCTGCGCGAAGCGCTGCGAGTTGTTGCGGGCGTCGTAGCCGATGACGATCGACGGGGACTCCTCTCGCGCGAGCAGGAAGTCGGCGAAGCCTCGAGCGGCTTGGGCGACGAGGACCCGGTTCATGCGGTTCGGGCCAGCGCCGAGGCGGCCGCGGAGGCCGGCGGTTCCGAACGCGAGGCGGGCGCAGAAGCGGTCCTGCAGCTCGCGCCAGGCCGCGGCGCGCTCGCTGGTGTCAGCGTCTTCGATGATGGCGAGCTCGGGCGACACGTCGCCGGCGGCGTCGAGCAGCTGCTGCAGCTCGGCGCGCGTCACCTCGTCGGGGTCCTGCTCGAGCCAGGACATCGCGTTGTGCCGGAGCGCGACCTGCAGTGACCGTGCGATGCCGCTCATCAGAGCTTGACCACGATCTGGGAGAGCAGCTCGGCGAGATCGGCTTCCGCCGCCTTGCCTGCCTCGAGGACCTCCGCGTGGCTCAGCGGGTTGGGCGAGACGCCGGCCGCCGGGTTCGTGATGAGTGACATGCCGAGCACCTCCATGCCGGCCTCGCGAGCCGCGATGGCTTCGAGCGCCGTCGACATGCCGACGATGTCGCCGCCGATCGTGCGCGCCATCCTGACCTCGGCGGGGGTCTCGTAGTGCGGGCCGCGGAACTGGACGTACACGCCTTCGTCGAGGTCGCGCACTGTCAGCGCGAGCTCGCGCAGGCGTGCCGAGTACAGGTCGGTGAGGTCGATGAAGGTCGCTCCCTCGAGGGGCGAGTCGGCCGTGAGGTTGATGTGGTCCGAGATCAGCACGGGCGTGCCAGGGCCCCACTCGGGGCGCACGCCGCCAGCGCCGTTGGTGAGGATCATGACCGAGGCGCCGGCCGCCGCGGCGGTGCGCACGGAGTGCACGACGCGGCGCACGCCCTTGCCCTCGTAGTAGTGCGTGCGCGCTGCGATGACCAGTGCGTGCTTGCCGTTCGCGAGGCGAATCGAGCGCAGCGTCCCGGAGTGGCCTGGGATGTCGGACTTCGCGAATCCGGGCACCTCGTCGGCTGGGATGGTCGCGATCGTCTCGCCGAGCAGCTCGGCCGTCTGCCCCCATCCGCTGCCGAGCGTGAGCGCGATGTCGTGGCGTTCGACACCCGTCTTCTCGGCGATGACCGCGGCAGCTGCCTGCGCGAACTCGAAGGGTGAGGTGGCTGGATCGTCGATCGACTCTGACTCGTGCGTTGACATGCACCCCAGCGTAGCGACCGGGGCGGGACCTGCGTGGAGCACAGGCGGATGATGTCCCGCCCCGTCTCGGAACGGCGCGGAAACCTCTCCGGTTTGGCGGGTTCATGCGGGAGGAGGACAATAGCGGGTATGGCCACGCCCTTTGATCGCAAGCACCGCATCGTCGTCGTCGGCGGGGGGCCAGGCGGGTACGAAGCCGCGCTCTCGGCCGCCCGCCTCGGCGCAGAAGTCACCCTCATCGAACGCGTCGGCGTCGGCGGCTCCGCCGTCCTCACCGACGTGGTTCCCTCCAAGACCCTCATCGCCAGCGCAGAGGCGGCGACGGCGATCCGCGAGTCCGGCGAGCTCGGCGTGCAGTTCTTCGCGAAAGGCGACACGGGGAAGCCGCTGAAGCCCGAGGTCGCGGTGAATCTCTCGAAGCTGAACAAGCGGCTGCTGCGCCTCGCGCAGAACCAGTCGGACGACATGCAGCGCACGCTCGAGGCTGCCGGGGTCAACGTCATCCAGGGCGAGGGCAAGCTCGACGGCAACTCGGCCGTCACGGTCGGCACCGGCTCGGGTGGGCAGGACTTCGACCGCATCGAGTTCGACTCGGCGGTGATCTCGGTCGGTGCTCGTCCTCGCACGCTCGACTCGTGCAAGCCCGACGGGGAGCGCATCCTCACCTGGACCCAGCTCTACAACCTCAAGGAGATGCCGAGCCACCTCATCGTCGTCGGCTCTGGCGTGACCGGGGCCGAGTTCGCGTCGGCCTACTCGGCGCTCGGCTCGAAGGTCACGCTCGTCTCGAGCCGCGACCGCGTGCTCCCGAACGAGGACGCGGACGCGGCGGATGTCATCGAGGATGTGTTCAAGCGCGGCGGCATGACCGTGCTGTCGAAGTCCCGTGCGGCGACCGTGGTCCGCGACGGCAACGAGGTCGTGGCGACGCTCGACGACGGGCGCGAGGTGCGTGGCTCGCACTGCCTCATCGCGGTCGGCTCGATCCCGAACACCTCCGGCATCGGGCTCGAGGAGGCCGGTGTCGAGGTCTCGCCGTCCGGGCACATCCGCGTCAACCGCGTCGCGCGCACCTCGGTGCCGAACATCTACGCGGCCGGCGACTGCACGGAGTTCTTCCCGCTCGCATCCGTCGCCTCCACGCAGGGGCGCACGGCGGTGTTCCACGCGCTCGGCGACGAGGTGCGGCCCATCAACCTGCGCAATGTCGCCTCGAACATCTTCACGTACCCGGAGATCGCGACGGTCGGCTGGCAGCAGCGTTCCATCGAGGACGGCACCCGCGAGGGTCGCGTCTACAAGCTGCCGCTCGGCGAGAACCCGCGTGCCAAGATGCAGGGCGTGCGCGACGGCTTCGTGAAGCTCATCGCCGGCAACGACCTGGGCACCGTCATCGGCGGCGTGATCGTCGCACCTCGTGCCTCGGAGCTCGTGCTGCCGCTGTCGATCGCCATCGAACAGCGCCTCACGGTCGACCAGGTCGCGCGTGCCTGGGCGGTCTACCCGTCGCTCGCGAGCAGCATCTCGGATGCCGCCCGTGCCATGCACATGCCGTACGAGGAGCAGACGAAGGCCTAGCTCGTGTCTGACAATGCCTCGCCGACTCCGCTCGTCCTGGTCGCGCGATCTGCTGCGTTGGAGAACTCGCGCAATGCTCCGCATTGGGCTTCGTTCTCCGCCTTGCAGCTCACACGACCAGGCTGCGCTCGCTGCGGCGATCCACTGTCAGACACTCCCTAGCTCGGCTTTCTCGGTGCTGGAACGGCGCCTGGCGGCGTTCCGCGCCGTGAGAGCGGTCAGCTCGCGACGTACTCGTTCCAGATGTCGATGGCGAGCTTGATGAAGAGCACGCTGACGACGATGAGGAAGACCCAGCGGATGAGCTTGCTCCCGCCGCGGATGGCGGTGCGGGCGCCGAGGTAGCCGCCGGCGACGTTGGCGACGGCGAGCACGGCACCGAGCCCCCAGGGCACGTAGCCCTGTGGGGCGAAGAAGAGGAGCGCGCCGAGGTTGGTGCCGAGGTTCACGATCTTGGCTTTCGCGCTGGCCTGCAGGAACGAGTAGCCGAGCAGGGACACGAGGGCGATGACGAGGAAGGACCCGGTCCCTGGCCCGAGGAGGCCGTCGTAGACGCCGATCGCGAAGCCGATGAGGCCCGCGATGACGTGGTGCTTGCGTCCCTCGTACTTGAGTTTGTCGAGCTGCCCGACGCTCGGTTTGAAGGCGGTGAAGATGCCGATGCCGAGGATCGCGATGGCGATGATGGGCTTGAAGGCTGCGGCGGGGATGCTGGAGGCGAGGATCGCGCCGCCGTAGGCGCCGAAGAGCGCGATGGCGGCCATGGGCAGCGCGGTGCGCAGGTCGGGTTTGACGCGTCGGAAGTAGGTGATGGAGCTGGTCGCGGTGCCGGCGATGCTGCCGAACTTGTTGGTCGCGAGTGCTTGCACGGGGGTGACGCCGGGCAGCGTGAGGAGCATCGTGAGCTGGATGAGTCCGCCGCCGCCGACGACCGCGTCAACCCAGCCGGCCGCGAAGCCGCCCGCGATGACGAGCGCGAGCAGCCAGCCGTTGAATCCCTCGAGCCCCGTGAACGACTCGAGCCAGCTCGCGTCGTTCGTCGTGAGCGCGGCGTCGAGGGGCGACGAGAGCAGCGTGGAGGTCAGGAGGGAGGCGTCGATCACCTACCGAGGCTACTCGGCGTCGGCGAGTTCGAGCAGCTTCGTGCCGCTCGAGACCGTCTCGCCGGCGGCACCGGAGATGGATGCGACGATGCCGTCGCGGGGAGCCTGGATGGGCTGCTCCATCTTCATGGCCTCGAGGACGACGAGGAGGTCGCCCTTGACGACCTTCTGCCCCTCCTCGACGGCGAACTTCACGATCGTCGCCTGCATGGGGGCGACGACGTCACCGCTCGAGTGGGTCTCGACGTTGGTGTGGGAGCGACGCTTCGGGGCGTGTCCCGCCATGGTCCGACCCGCACCGCCGTGGCCGACACCGGTGGCGGCGAGCAGGCGCTCGGGGAGGGACACCTCGAGGCGCTTGTCGTTGACCTCGACGACCACGTTGCGGCGCGCGATCGGCTCGTTGACATCGCCGGCCTCGCCACCCCACGGCTCGATCGTGTTGCTGTATTCGGTCTCGATCCAGCTCGTGTAGACCCCGAACTCGCCGTTCTCGGCGGTGAAGGCGGGGTCGCGGACGACGGAGCGATGGAAGGGCAGGACGGTCGGCATGCCGTTCAGCTCGAAGTCCTCGAGGGCGCGGCGGGAGCGCTCGAGCGCCTCCTCGCGCGTGGCGCCCGTGACGATGAGCTTCGCGAGCAGTGAGTCGAAGGCGCCGGAGACGACGTCGCCCTCGCGGACGCCGGAGTCGACGCGCACGCCGGGGCCTCCAGGAACGCGGAAGGTCGTGACGGTGCCAGGGGCTGGGAAGAATCCGCGGCCCGGGTCCTCGCCGTTGATGCGGAACTCGAACGAGTGGCCGGTGACCGTCGGGTCGTCGTAGCCGAGCGCTTCACCCTGGGCGATGCGGAACTGCTCGCGGACGAGGTCGATGCCGGTGACCTCCTCGGAGACCGGGTGCTCGACCTGGAGGCGCGTGTTGACCTCGAGGAACGCGACCGTGCCGTCGGCGGCGAGCAGGAACTCGCAGGTTCCAGCGCCGACGTAGCCGACCTCCTTGAGGATCGCCTTGGATGCGCGACGCATCTCGGCTTCCTGCTCGGCGGTGATGAAGGGCGCTGGCGCCTCCTCGACGAGCTTCTGGTGGCGTCGCTGCAGCGAGCAGTCGCGCGTGGAGACGACGACGACGTTGCCGTGGGAGTCGGCGAGGCACTGCGTTTCGACGTGGCGGGGCTTGTCGAGGTACTTCTCGACGAAGCACTCGCCGCGTCCGAACGCGGTGATGGCCTCGCGGGTTGCGGACTCGAACAGCTCGGCGACCTCTTCGCGCTCGCGTGCGACCTTGAGCCCGCGCCCGCCGCCGCCGAACGCGGCCTTGATGGCGACCGGCAGTCCGTGGATGTCGATGAAGTCGAGGACCTCGCTCGGGCCTTCGACGGGGTTGAGCGTGCCCGGGGCCAGCGGTGCGCCGACCTTCTCGGCGACGTGGCGCGCCGTGACCTTGTCGCCGAGCGCCTCGATGGCCTCGGGGGACGGGCCGATCCAGGTGAGTCCCTGGCGGATGACGGCGCGTGCGAACTCGGCGTTCTCGGCGAGGAAGCCGTATCCCGGGTGCACGGCGTCGGCGCCGGAGCGGCGGGCGATGGAGAGCAGCTTGTCGATCACGAGGTACGTCTCGGCGCTCGTGGCGCCTCGCAGCGCGTACGCCTCATCGGCGAGGCGGACGTGGGGTGCGTCACGGTCCTGGTCTGCGTACACGGCGACGGAGGTGATACCCGCGTCTCGAGCCGCTCGTGCGATGCGTACGGCGATTTCGCCACGGTTGGCGATGAGGAGCTTCGAGATTCGCGACATGGTTCCTAAGCCTATTGAGGTCGGTGCGGCCGGATTTGGCTCGATTCGACAAACTTATCGGGAGAAGGTTGTCAGATGCGCTCGGTTGGAGGTTCTCACCACGCCGAGCGTGTGGCAGTTGGGCGACATTGGCCGCGTTGCACATTCCCACGGAGTGGGAAGGGTGTTGCGTCATGTATTACGTCGTGTTTAGCTACAGGGCTGAGCTTTCGCTCAGTTCGTCCTGCCAGTCGGTCAGCAATGACTGCACGACCAGCAATGGTCCGGTGTGCCAGGTCCAGTCCGGGCCCGCCGAATTGCCGTCCACTCCGCGTCCCCAGCGACGCGCATCCACCACGCTAGCGGATGCGCAATGCGAGACGCCTCGTCGTTCCGGAGAATCGATGCTCGGTAAGCTCCTCGCCCGCTATCTCAGGAAGTACTGGCCGCTCCTCGCGGGCGTGCTGGTCTTCCAATTCCTTCAAGCGCTCGCGTCGCTGTACCTGCCGCGACTCAACGCCGACATCATCGACAAGGGCGTCGCCAACGCCGACACCGACTACATCTGGTCGACGGGCGCCGTCATGCTCGCGATCTCGCTCGGGCAGATCACGTGCTCGATCATCGCGACCGTCTTCGCCGCGCGCGCCGCCATGGCGCTCGGCCGTGACATCCGCGCCGACGTCTTCGCGCGAGTGAGCGGCTTCTCCGAGCGCGAGGTCTCGCGCTTCGGGGCGGGCTCGCTCATCACGCGCAACACGAACGACGTGCAGCAGGTGCAGATGCTCGCCATGATGGGCTCCACCATGCTCGTCTCGGCTCCCATGCTCGCGATCGGCGGCATCATCATGGCCCTGCAGCAGGATGTGGGCCTCTCCTGGATCATCGGCGTCGCGGCCCCCGTGCTGCTCCTGCTGGTCGGCATCATCATCAGCCGGATGGTGCCGCTGTTCCGCCAGTTCCAGGTGAAGCTCGACAACATCAACCGGATCCTGCGCGAGCAGCTCACCGGTGTGCGCGTCGTGCGCGCGTTCGTGCGCGAGCCGATCGAGGAGCAGCGGTTCGAGGTCGCGAACAACGACCTCTTCCTCCTCGGCAAGCGAGTCGGCGATCTCTTCGTCACGCTCTTCCCGCTCGCGATGCTCGTGCTGAACATCACCGTCGTCGGCGTCATCTGGTTCGGCGGAATCCAGGTCGACCAGGGCACGGTCGAGATCGGGACGCTCTTCGCGTTCATGGCCTACGTCATGCAGATCCTGATGGGCGTGCTCATGGCGAGCTTCATGACGATCATGATCCCGCGCGCGGCCGTCAGCGCCGACCGCATCTCCGAGGTGCTCGACACCGAGTCGACGCTCATCATGCCGGCCGACCCCGTCTCTGACTTCCCGGAGCCGGGCGTCATCGAGTTCGACGACGTCGAGTTCACGTACCCGGGTGCAGAGGAGCCGGTGCTCACGGGCATCTCCTTCCGCGCCGCCCCCGGTGAGACGGTCGCCGTCGTCGGCTCCACGGGAGCGGGCAAGACGACGCTCGTCTCGCTCATCCCTCGTCTCTTCGACGCGACGGGCGGTTCCGTGCGCGTCAACGGCGTCGACGTCCGCGAGGCCGACGCCGAGCTGCTGTGGGACGGCATCGGCCTGGTCCCGCAGCGTCCGTTCCTCTTCACCGGAACGATCGCCTCGAACCTGCGCTACGGCCGTGAGGCCGCGACCGACGACGACCTCTGGAAGGCCCTCGAGATCGCGCAGGCCACGGCCTTCGTGCAGGAGAAGGACAAGCAGCTTGAAGCGCGCATCGCGCAGGGCGGCACGAACGTCTCCGGCGGGCAGCGCCAGCGGCTCGCGATCGCGCGCGCGATCGTGCACGAACCGCAGGTGTTCGTCTTCGACGACTCCTTCTCCGCGCTCGATCTCACGACCGACGCCAGGCTGCGGCGGGCGCTGTGGGAGCAGCTGCCCGGCGTGACCAAGATCGTGGTCGCGCAGCGCATCTCGACGATCGTCGACGCCGACCGCATCGTCGTCCTCGACGACGGCCGCATGGTCGGCCTCGGAACGCACGACGAGCTGCTCGAGAGCTGCACGACGTACAAGGAGATCGTGGATTCCCAGCTCGCAGTGGAGGCGCAGTCATGAGCCGTGACGCAGACGACCAGAACCAGGACGCCAAGGGCGCCCGTCGGGGCAAGCGCAGGCCGAAGGAGGTCGTCGAGAAGGTCCTGACCGAGGAGGAGCAGCTCGAGCTGGAGCTCGCCGAGCAGGCGAGGCAGTCGTCCGGCGACTGGGACAGCGTCGCTCCCGGCAAGGCGAAGAACTTCGGGCAGAGCTTCGGCAGGCTGCTCGGCAGGCTCCGGCCCTACCGCGCCGCGCTCATCATCGTGTCGTTCCTCGGCGCCGTCGGCGTCGTGCTCTCCGTCATCGCGCCACGAGTGCTCGGGCAGGCGACCAACCTCATCTTCGAGGGCGTCGTCTCCAGCCAGCTGCCGGCGGGCGCCTCCAAGGACCAGGTCGTCGCGGGGCTCCGCGACTCCGGCCAGACGCAGTTCGCCGACATGGTCGCCGCCATGGACATCACGCCTGGCGAGGGAGTCGACTTCGAGCGCCTCGGCATGGTGCTCCTGTCGGTGCTCGCGCTCTACGTGTTCTCGGCGCTGCTCATGTGGCTGCAGGGGTACGTCATCAATATCATCATGATGAAGGCGATGTACAAGCTGCGCGAGGACGTCGAGCGCAAGATCAACGCGCTGCCGTTGAGCTACTTCGACCGCGTGCAGCGCGGCGAGCTGCTGAGCCGCGTCACGAACGATATCGACAACATCACGCAGACGATGCAGCAGTCGCTGTCGCAGGTCGTCACGAGCGTTCTGACGGTCGTCGGAGTGCTCGTCATGATGTTCTCCATCTCCTGGCAGCTCGCGCTCGTCGCGCTCGTCACCCTGCCGCTCATGGGCGTCATCTTCGGCGTCATCGGACCGAAGTCGCAGCGGAACTTCGCCGAGCAGTGGAAGAAGACGGGACGCCTCAACGCGCGCGTCGAGGAGTCGTTCTCCGGTCACGCCCTCGTTCGCGTGTTCGGCCGCGAGAAGGATGCACGCGAGCAGTTCCAGGTCGACAACGAGCAGCTCTTCCAGGCGGCCTTCAAGGCCCAGTTCTGGGCGGGCGTCATGATGCCGGCGATGATGTTCATCGGAAACCTGTCCTACGTGGGCATCGCGGTGCTCGGTGGCCTCATGGTCGCGGGCGGCAACCTGCGCCTCGGCGACGTGCAGGCGTTCATCCAGTACTCGCAGCAGTTCACGCAGCCGCTCGCCGAGCTCGGCGGGATGGCTGCCGTGCTGCAGTCGGGTACGGCCTCGGCCGAGCGCGTGTTCGAGCTGCTCGACGAGGACGAGCAGGAGCCCGACGCGAGCGACGCGCCCAAGCCGGCGAACGGTGCGGGCGAGATCGTCTTCGACGACGTCACCTTCTCGTACACGCCGGAGCAGAAGCTCATCGAGAACCTCAACTTCTCGGTCGAGCCAGGCCAGACGGTCGCGATCGTCGGGCCGACCGGTGCCGGCAAGTCGACCCTCGTGAACCTCATCATGCGCTTCTACGAGCTCGACGGCGGGCGCATCCTGCTCGACGGGCAGGACATCGCCGAGCTCAGGCGCGAGGACGTCCGCAGTCGAACCGGCATGGTGCTGCAGGATCCGTGGCTGTTCGCGGGGTCCATCCGCGAGAACATCCGCTACGGGCGTCAGGACGCGACCGACGAGGAGGTGCTCGCCGCTGCGACCGCCTGCTACGTCGACCGCTTCGTGCACTCACTGCCTGAGGGGTACGACACGGTGCTCGACGAGGACGCGTCGAACGTCTCCGCCGGCGAGCGCCAGCTCATCACCATCGCGCGCGCCTTCGTCTCCGACCCGCAGGTCCTCATCCTGGATGAGGCCACGAGCTCGGTCGACACGCGCACGGAGCTGCTCCTGCAGCAGGCGATGGCGGCGCTTCGCCAGGGCCGCACGAGCTTCGTCATCGCGCACCGTCTCTCGACGATCCGCGACGCCGACCTGATCCTCGTCATGGAGCACGGCTCCATCGTCGAGCAGGGGACGCACGATGAGCTCGTGAAGCAGGGCGGCGCGTACGCGAGGCTCTACAACTCGCAGTTCGAGCAGGCCGTCAGCGACCTGGATGCCGAGCAGAGTCAGCTCACGTCCTAGGTCCGGGCCCCTGATCGGGCGCATCTCGTGATCCGGCTCGGCCGGGTGCATCCGCTGCTGTGCGGAGGCGCCCGGCCGTTTCCGTTGTGTCCCGAGCAATCGCGCGCCGGCCGCGCGCGGTCTCGAGGTGGCTTCCTCGCTTCCGGATGGGTTCTTTCCCATCCGGAAGCGAGGAAGCCATCCGGAGAACACAGAGGGGTCGGCAGGGTGGTGGGGCTGACGAGGGTGGCCAAGGCCCGGGTGAGGGCCGGAACCGGCGCGGACCCTATGCGAGCATCTCGTAGACGCCGGAGCCGATGAAGATCAACGCGATCACGACGAGGCCGATCCAGAAGAACTTGCGTGTGCGCGTGACGGGTTTGCTCATGGGGGAAGCCTACGCGGCGGACCAGCCTCCGTCGGAGGGGAGGATGACGCCGTTGATGTTGACGCCGTCGTCGCTGAGCAGGAACGTGATGGAGGCGGCGAGCGCGGTTCCCGTGGTCGGCGTCGGCAGCAGCGCCATCGCCTGACGGACGCGCTGCCCGCCGAGCTCGGAGTCGAAGCGGGCCTCGATGTTGGTGGCGACGGGTCCCGGGGCGACGGCGTTGATGCGGAGTCCACTCGGGCCGTACATGAACGCACTCGACTTGGTGAGCCCGGCGACGGCGTGCTTCGACGCGGTGTAGGCGGCGCCTGCGGCCGACCCGCGGAGTGCGGCCTCGGAGGCGACGTTGACGATCGCGCCCGTGCCGACGGCGAGCATCGCGGGCACGACGGCGCGCATGAGCTTCATCGTGCCGGTCACGTTGACGGCGAAGACGCGGTTCCAGACCTCATCGCTGACCTCGCCGACCGGTGTCATGTTGTCCATGATGCCGGCGATGTTCGCGAGGCCGTCGATGCGGGAGCCGGCCGCCTCGAGGATCCGAGCGACACCGGTGTCGTCGGTGATGTCGGCGGTGAGGGTGACGATGTCGGCGCCGTCGTGCTCGCTGACGAGCGCGGCGAGGCGCTCTGCGGAGACGTCGACGGCGATGACGCGCCCGCCTTCGCGCGCGATGCGCGAAGCGGTCGCCTTGCCGATGCCGGAGCCGGCGCCCGTGACGATGACGGTCTTGCCGTCGAAGCGGCCGCCCGTGGTGGCTTCAACCCAGGCCGCCGCCCGCGGCGCGCGAGGGGCGTCGTGGTCGACGGCGGGGCCGAACTCGCCGGGCTGCGCTGGGGTGACCTCGCCGCTGTTCGCTCGCGCGATCATCGCATCCACCATCTCCTGGGGGAACTTTCCCTGGCTCAGCTCGACGAGCTGCGACAGGGGGAGGCCCGCGACGGGGGTGAGGGAGGATGCGTCCTGGCCGCCCTGGGCGAGGATCTCGCGGATGACGACGCCTCCCGTCGGGTCGGTGAGCCATTCGCCGATCGTGGTGTCGCCGGTGAGGGGGTGTGCGCTCGAGGTCATGGTGGTGCCAGCTTTCTGCTCGGTCCGCCGAGCCCGCGCTCGCGGCGAGCGTGGGCTGGGGTGGCGACAGTGTCGGATCGAACGAACCGGACAACACTGTCCGGATTATGCTATCCCGGTGTCGACTCCAGCGAAAGCCAACCGAGGGCCAAGTGCTGGCCCCGAGAACCGACGTGCCCTCATCGCGGCCGCGCGGGAGGTCTTCGGCGAGGGGGGAGTGGATGCCCCGCTCAGCGCCGTCGCCAAGCGCGCTGGCGTCGGCCAGGGCAGTCTCTACCGGCATTTCCCGGATCGGGCGTCGCTTGCGCTCGCGGTGTTCGGCGACGCCATCGTCGAGCTCGAAGACCTCGCAGCCTCGCCCGAGGCTGATCTGGCAGGGCTGCTCGAGCTCATCGCCCGGCAGATGCTCGTGTCGGTCGGACTCATCCAGCTCACCCTGACCGACACCGCCGACGCGCAGGGGGCGAGTGTTCGAGACCGGATGCTCGCGGTGCTCGGCGACGTTCTCGAGCGCGAATGGGCGAGCGGTCGGGTCGACCGGGAGATCAGCGCGGACGACCTGCTCCTGCTGCTCTCGATGCTCGCCGGCGTTCTGCCGCGCACGCCCTTCGTCGAGCGCGAGGCCGTCGTTCGGCGCGCGCTCGAGCTGTTCTGGCGGTCGTTCGCCTCCTGAGGGCTCAGCTGCCCTCGGTGAGCTGACGCAGCACTCGGCGGATGCCCTGGAACCCGATGACGAGCCCCTGCAGCTCCTCGTCGCTCAGGTGCGCGGCGAACTCGTCGGTGTCGGTCCGGAGTCCGAGGAAGCGCTCGTGGAGCCGGATGGCCTTGCGGGTCGCCGTGAGGTGGCGGATGCGCCGGTCGGGCTTCCCCTCCGTGCGGGTCACGAGCCCGTGCTCGACGAGCTTGTCGATGCTGGCGGATGCGGTCGGCACCGCGACGCCGAGGTGTTCGGCGGCCTGCGAGACGGTCGTGACCGTGCCGGTGGTCACGAGGAAGACGGTCTTCAGCTGCTGGGCGGTGATGTCGAGCTCGAGGAACGGGGCCATGTGCCTCGCGGCGAGGCCCCTGGTGAGTTCGTTCCTGACGTCATTCAGCTGGGTGAGGAGTGCTTCGCGCGATTCGCCCTGCTCCATGTGAACCCCCTGAGATCGTCGAGCTTCTCACTAATAGTGAGGATGTGTCTAAGTATAGTTCGAGGTGGGCACCAGAGCGGATGCCGGGACAGGGACGGAGTCGACCATGACCGATCAGATCTGGTGCATCGCAGGTGGCGAGGATGGAGCAGACCGGCGGCTTGCCGACGCCCTGCTCCGTGGCGGCAGCACGGTCGCGATCGTGGGCCGCGACGTCGCGCCGTTCGCGCTGCTCGTCGACGACTACGCCGACGCGGTCATGCCCGTCGAGCTCACGGCGACGACCTCCGAGGCGCTGGCCGAGGTGCGCGAGAGCATCGAGCTGAACCTCGGCGAGGTCACGCACTTCGGGGTGCTGCTCGGCGAGATCGGCGAGGGGAGTGCCGAGCAGGTCGCGGGTCGCCTCCTCCACAAGCTCGACGGCGCGGCCGCGCGCAACCGGGCCGGTCGCGGCGACGGCGAGCCTGCAGACCGCTGGCCAGTCGGGGCGCAGCTGGTGCTCGTCCGCGGCGCCCTCGGCAGCTCGAATCAGGTCTCGATCGAGGAACGGGGCGCCCAGAACTCCGACATCGAGGCGCGCATCCGGCTCGCTGGAGCGCAGTCGGCGCGACCCATGCCCACCGTGCGGGTTCGCGAGCTCGACGATCTCCTCCACGACGCATCCGCTGACGCATCCGCTGACGCGGTCCGCTGACGCGACGCGGGGACGCCTGGTCGCGCTCAGCCGCCGAAACCGGTCGCCCCGCAGAAGCCAGCTACACCTCGCTGGGCGCGGGCGCCTTCGTCACCGCCTCGAGGATCGGCGTGCCGACCTTGCCGCTGCCGAGCCCGACCGCCTCGACCGACGCGAACGACCCCGCGTTCAGCACGATGACGGGCGTGATGAGCGAGAAGCCCGCGGCCTCCACGATGTCGCGGTCGAACTCGACGAGCACCGTGTCCGGCGTGACCTTGTCGCCTGCCTTCACCTTGACGTCGAAGCCCTTGCCATCGAGCTCGACCGTGTCGATGCCGACGTGGATGAGCACCTCGAGCCCGTTGTCGAGCTGCAGGCCGAACGCGTGCCCGGTCGCCTGGGCGACGGCGACCGTGCCCGTTCCCGGAGCGTAGACGACGGTGCCGCTCGGTCTGATAGCGGCGCCCGGGCCCATGATGCCCTGGCTGAAGACGGCGTCGGGGACCTCCGACAGCGGGACGATCTCGCCCTCGAGCGGTGACAGGACCTCGACGGTGCGCGGGGCCGACTCGCGCTCTCGAGCGGCGGAGGCGGCGATCACGTCCTCCGTGCTCTCTCCCTTCTTCGCCGTCTCCAGGTCGGCGACCGGAACCCGGGCCGCCTCGAACGCCGCCTGCTGCTCGGGGCTGCGGTAGCCGGAGAAGATGACGAGGAACATCGAGACGAGGAACGCGGCACCGACCGCGCCTGCGTAGAGCGGGATGTTGTCGAACGCCGGGATGGTGAGCAGGGACGTGAAGACGAACGCGCTCGTCTTCACGCCGCCGCCGATGCCGATGATGACCCCGCCGACGAGACAGCCCACGAGCATCCGCCCGTAGATGCGCTTGAAGCGCAGGTGGATGCCGTACAGCGACGGCTCTGAGATGCCGCCGAGCAGGCCGGCCGCGAGGGCGCCCGTCGAGGTCTGGCGCATCTGCGTGTCCTTCTCGCGGATGGAGAGGTACAGCACGCCGGCGGTCGCACCGAAGCACGCAAAGTTCCATGCGCCCATCGGCCCCTGGATGTAGTCGTAACCGAGCGTCTGGATGTTGAGCAGCATGATCGCGTTGATCGGCCAGTGCAGGCCGAGCGGCACCATGAAGGGGTAGGCGAGCGGGATCACGATGGCGAAGATGAGCGGCGAGAAGTCGTTGATGCCGCGGAGCAGGTTGGCGAGGCCGGCGCCCGTGTAGACGCCGATGGGGCCGATGAGGAACGCCGTGAGCGGGATCATGATCAGCATGCTCAGGAAGGGCACGAAGATGAGGTGGAGGTCCTCGGGGATGAGCTTCTTGAGGCCCTTGTACAGGGGGCCGAGCAGCGCGGCCATCAGCAGCGGAGGGAACACCTGCGAGCTGTAGTCGAAGACCGTGAGCGGGAGGCCGAAGATCGGCACGACGGAGACCTCGGAGCCGAAGACCTCGATGGGGTCGATGCCGTCGGCGAGCTTCGTGAAGCCGGGCAGCATGACGACGCCCATGATGGCGAAGCCGATCCAAGGGTCGGCCCCCACGCGCTTCGACGCGTTGTACGCGATGTACAGGGGCAGGAAGACGAAGACCGCCTGCCAGCAGAGGTTGAGGAAGCGCCACGACGGCGGGAGGTCGGTGCGCGGGTCGGCCCAGTTGGGGATGACGCCGAGCGTGCTCATGAGCGCCATGAACGTGATGAAGAGGGACGCACCCAGCAAGGCGCCGAGGATCGGCCGGAACGAGTCGGACAGGAACTCGAAGACGCTGTCGAGCCACGCGAACTTGCCGCGCGGCCCCTTCGCGCGGGCCGCGGCCTTGATCGAGGCCGCGTCTTCCGGGTCGGCGGGGGAGCCACCGCCCGCCATCGAGGGGAGCGCCTGGATGTCGTTGTAGACGTTCTGCACGCCACCGCCGATGACAACCTGGTAGCGCTCGCCCGATTGCGGCACGACCCCCATGACGCCTGGGATCGCCTCGACGGCGGCCTGGTCGATACCGGATGCGTCGTGCAGCTGGAAGCGCAGCCGTGTCGCGCAGTGGGTGAGGTTCTCGATGTTCCCCGCGCCGCCGAGCTGGCTGACGATCTGGGCTGCTGGCCCCGAGTCTCCTGACGAATGTGCGGGCATGGTCGGACCTCCCTCGCGAGGCGTCCTCGTTGACGCCTGGATCGCGACGTTACGCCCGACCGTCGGCATTCACCAGATGCGAGCTGGCACCGTGTTCAATTCGTAGCCGGGCGCCGCTTCTGGCCTGCTGCTGAGGCCGCCGAGGGGCGCATCAGGCGCGGTTCCACAGCTCGGGCCACCCCACTCCGAAGCCGCGCACGAGTCGGCGCAGGGCGGGAAGCGAGAGTCCCACGACCGTCGACGGGTCGCCTTCGATGCGGTCGATGAAGGGAGCCCCGAGCGAGTCGATCGTGAACGCGCCGGCGACGTGCAGGGGCTCACCCGAGGCGACGTAGGCGTCGATCTCGACGTCGTCGAGATCGTCGGCGAAGGTCACGCTGGCGCTCGCGGTGCTGCCGACGCCGTCCCCGGAAGCATCCGAGCCACCACGGCGGTCGACGAGCCAGTGCCCAGACCACAGCGTGCCCGTCTGGCCCCGCTGCGCGAGCCAGCGCTCGCGCGCGACGTGCGGCTCGTGGGGCTTGCCGAGCATCCGGCCGCCGATCTCGAACATCGAGTCGCCCCCGAGGACGAGGCCGTCGAGCGGCTCCCCGGTTCGCGGGTCAGGCGCATCCGCGACCGCGAGTGCCTTGGCCCGAGCGAGCAGCTGCACGTACTCGCTCGGTTCGAGAGGACCCTCGGCGAGACGCGCCTCGATCACGGCGTCCTCGTCGACGCTCGACGGGATGACGACGGGCTCGATGCCCGCCTGGCGCAGCAGCATGAGGCGGGCGGGCGACGTCGAGGCGAGGTACAGGCGCATGAGGCGAGGGTACCGGGACGGTGCCCTCGCTGCGCGGAGCAGGCCTTCCGGGGCGGTGGGGCCGCTACGGTCAGGGCGCGGTCAGCCAACGCGCGACCTCCTGCCAGAGTGCGCCAAGGCCGTTTGCATACGATCTCTCGCATGCTCATCAGGCTCCACAGTTCGGCCCAGCGCCCAGATTCCGAAGGGGAGGGCGTCGGGTGACCCGCATCGAGTCGAGGTACCGCGCGCCGAAGCAGACCAGGTTCTCCCGCTCGTCTGTGGTGTGGGATGCGCCGGGCGTCGAAGCCGTCTCGGCCCCCTCCGCACTCGCGTGGGTCGCCGAGGCGAGCGGTGACGTCGAGGCGGCGAGCGTCGTCGAGGACGCGGTCGGCGCGATCACCGCGAACTCGCGCATCTCCGCGCCGGTCTCGGCCGAGCAGGGCGAGGGCGGGGGCCCACACCTCGAGTACCTGCTCGAGACCGACCCGGTCCTGCGGACGCGGCTCGTCTCGCTGCGCCGCCCGAAGACCGGTGAGCACCTCACCGTCACCTCCAACGGCCGCGGCGACTGGCGCGTCGGCGACCGCCCAGCCCCCGAGCTCAGCGGTGCGCTCGACGTGGACATCCGGGCGACTCCCCTCACCAACACGCTTCCCATGCGCAGGCTGGGACTCGAGGTCGGCGAAGAACGCGAGATCGAGGTCGCCTACATCGACACGGAGACGTTCGCCGTGTTCCTCGACCGTCAGCGGTACCGCCGCCTGAGCCGCACCCGCTACCTCTTCCAGGCGGCCGACGGCTCGTTCGAACGCGAGATCGCGACCGACGAGCAGAGCTTCGTGCTCAGCTACCCCGGCCTCTTCACGCGGCTCTGAACCGAGGCCGCCAGGCTCGGTGGGCGCGCACGGCTAGGCTCGAGCGCATGACCCACGACGGCACGACCCCAGACCTTTCAGCGGAGATCACTCCAGGAGACGTGATCGAGCTCGAGGTCGGCGACATCGCGCACGGCGGCATCTTCGTCGCCCGTCACCAGGGCAGAGTCGTGTTCGTCGCGGATGCCGTGCCCGGCGAGCTCGTACAGGCTCGGGTGACCGAGGTGCGGAAGTCCTTCGCGCGTGCCGTCGCCACCGACGTGCTCCGTTCATCCGATGACCGCCAGGCGCACGTCTGGCAGGAAGCCGGGATCGAGCGGACGCCGGAGGAACGCGCCGGGGGAGCCGAGCTCGGACACATCCGCCTGGCCCGACAGCGTGAGCTGAAGGCCCAGGTCCTGCGAGAATCCATGGCGCGCTTCGCCGGCCACGACTGGCAGGGTGTCGTCGAGCCCCTTCTCGGCGACGACGAGAACGGTGGAACGCGCTGGCGCACCCGCGTCACGCTCCACGTCGACAAGGAAGGGCGCGTCGGCCCGTACGCCGCACGCTCGCACCGCGTCATCGAGACCGAGACCCTGCCGCTCGCGCACGGCGACATCGAGGAGCTCGCTCCGCTCGGTCAACGCCTCGCCGGTTCCGGCCGCATCGAGCTCGTGGCACCCGCGGAGCTCGACACCCGCATGCGGACCATCCTCGACGGCGCCCACGGACGCAAGCCGGCCGTGGTCACCGAGGTCGTCAACGGGCGCGAGTACCGGGTCGACGAGGACGGGTTCTGGCAAGTGCACAGGCTCGCCGCCGAGACGCTCTCGAACGCCGTCGCCGACGCCCTCGATCCCGCCCTCGTCGACGCCGAGGCGGTCAACCTCGACCTGTACGGCGGAGTCGGCCTGCTCGCGGCGGCGTTCGCGCAGGAAGCCGGACCAGGGGCCTTCATCGAGACCGTCGAGTCGAACGCGGCTGCAACCGGCCACGCCACCGCGAACCTCGCGGAGTGGCGCGGCGCGAGCGCCGTCACGGCACGCGTCGACCAGTACCTCGCGAACCTCGAGCGCGATGCGACGCACCTCGACCGCGACGGGATCCGCCGCGGAAGCGTCATCCTCGACCCGCCGCGCTCCGGCGCCGGCAAGGACGTCATCGACCGTCTCGCGGGCTTCGGGCCGGCTCAGCTCGTCTACGTCGCCTGCGACCCGGTCGCGCTCGCCCGCGACACCGGTCTCCTCCTCGGCCACGGCTACACGCTCGACTGGATGCGCGCCTACGACCTCTTCCCGAACACGCACCACTTCGAGACGGTCGCCCGCTTCGTGCGCGCCTGACCGGAACGACCGCCTCGGACGCGACGAACGCCGGGCACTCGCAGGAGCGAGGGGCCCGGCGTTCGTCGCACGGTCTCCGTCGAGCAGAGAGACCAGGGCGTCCTAGCGAGCGGCGCCGGCGAGGCTGCCCGTCGTCTGCGCAGCATCGTCGATGATGATGCACTGGATGAGACGGTCATCGGCGCCATCCCAGCTCTGCTGTGTGGGAGTGAGGTAGCTGAAGTTCAGCGAGCTCTCCTCGTAGGAAAGCCCGACGAAGGTCGCGAACTGCGCCGTGCAGTCGGTGTCCGCCTGCGCGCTGATGGCTTCGTCTCCGGGGTACTCGCCCCCGGGCATCTCGACCTCGAAGTACACCTCGTAGTCGTGTGGGTCGGAGCACGGCACGACCGGGATCTCGCTGACCGTGGTGCTGCCGGCGTCGTTGAAGCAGTCACCCACGGCGAGCTTGAAGACGTCGAGGTCACCCGACTCGGTGACCTCCTGTGTCTCGCCGTCGCGGACCTCGCTCTCGCCGCCGGACATCTCGCCCTCGACCGATTCCGCGATCTCCTGGGCCGCGGAGCAGCCGGTGAGGCCGAACCCGAGGAGCACGAGGGCTCCGATCGCGAACGCTGATGTGACGGTGGTCTTCGCCATGATCTCTCCTGGAAGTTCGGTGGTTTTCGCTCACTGTAGCGACAAAGTGGGCGATTCAGGACCGCTTCTCGAGCAGCAGCGCGACGGCGCGCTCCTTGCGATCGACTGGGCAGTCTGCGAAATACGCTGAGCTGGCGATGAGCGCCTGCGTGTAGCACTCAGCATGCCCCTCGACCGCGGGTACAGCGTTGCCGTCCCAGCCGGAGAACTGCCCGTAGCCCTCCTCTTCCAGCACGCGGACCATCTCGTCCGGGTTCGGGAAGAC
Source organism: Pseudoclavibacter sp. RFBJ3 (assembly GCF_002931375.1). NCBI lineage: Bacteria > Bacillati > Actinomycetota > Actinomycetes > Micrococcales > Microbacteriaceae > Pseudoclavibacter > Pseudoclavibacter sp. RFBJ3. The sequence goes on along the minus strand of NZ_PSXZ01000013.1, from coordinate 51,962 downwards.
GTAGGCCTGCTGCGCGTGGCCCAGCTCGTGGATCAGGACCGACGCGCCCGCATCGGTGATCGTCGGGAACAGCGTCGCATCATCCGCCCGCAGATGGATGCTGGCGGTCGGCGGCTCGGCCGGGCAACCGCCGCCCTCGCACCAGGACTGCTTCGTGCAGGCCTGCGCGTCTTCCGGGCAGGCCGTCTGGCCGTCGGCAGCCCAGGTCGCAGGAACACCGGATGCCGCGATGAAGGCGTCGATGCCAGCCTCTCCCTCTGGCCACGGGCCGATGGGGGCCGTGACGAGTGGCGGGTAGCTCAGCGAGGCGCTCTGCGCATCCTCCGGCGGGACGACGACCGGCTCGAAACGGCTCTGCGTGCCGAAGACGTTGACCTCGAACCACTCGCGGACGCCGTCAGCGCTCCACGGCTCTGCCGCAGGCGCGCCACCCTCGTCGTTCGAGGGCACACCAGCGGGGGTCGCGAACACCAGCGCCACTGCAAGCAGGGCGACGAGGGCGAACATGAACCCGCCAGAGGACCGCTCGGTTCGCATGCGGCTGCGATCAGCTCTGGTAGGAGCCGCCGAACGGATCGCTCGCGGAGCCGCCGCCGCGCATGCTGCGCTGCGAGAGCTGCCACGCCGTGCGGCGCTTGACGATGTCGCGGGGCCGGTCGAGGTCCTGTGCTGACTCGATCATCGAGGCGAGCACAAGCGTGACCGCCGCGAGCTCGTCCTCGGTGGGGTTGCCGCTGACGGTGCGCACGATGTGCTCGAGGCCGACGTGCGAGGGGATCTGCTCCTGGCTCACAGTGGGATGTTCCCGTGCTTCTTGGGGGGCAGCGATGCGCGCTTCGTGCGCAGCGTGCGCAGCGCCTTCGCGACGATGACTCGGGTCGACGCGGGTTCGATGACCGAGTCGAGCTCGCCGCGCTCGGCAGCCAGGAAGGGAGACGCGACGTTGTACGTGTACTCGTTCGCGAGGCGCGTGCGCACGGCGGCGACGTCCTCGCCCGCCTCCTCGGCGCGCTTGATCTCGCCGCGGTACAGGATGTTCACGGCACCCTGGCCGCCCATGACGGCGATCTCGGCGGTCGGCCACGCGAAGTTCAGGTCGGCGCCGAGCTGCTTCGAGCCCATGACGATGTACGCGCCGCCGTACGCCTTGCGCAGGATGACGGTCACGAGCGGCACTGTGGCCTCCGCGTACGCGTACAGCAGCTTCGCGCCGCGGCGGATGACCCCGGACCACTCCTGGTCGGTGCCGGGCAGGTAGCCAGGCACGTCCACGAGTGTGAGGATCGGGATCGAGAACGCGTCGCAGAAGCGCACGAAGCGGGACGCCTTCTCGCCGGCCTCGATGTTCAACGTGCCCGCCATCGCGCTCGGCTGGTTCGCGACGATGCCGACGGAGGTGCCGTCGACGCGCGCGAAGCCGATGATGATGTTGGGGGCGAAGAGCGGCTGGACCTCGAGGAAGTCGCCGTCGTCGACGATGAGCTCGATGACCTGCTTCACGTCGTACGGCTGGTTCGGGGAGTCGGGGATGACCGTGTTGAGCTTCTTGTCGAGATCCGTGATCTCGAGCTCCGTCTCGATGTCGTAGCTCGGCAGCTCGGCCTGGTTGTTGTCCGGCAGGAACGAGAGGAGCTGGCGCGCGTAGTCGAGGGCGTCGTCCTCATCCGCGGCTAGGTAGTGGGAGACGCCAGAGGTGCGGTTGTGCGCGAGCGCGCCGCCGAGCTCCTCGAAGCCCACCTCCTCGCCGGTGACCGTCTTGATGACGTCAGGTCCCGTCACGAACATGTGGCTCGTCTTGTCGACCATGATGACGAAGTCGGTGAGCGCAGGGGAGTACACGGCGCCGCCGGCTGCGGGGCCCATGACGATGGAGATCTGCGGGATCACACCGGAGGCCTGCGTGTTGCGCCGGAAGATCTCGCCGTACTTCCCGAGCGCGACGACACCCTCCTGGATGCGCGCGCCGCCCGAGTCGAGCATGCCGATGATCGGCACCCCCACCTTCATGGCGTGGTCCATGATCTTGATGATCTTCTCGCCCGCGACCTCGCCGAGCGAGCCGCCGAACGTCGTGAAGTCCTGCGAGTAGACGGCGACACCGCGGCCGTGGATCGTGCCCGTTCCCGTGATGACCGCGTCGCCGTACGGGCGGCGGGCATCCATGCCGAACGCCGTCGTCCGGTGCCGGACGTACTCGTCGAGCTCCACGAAGGAGCCCGGGTCGAGCAGCTCGAGGATGCGCTCCCGTGCGGTCTTCTTGCCCTTCGCGTGCTGCTTCTTCGCAGAGACCTCCTCCGCCTGCGTCACTGCTTCCGCATGGCGGGCCCTGAGGTCGGCGATCTTGTCAGCCGTGCTCGTAGGGGTCGGACCGGACGCTGAGGAGTCAAGTGGTGCGGAGTTCACCCGCGTCACTTTACCGGGCGGCGGCTCATATTCGGCCGCACGGGTTAGCCTGATTCCCCGGTGAAGTGCAAGAGAGACGCACGACGCACGACATTTGAGAGGTTGGCGGCATGACTCAGGGGACTGGCGCACCGAACGGGGCCGCGCCCAGGGCAGGCGCCGAGGTCGTACCGCTGGCACCGGATGCCCAGGCGCAGCAGTGCCTGCTGCCGTCGAGCGCGCCCATGGCGCCGTACGACGCGAGCATCCGAGGCGAGGCGAGCGCCGCGCCCGAACTCTCGCGACGGAGCCTCTGGGGCAGGTGGGCGCTCGGCGTCGCGGCGCTCTCCCTCGTCCTCGCGTTCATCCCGGTTCCCGTGCTCAACATCGCGCTCGCGCTCTCCATCGCGGCCGTCGCCTTCGTGCTCGCGATCGTCGCGCTCTGGCAGAAGCGTCGCTCGAAGGTGCTCGCGATCATCGCCCTCGTCACCCTCTTCGTCGCCGTCCTCGCCTCGGTCGTGATGACCTTCGTGTACCTGTCGTTCATCGGCTCGGCGATCGCGGGCGCGCAGTGAGCACCCCTGCCATCACCCAGCTCCTCCTCGGAGGGCGAGCCGCTGGCACCGAGCTGCGCCTCATCTCGGTACCAGAAGCCACGTCGACCAACGACGTGCTCGCGGACATCTGGGAGCGCACCGGGGGAGAGGCCAGCCAGAACCCGGCCCTCAGCACCCTCGTCACCTACGCCCAGACCGCGGGTGTCGGCCGCCACGGCCGCGAGTGGATCTCCCCGCGCGGCAAGTGCCTCGCAGCGTCGACCCTCGTGCGCCTCGCCGACGACGAGGCAGCCCCCCGCATCCTGGGCTGGCTGCCCCTCATCGCGGGACTCGCACTCCGCAGTGCCATCCTCGAGCTGTCGCCACCGGCCCCTGGCTTCCGACCGGACGAGCACTCCGGTCGCGTCGAGATCAAGTGGCCGAACGATGTCCAGATCGACGGACGCAAGGTCGCCGGCATCCTGGGGCGTGTCCTCGGAACGCGCGACGGTGAGCTGTCCTGCGTCGTCGGCACCGGCGTCAACATCACCCTGCAGGCCGAAGAGCTGCCCACACCTCACGCCACCTCGCTCGCGCTGGCGGGAATGCTCCCGCCGCACCCGGCGGAGCTCCTCCCCGCGTACCTCTCCGAGTTCGTGGCGAGGCTCGAAGCGCTGCGCGAGACTCGCGGCGATGCCATCGCGAGCGGAGCCCACGGCGAGCTGAGCGACGTCTGCTCGACCCTCCGCGCCCGCGTCGCAGCCACGCTGCCGTCCGGCGAGGTCCTGCACGGCTTCGCGACCGAGCTCACGCCGGAAGGGCACCTCGTGATCAGAGGCGATGACGGGGAGACCAGGTCCGTCGCGGCCGGGGACGTCGAGCGGGTCCGCCCAGAGAACGGGGCCTGATGCGCGGCCGTCCACCGCATCCGAGCGAGCAGTCCTGGGACCAGATCTTCGGCGCTCCCGACGCGCAGCAGTCCGGCGCGCAGCAGTCCGGCGCACCGCCCCAGGGTGCGCAGCATGCCGTCAACCACGCGCCTCGACAGCAGGCGGCACCGACGCACCACGAGTACGCGCAGGTCCAGCAGCGAGCCGCGCCAGACCGGCACCAGTTCCACTCCGGACAGCAGTACGGTCAGCAGTTCCCCGCTCAGCCGGAGAGCCCCCAGCAGCGGTACTACGAGCCGCTCGGCATGCGGCTGCCCGAGCGGACGATCATGCGAGTGCGCAGGCACGGACGCCGTCTGCTGCTGCCCTCGATCGTCCTCATCATCGGCTTCGCGGCCGCCAGCTACAACCTCGGTGCCCTGCAGGAGACGACGATCGGGGCCCGCCACGCGTGGCTGCTCATCTCGCTCGCCGCGATCGTCCTCCTCGGCATCGTGCCCATCGTGGTCTGGCTCCAGGCACGCAACAGGATCACCACGCACCGCATCGTGCTCTCGCAGGGCACCCTGACGAGCGAGACCCGCGAGATCTACATGAACGCGATCGTCGACGTCACGGTCCGGCGCAACCTCTGGCAGGCGATGTTCCGCTCGGGGACGATCGTCATCACCTCGGTCTCCGGCCACCGCCTCAGACTCATCGACGTGCCGAGCGCCAACACCGTTGCCGCCTGCATCCGGGAACTCAGCGGGCCGTAGCCGCCCCGAGTGCCGAGACCCGCCGCTCCCCGACACGGGCTCGCCGAGGGCCGCAGACGCGAAGAGCCGCGGGCAGGAGTGCCCGCGGCTCTTGGCAGCCCGCCGATCGCTCGGCCGACGAGGTCAGCTGGCCTCTACTGCGGTGCCGTCCTTCTGCTGCATCTCCGCGACGCGCTTGGGGGAGAACACCCAGAAGCGGTACAGGATGAAGCGGAAGATCGCGCCGAGGCCGATTCCGACGAGGTTCGCGATGTTGTAGGCGATCCACGAGTGGTTGTCGAGCACGGCATTCGTGAACCAGATCGGGAGCAGGCCGATGCCGAGCCCCACGAGGCTCACGCCGAAGAACTCGATCGCCTCCCGGAAGTTGTCCTGGCGCTTGTGCTGGCGGAACGTCCAGATGCGGTTGCCGATCCAATTCGTCACGATCGCCGCGCACGTCGAGATGACCTTCGCCCACAGCGCGCCATGCGCGACCTCGGTGGGGTTGAGCACCGTCAGCATGAGGATGTTGAACAGGCCGGTGTCGACGACGAAGCCGACCCCGCCGACGAGGCCGAAGTTGATGAGCTGCGCCATCATGCCCTTCGACGCCGCGATGCGTCGGAACACGTTGACGATGCGGCCCCAGAGGCTCCGCGAGGTCCGCTGCGCAGGCAGATCGAACTCGGCAGTCTCCGCGGCGACGAAGCCGACGAAATCCTCAGGCTCAGAGTGATGCGGCTCTGCGTGCTTGCGGGAGCGATTGGTCAAGCGCTCGACCTCCATCGTGGGGCACTTGCGTGGATGATGCCGCCGCAAGCAGGATAAACTGTTGGGGAGTTGTGACCCTCGTCGGAGTATAGACACGTCAGAGCAAAAGGCACGTCACTGCCACTGCAACGCAGGCGGGGAGAACTCCCCGGCCGTCGAATTCGATGCGAGCGCACAGACTCCCTCACGGCAGGACTGCCAGCAGCACTCTCGAACGGAGCGAACCATGGGTCAGGTCGTCGGCGTCATCGGAGCCGGGCAGCTCGCACGAATGATGCTCCCACCCGCCATCGAGCTCGACGTCGACCTGCGGGTCTTCGCGGCAGGTCGCGGCGAGAGCGCAGACCGCGCCGTCACCGCCGTCGGCGACATGCACGTCCTCGCTGAGGTGCTCGACTTCGCGCGCGGAGTGGATGTGGTCACCTTCGACCACGAGCACGTTCCGCAGGACGTGCTCAGGGGCCTCGTCGACGCTGGCGTCGCCGTGCGCCCAGGGCCGCACGCGCTGCAGTACGCCCAGGACAAGCTCCTCATGCGCCGCCGCCTCGCGGAGCTCGGCATCCCGATCCCCAACTGGGCCGAAGTGCGCGACGAGGCGGAGCTGCAGGCGTTCATCGACGCGAACGGCGGCGTCGCCGTGCTCAAGACGCCACGAGGCGGCTACGACGGCAAGGGCGTCCGCATCGTCCGCGCCGGCGCCGACGGCGCCGACTGGTTCGCTGCGGGGGAGCCCCTGCTCGTCGAGGAACGCGTCGACTTCCGCCGCGAGCTCGCGCAGCTCGTCGCTCGTCGCCCCTCCGGTGAGATCGCCCTCTGGCCGATCGTCGAGACCGTGCAGCGCGACGGCGTCTGCGCCGAGGTGCTCGCCCCCGCCCCCGGCGCCGAAGGAGCGGACGACCGCCTCGGCTACGTCGCCGCCACCATCGCCCAGTCGGTCGCCCTCGGGCTCGACGTCACCGGCGTGCTGGCCGTCGAGCTCTTCGAGACCACCGATCAGCGCATCCTCGTCAACGAGCTCGCGATGCGCCCGCACAACTCCGGGCACTGGACCATCGACGGCTCCACCACGAGCCAGTTCGAGCAGCACCTCCGCGCCGTCCTCGACCTCCCCCTCGGCGACACCGGCATGACGGCACCCCACGCCGTCATGGTCAACGTGCTCGGCGGCCCGCAGGAGGGCAGCTACGGCGACCGGTACGAGAAGGCCATGCACGCGCATCCCGACGCGAAGATCCACAGCTACGGCAAGTCCGCGCGCCCCGGGCGGAAGGTGGGGCACGTGACCGTCGCCGGTCCAGAGCTCGACGAGGTCGCCTACCGGGCCAGGGCTGCGGCAGCCGCGTTCGACGACGACGCCGCATCCTGACGCGAGGCCGTGAGGCTGCGCTCGGCCTGAGGCGAGCCGTCACCGGCCAGCCTCAGCGGAGCCGCGCGCACCCGCGTCTACGCTTGCACGCATGAGCGACCACCCCACCGCATCGTCCGCGCCCGCAGACGACGCCCCGCAGCAGGCTCCCCTCGTCGGCATCATCATGGGAAGCGACAGCGACTGGCGTGTCATGCACGAAGCTCGCGACGTGCTCGCCGAGTTCGGCATCCCCACCGAGGTCGAGGTCGTCTCCGCCCACCGCACCCCCGAGAAGCTCGTCAGCTACAGCCGCGGAGCGAGCGAACGCGGCATCCGCGTCATCATCGCCGGAGCGGGAGGCGCGGCCCACCTCCCCGGCATGGTCGCCTCGCTCACGACGCTCCCCGTCGTCGGCGTGCCGGTCCCGCTCAAGTACCTCGACGGCATGGACTCCCTGCTCTCGATCGTGCAGATGCCTGCAGGCATCCCCGTCGCGACGGTCTCCATCGGCGGAGCCAAGAACGCCGGAATCCTCGCCGCCCGCATCCTCGGCACAGCTGACGAAGCGCTGGCAGCCAGACTCGCCGACTACAGTAACGGACTGCGCGACGCCGTAGAAGCCAAGAACGACGCCCTCAAGCAGTCGCTCTAGCCCACCCCCTCGGCCGCCGTCGCCACCCCTTGCTCCTCGACCGCAGGACCACATGACACTCACCCTCCCGCTCCGGTACCCGGACGCCAGCTCGCCGCAGCTCATGACCAGGCGCGCCTGGTGGCTGCTCCTCGCGAACTTCTTCCTCCCGGGAACCGCGCAGATCCTCGCCGGGAATCGGAAGTTCGGGCGCTTCATGCTCTCGATCTGGCTCGGCGGCATCGCGGCCGTGCTCGTGGTCCTGCTCATGGCGCTCGTGCTGCGCGGGCCACTGCTGTTCGTGTTCTCCACCACGCTCGGCATCACCGCGGTGCACCTCGTGCTCATGCTCTACGTGGCCATGTGGGTCGTGAGCGGGCTGGATGCGCTCCGCCTCGTGCGCATCATCAAGCTCGAGCAGGTCGCTCGGCCGCTCATCGCCATCGTCGGCGTCGTCCTCGTCACCGTGCCGCTCGTCTTCGCCGCCGTCACGTCGCAGGTCGCGAACCAGGGGAAGTCCGCCATCGAGGGGCTCTTCGGCGGCGCGTCGAACGGCCTGCAGCTGCCGGCCGACGGCCAGATCAACATCATGATGCTCGGCGGCGACCGCGGCGCCGACCGCGAAGGCCTTCGCCCCGACTCGATCAGCGTCATGAGCTTCAACGCCTTCACCGGCAAGCTCACCACGATCGGCCTCCCGCGGGCGATGGAGAGCTTCCCCTTCTCCGAGGGGCACATGCACGACCTGTACCCGGACCTCTACGAGGGCTGCGCGGTCGACGTCTGCTACCTCAACTCCGTCTACACCGAGGCGACGATCGCCGAGGACGGCGGCTACGCCGACGCCGCCGAGCATGGCTCGGAGCCCGGCATCGAGGCGATGCGGGACGCGGTCGAGGGCATCACGGGGCTGAGCATCCAGTACTACGTGCTCGTCGACATGGCCGGCTTCACGGAGCTCATCGACGCCCTCGGCGGCGTCGACATCAACGTCACCGAGCGCGTGGGCATCGGCATCAACGACGACGGGTCACCAGGCTGGGCGCCCGCCACCGAGTTCATCGAGGTCGGGCAGCAGCACATGGACGGCTCGACGGCCCTCTGGTACGCCCGCTCCCGCTACGAGACGACCGACTTCGCCCGCATGGAGCGCCAGCGGCAGCTCCAGGAGGCGATGGTGGCGACGATGACACCCACCAACCTGCTCGGCAAGATCGGGCCGGTGACGGATGCGCTCGAGAAGGTCGTGCAGACCGACATCCCGGAGGGCATGATCGGCTACGTGGGCGATCTTCTCCTGAAATCGCGCAGCGGCAACAGCGTGCGACTCGACATCGTGCCGCCCAACTTCGACCAGGGCAACCCCGACATCCCCGCGATCCACGCCGCCGTCCAGGACGCGATCGCCTCGGATCCGCCCGAGGCGACGCCTCCACCCGAGGAGAACGCGCCCACCGAGTAGCGCCGGCCTTCTCGGCCTTGTGCTCGTGCTTGCCTTCGCCGCGCTCTCGGGATGGCTTTCGCGCTTGCCTTCGCCGCGCTCTCGGGATGGCTTTCGCGCTTCCGGATGGTGTGCATTCCATCCCGAAGTGCGCGTCCCATCTGGAGTCCGTGGGTGTTCTGCGGGCGCCGTGTGGTTGTTTCGGGATGGCTGTCGCGCTTGCGGATGGTGTGCATCCCATCCCGAAGTGCGCGTCCCATCTGGAGTCCGTGGGTGTTCTGCGGGCGCCGTGTGGTTGTTTCGGGATGGCTGTCGCGCTTGCGGGTGGTGTGTATTCCATCCCGAAGTGCGCGTCCCATCTGGAGTCCGTGGGTGTTCTGCGGGCGCCGTGTGGTTGTTTCGGGATGGCTTTGCGCTTCCGGATGCTTCGGGATGGCTTTCGCGCTTGCGGATGGTGTGCATCCCATCCGGAAGCGCGAAGGCCATCTGGAGTCGACGCTGGGAACGACTCAACGGGATGCAGCGAGATCGATCGTGGTGCCCATCGAGCGTGTGCCGCGACGGAGCGCCGCGCGCAGCTGCGACAAGAAGGCCGTCGGAGTCGCGAGATCCCGATTCGTGACCCGGATCACGACCCACCCGGCTTCCTGGAGGCGGTTGATCCTGCGCAGGTCGTTCATCGCCTGCTTCTTCTCCCAGTGGTACTCGCCGTCGTACTCGACGGCGACCTTCGCGTCTGGATAGGCAAGATCGACGCGCCCCACGAAGGTTCCCTGGCTGAGCACTCGGTGCCCCACGAGCGGTTCGTCGAACCCTGCATCGAGCAGCAAGAGCCGGGTGAGGGACTCCATAGGGGATTCGACGCCGGGGCGGATCACGGCGAGGGCGGCGCGCATCCGCGTTGCGCCTACTGTGCGCCCCCAGGAATCCGTGAGGGCTTGGAGCTCTGACAGCTCCGCGAGTGCGGGAACAGGAGCACGGGGATCCTCGGATACCGATGGATCGGATGGGCGGTTGATCCCACGGTAGCTCCGGGAGGTCGTGACGAGAGCATCGCCAAGAGTGATCAGCTCTCTGGACGTCAGGACGCGTGCGGCGAGTGCCCAGGTGAGGGTGGGTGTCGCGAGGGAGACGCCGAACTCCAGCGTTCGCGTCCAGTTCGACAGCTGGATGCTCCTCGCCCGGATACCCGATCCCCGTGGCTTGTTTCTGCCAGACGGGACGACGATGTGCACGGTCTTCTCGGAATCGAATCGCCGGGGAACCGGAAGGCCCCAGAAGTGGGCCGCGGTGAGGTCTCCCAGGGCGTGCCAGTCGCGCATCCTCGGCGCGAAGGCACGAGCGTAGTCGACTGGGGTTTCGACCGGATGTGTCGTGAACACGCCCCGGTGCGGCCGGCCATAATCGCCGCCGTACAGTTCGCGAGCACTGATGCCCTCGAGCTGAGCTTGACGTGTGGAGAAGGCACGGGCGGGGCTTTCGAAGAACTGCGATTCCATGTTCGCGAGAGTAGGGTCCCGTCCCGTTTCGCTTTCCGTCTCTCCACAGGCCGGGACCTCGGGGCGATGTCGCCCGACCGCTTCCTGCCGGCGGCGATCGCATCGCGCGCGCGATCGCCGGTGGTCGCCGCTGCAGACTGCTGCAGACTCGGGATGGGTTTGACGCCTCCCGATGGCTTGCAAACCATCCGCGGGCGTGAAACCCATCCCGAGGCGTTGCTGTGCCGAGATGTTGGCGCGCGCGATCGCCGGTCGTCGCCGCTGCAGGCTCGGGATGGGTTTCACGCCTCCCGATGGCTTGCAAGCCATCCGCGGGCGTGAAACCCATCCCGAGACGTTGTCATCCGGAGACGTTGCTGTGCCGAGGGGTGCTGGCGCGAGAGACCTACCGTGCCGAGGGAGCGGCGTCGCGCCTAGAGGTCTGCGTGGAAGTTCCAGACCTGGTCGGCGGCGATCTCCCACGAGAACATGCCGCCGCGGTCCTTGCCGGCGAGGCGGAGTCGTCGTTCGAGGTCGCTGTCGCCGAGCACTCCCGCGATGGCACCGGCGAGGCGCTCGGGGTAGCCGCTGTCAGCGAGTCCGTCGCCGCGTTCCACGACGAGGGTGGCGTCGAGGCCGACCTCGACGAGCGCTGGGTCGTCGGAGGTGATGACGGGGGTGCCGAACTTGAAGGCCTCGATGATGGGCAGTCCGAACCCTGCGCTGAGACTGGGCACGACCAGGGCGCTGGCGCGCTGGAGGGCGACGGCGAGCTGCTCGTCGCTGATGACGCCGACGGAGACGACGCGCTCGGGGGCCACGCCGGAGGCGCTGACGAGGCCGTCGAGCGTGACCTCTCCGCGCTCTGTCGGACCGACGACGACAAGCGTGACGCCGGCGAGTTCCTTGTCGTCCAGGGCCTTGATGAGCTGGGCGAGGCCGTGGCGCTTGTGCAGCGATGCCAGGGTCAGCACGTACTCGTCCGGCAATCCGAGCGTGTCGGCGATCGCGTCCCCAGCTCCCTCGGACTCGGGGAGGCGGATGCTCGCAGCTGCGGCCGGGCTCATGACGCGCACGCGGTCACCGAAGTCGAAGTGCTCGATGACCTGGTCGGCGACGGCGTTCGTCGGCACGACGATGCCGCTGGCGTAGCGGAACGCACGACGCAGGAGCGCCTTTTGGTGCTTCACGGTGTGCGAGCTGATGAGCTCCGGATGGGTGAACGCGGTCATGTCGTGCCAGGTGACGACCGTCTGGTCGATGCCCTGGCTGAGCGAGATGTCGCGCATGGGCGCGAGGGGAGTGAAGCTGTGGATGAAGCCGCCGCCGACGGTGTTCGTCAGGAGCCCGCGTGACCAGGAGGACTCGAGGCGTTCCGGGCGCAGAGGGGCCTGGACGACGCTCGTCAGGCCGGGGACCCGCTCCTCGAGGAGCGCGACCTCGTCGCGGGTGCGCCGGGGAATGATCGCCTCGACGTCGCAGCCGCGGGGCGCACGCGTGATGAGCTGGCGTCCGAGCTCTTCGCTGTAGCGGCGGGTGCCGCCTGGACGCTCATCGGCGGCGCGGTCGAGGAGAACACGAAGGGTAACCATCAGGCTCTGAGGACTCCTTGCGCGGCAGCGTCCTCGAGCGCGTCGAGCCAGGGCCGCATGGGTGGAACTCCCGCGTTCGCCCAGGCGTCATGGCCGAGGACGGAGTACGCGGGGCGAGGGGCGGGACGGACGAACGCGCTGCTGTCCGTCTCCTTGACGTTCTCGGGGTCGAAGCCCGCGAGGCGGAAGATCTCCTTCGCGAAGTCGTACCAGGAGGCGATGCCGGCGTTTGTCCCGTGGTAGGTGCCGGCAGGAGCGCCCGAGTCGACGAGCGCGACGATCTGCGCCGCGAGGTCCGCCGAATACGTGGGCTGTCCGAGCTGGTCGGAGACGACGGAGACCTCGGGCTTGGTCGCCGCGAGGCGGGCCATCGTCTTCGCGAAGTTCGGGCCGTCTGCCCCGTAGAGCCAGGCCGTGCGCACGATGTAGGAGGCGTCCGGCAGTGCGTCGCGGACGGCCTTCTCGCCGGCGGCCTTGGTGCGACCGTAGGCGGAGATCGGGTCGTGTTCGGCGCCTTCCGCATACGGGGACGCGGCGTCGCCGCGGAAGACGTAGTCGGTGGAGACGTGCACGAGCCGCGCGCCGTGCTTCGCGGCGGCAGCCGCGAGCACACCGGGGCCCGTCGCGTTGACCGCGAAGGCGGTCGCCTCGTCGGTCTCCGCTCCGTCCACGTTCGTGTAGGCGGCGGCGTTGATGACGACGTCATGCCCCGCCACAGCGGCCTCGACCGCTGCGGGGTCGGTGATGTCGAGCGCGGCGCGATCCAGAGCCGTGACCTCGCGGCCCGCGAGGGCGCGCTGGAGGTCACGGCCGAGCATCCCGGATGCACCCGTGATCAGGAACCGTGCGGCAACCGCAGGTGCGGATGCCGTGGCGGGGACAGACGTCGAATCGGTCACAGGGCAGCGCGCTCCTTCAGCGGCTCCCACCAGGTGCGGTTGTCGCGGTACCACTGCACCACGTCAGCCAGGCCCTGCTCGAACGGAACCTTGGGCTCGTAACCCAGCTCGCGCTGGATCTTGGAGATGTCGACCGAGTAGCGCAGGTCGTGGCCGAGGCGGTCCTGCACGCGGTCCACGTAGGACCAGTCCTTGCCGGTCGCGTCGAGGAGGAGCTGCGTGAGCTCCTTGTTGGTGAGCTCGGTGCCGCCGCCGATGTTGTAGATCTCGCCGGCCTTTCCGCCGACGAGCACCATCGCGATACCGCGGCAGTGGTCGTCCACGTGCAGCCAGTCGCGGATGTTGTTGCCCTCGCCGTAGAGCGGAACGTGCTTGTCGTCGATGAGGTTCGTGACGAAGAGCGGGATGACCTTCTCGGGGAAGTGGTACGGGCCGTAGTTGTTCGAGCACCGCGTGATCGACACGTTCAGGCCGTGCGTGCGGTGGTACGAGCGCGCGATGAGGTCGGAGGACGCCTTGGATGCCGAGTAGGGCGAGTTGGGTTCGAGCGGGAACGTCTCGCTCCAGCTTCCCTCTTCGATGGAGCCGTAGACCTCGTCGGTGGAGACGTGCACGAAGCGGGGCAGCTCGTGGCGCAGGGCTGCGTCGAGCAGCTTCTGCGTGCCGACGACGTTGGTCTCGATGAACACGGAGGCGTCGCGCACGGAGCGGTCGACGTGCGACTCTGCGGCGAAGTGGACAACCGCATCCACCTTCGGGATCCACTCGTCGAGCACGACGTCGTCGGTGATGTCGCCCTCGACGAACGCGAACCGCTCGGAGTCGGAGACGGGTGCGAGATTCTCGAGGTTGCCGGAGTAGGTCAGCTTGTCCAGCACGACGACCTCGACACCCTCCAGACCCTCGTACTGGTCCTGCAGCGCGCGGCGCACGAAGTTCGAGCCGATGAAGCCGGCCCCGCCGGTCACGAGAAGTTTCATACCTGTCCTGTTCAATCGTCGGCCGGGCTGTGCCGATGGAAATTTGCCGATGGTTGTGCGGTTCGACTGGCGCAGTGCGACCCGCGCGCAGTCGGAGCTACTCTAGCGCGGCCCTTCGTCGAGCTACCACAGTCCCGTCGTGATGAGGGTGGCGAGTGCCGCGCGGTCCCGTGGCCGGCGTCGCAGCTGCCGCCAGCGTCGCACGAGCCGCAGCGCGTCCCGATACGTGAACTCGGCGAGGATCTCGTGCAGCCATTGCAGTCTCGGCAGCTCCTCGGGGGAGGCGACGTGGATGCACGCCTCGACCGTCAGCTGCACCTGCCCGCGGTGCCAGCGGTTCGAGGTGAGTCTGAGGCGCTTCCACGCCTGCGAGAGGCCGGTGTTGGCGCCGACCGCGTTGGCGACGTGCTGGCGGTAGTCGACGGTCGACTCGCCGTCGATGATCCAGCGGAGCCCGGCCGATCTGGCGAGCGCGTAGATGAGCCAGTCGTGGGCGAAGGCCGTGCGCGCTGGGGAGTCCGCGTTGTCGAGCTGGTCTGCGACGAGCCGCGCGAATCGCTCGGTGAGGAGGAACGTCGATCCGGGGCCGGGCGTCTCGAAGAGGTGGTCCGCGAGGCGCTGCGGGTAGTCCTTCTTGATGAGGATGCGCGTGCCGTCCTCGGTGAATGCGGTGACGTTGGAGGAGATGCCGTCCGCGCGGCCCTCGCCGAGGAGCCGGATGTGGCGCTCGAGCTTGGCGGGCATCCACACGTCGTCCTGGTCCGCGAAGCCGACGTAGTCGTACTCCTCGATGGGGATCGTGGTGAGCAGGCGGAAGAAGTTGGGTGCGGGGGCGCCGAAGGTCTCGGGGGAGAGGATCGTGATGCGGGGGTCGGCGGCGGCGCGCTCCGCGAGGAGCTCGAGGGTGCCGTCCGTCGATCCGTCGTCGGACACGTATACGTGGAGGTCGGCGCCGGCCTGGTCGAGGATCGAGTCGAGCTGCTCGTCGAGGTAGGGCTTCCCCATGTGGGTCGCGAGGAGGACGGCGACGCGCGGCGGCGTGCGCGGCTCGGCGTTGGTGTGCATCCCGTATTCCTCTTCTCTATACGCGTTCTACCGCGGCGGTTCTCCAGCGTTCAAGTATGGCCGAGTGGGTCGGCGAGCATTCGCATTCCGTGCCGCACTAGACTCCTCGGCATGGAGATTCGCGAACTCAGCATCCCAGACAGCTACGAGATCACGCCGAAGCAGTTCGGCGACGACCGCGGCGTGTTCCTGGAGTGGTACCGCTTCGACAAGCTCGCAGAAGCTGTCGGGCACTCGATCGACCTCAAGCAGGCGAACACCTCGGTGTCGACGCGGGGTGTGGTCCGTGGCATCCACTTCGCGGACATTCCGCCGAGCCAGTCCAAGTACGTGACGTGCACGCGCGGAGCCGTGCTCGACTTCGTCATCGACATCCGCACGGGTTCGCCGAAGTTCGGCGAGTGGGACTCGGTGCGTCTCGACGACGTCGACCGCAAGGCCATCTACCTGTCCGAGGGTCTCGGCCACGCGTTCGTGGCACTCACGGATGACGCGACGGTCAGCTACCTCGTCACCGACACCTACCACGCGGAGCGCGAGCACGGCATCAACCCGCTCGACAAGGACGTCGACCTCCGCTTCCCGGAGGAGGCCGGCGAGCTGCTGCTCTCCCCGAAGGACACGGATGCCCCCTCGCTTGCCGAGGCGGCCGCGTCCGGTCTCCTCCCCAGCTGGGAAGAGGCCCGCGCCTACTACGCGGAGCTCAGCGCGAAGGCGGGTGCGTAGCCATGAAGGGAATCATCCTGGCCGGCGGCTCCGGCACGCGTCTGTGGCCGATCACCAAGGGCATCTCGAAGCAGCTCATGCCCATCTACGACAAGCCGATGATCTACTACCCGCTGTCGACGCTCATGATGGCGGACATCCGCGAGGTGCTGATCATCACGACGCCCGAGTACAACGAGCAGTTCCGCGCCCTGCTGGGTGACGGCTCGCAGCTCGGGATGCGCATCGAGTACGCCGTGCAGCCATCGCCGGATGGGCTCGCGCAGGCGTTCATCATCGGCGAGGAGTTCATCGGCGACGACTCGGTCGCGCTGGTGCTCGGCGACAACATCTTCCACGGCTCTGGACTCGGCTCGTCGCTGCGCGGCAACAACGTGCTCGACGGCGGCCTGATCTTCGCCTATCACGTGTCGAACCCGGTCGCGTATGGCGTCGTCGAGTTCGATGAGCACAACAAGGCCGTGTCGATCGAGGAGAAGCCGGAGGTGCCGAAGTCGAACTACGCGGTGCCCGGCCTCTACTTCTACGACAACGACGTGGTCGAGATCGCGAAGAACGTGGAGCCTTCCGCGCGGGGCGAGCTCGAGATCTCGAGCGTCAACTCGGCGTACCTGGATGCGGGCAAGCTGCAGGTGCAGGTGCTCGACCGTGGCACGGCGTGGCTGGACACCGGCACGTTCGAGTCGATGATGCAGGCGAGCGAGTACGTTCGCGTGATCGAGGACCGTCAGGGCTTCAAGATCGGCTGCATCGAGGAGATCGCGTGGCGCGCCGGCTGGATCGACGACGCGGAGTTCGCGGAGCTCGCGAAGCCGCTGCAGAAGAGCGGATACGGACGCTACATGCAGGGGCTCCTCGCGTAGCGAGCCCCGCTTGCCGGTGAAGGCCGTGGCCCCTCGGGGTCACGGCCTTCGTCGTTGGCGCCACGCTCGGCATTCGCGTGACGCTCGCGGTCAGCGCTCGTCGCGCTCCCGCAACGACTGGAAGAGGTCGCGGGCGATGTCGTAGCTCCCGCGCGAGTAGTTCGCGTAGCGACCCCGCAGGGTCCACCTGAGGACGCGGGGGAGCCGACGGATGCGCGAAGCCGGCAGCTCGAGCCGCTGTCGTTCGTGCGCGACCTTGCGCCGCACGTGCGCCTCCTGCTCCGGGGTGCCGCCGAGCTCGCTGACGCGACGCAGGAGCGCCACGGCGCGGCGGTAGCGGCGCAGCTGGTCGGCGGAGCCGTCCTTGGTGGCCTGCGCGATCTTCACCCGCAGGGTGGGTGCGGTCTGCCCGATCTGGTTGCCGATGTGCTGCCGGTAGTCGATGAGGGGCTCTCGCACGACGCGGAGTCCGTTCACGAGGGCCGCCGTCGTCGCGAGCCACTCGTCATGGATCCACGGCTCTGGCGCGTTGCCGGCTCGGAAGACGAGGGAGGCGCGCAGCATCATGGTGGCGCCGGTCACGAAGTTGCGGGCGGTGAGCGCCTCGAGCTGCCGCCCGTTCTCGTAGTCGCGCCATTCGGCGTCGGTGATCTCGAGCGATTCGAGGAGAGTGCCGCCGATGGGCTCGCCGTCCTCGTCGACGAGGAGTGCGTCGGAGTGCGCGAGCAGGGCCTGGTCGTCGCCGACGAGGGCGGCGAGGAGGTGCTCGACCTTCTTGGGGTGCCACACGTCGTCCTGGTCGCTGGTGGCGAGGTACTCGGTGCGGGCCTCGCCGAGCGCGAATGCGAAGTTCGCGCTCACCCGCAGCGGCTCGTCGCGGGTGTAGATGCGGAATGCGCGGTCGGAGGCTTCCAGCACGCGGCGCGCGATCTCGAGCGTTCCGTCGCTCGAGGCGTCGTCGGAGACGATGACCTCGGCGACGGGGTGGCTCTGCGAGAGGATGCTCTGCAGCTGCTGCTCGAGGAACTGCTCGCCGTTGTGGGTGCACACGACCGCGGTGACGGGGGCGTCTCCGAGTCGCTGCTCGCGGGCATCCTCCTGGCGGCGTTCGGCGACGAGTCGCGAAGCTGGCATCTGCTCTCCTCTGTCTCGGTGCGCTGTGGTGCTAGCTTGGCACGAGTCTGCACGCGCTCAGGGGAGGAGTCGGCCGCAGCGGCCGCCCGAGACTATGAATCGACTTGTCATCTACCTGCTCTTCGACCGGGCTGGTCTCGCCGACGCGGGTGTGCTCCGGGCGCTGCGGGGCCTGCGCGGGCACGCCAGCGAGCTCTTCGTCGTCGTGAACGGCTCGGTGACCGACGCTTCGCGCGAGTCGCTGGCCTCCGTCGCCGACAGGGTCTTCGAGCGGCCGAACGAGGGCTTCGATGTCGGCGGCTATCGCGCTGCGCTCGAGGAGATCGGTCCGGAGCGGCTCGCGGCGTTCGACGAAGTCGTGCTCGCGAACTACACCTTCTTCGGGCCCGTCGTCGACTTCGCCGAGACGTTCGCGTGGGCGGATGCCGCGGGGCACGACGTGTGGGGTGTGACGGAGCACGGGGAGCTCACCCCGGACCCGTACACGCGACGCGGCACCCTGCCATCGCACCTGCAGTCCCATTGGATCGCCGTGCGGAGGGACGTCGTGGTGAGCGACGCGTGGGCCGAGTACTGGGCGTCGATGCCCGAGATCCGGTCGTACGACGACTCGGTGCGGCACCACGAGGCGCGCTTCTCCCCGTTCTTCGCGGAGCGCGGCTTCTCGGTCGGCGCGCAGTTCCCGGCAAGCAACTTCCGGGTGGACGGGACACCCGTCGCCAATGCCAGCCTCGAGACCCCGCTGCTGCTGCTCGAGGCGGGGTCGCCCCTCGTGAAGCGCCGCGTGTTCTTCCACGACCCCGTCGAGCTCGACCACCGCGGGGTCTCGGCTCGGGACGTCGCCCTCGATCTCGAGCGACGGGGCTTCCCCGTCGACGTGCTCGTCGAGGGGACGGCGCGGTTCGCGCCGAGTCGGGTGCTCGCCGGCGGCGTCGGGGCTGGCCCTCGGGTGCTGCGGCGCGCATCGACCGCGCTCACGCACGAGTGGCTTCGAGACGCGGCGAGCGGCGACGAGTCGGCGACGATCTCGGGTCTGCACGTGCGCATCGTCCGCGGCGACTTCTGGCGCAGGCTCGCCGGCGGCGACGAGCGGCTGCTGGACGCCGACCTGCTGCTGGTCGAGTCGGCGGCCGCGGACTCGGTGCGCTCGGCTCCGGCGAGCGCCTCGATGCTGGCCCGCCAGCGGGGCAGGAGGGTCATCTTCGAGCGAGCGGAACCGCTCGCGTGGGAGTTCGCCGACCATGCCAGCCTGGGGATGGTGGTGCCGGTGGCGCCGCCCATCGGGACCGGACTGCTCGGTGACGGCTGGCGCGGCACCCGCACGAGGGCCGCTCTGCTCGCCGCGACGCTCGGTGCGGATGCACCGCTCGATCCGAACGCTCCGATCGCTCCGTACGCGGGGTTCGCGGCGTATCGGGTGGATGCGCTCCGACCGCTCGCGGGAGCCCTCGGCTCGCTCGGCTACGCGCCGCTCGAGGCGCGCTTCCCGGAGGGGGAGCTCGCGACGCTCCTCGACCTGGTCGCGAGCCGCCTCGTGTTCGACGCCGGGTTCGCGGTCTCCGAGGCGGAGACCGCCGATGGCCTCGCGAGCGACTACGCGCTGCTCGCCGCGAAGTACGAGGATCTCGTGGCCGAGTTCGGCTCGGACGTGCGAGCACCGCACCGTCTTGCGCGCGCTCGCCGGCCCGGCGGCAGCGGCCTCACGCGGGTCGCCGCAGCCGTGTTCCGTCGTCTGCCCGCGCTCGAGGAGCCGCTCCGACGCCTCGCCGCTGACGCCAAGGGTCTGCTGGCGCGCCTGCGCTGACCGCGCCCCGCGGCGCGGCATCAGGAGGCCCCGGCCTCCGGCGGGGTACCGTGTCTGCGACTGGAGGTGGCAGATGAGCAACGGCGAGACGCCGCTCGGCGGGCAGTACGACCCTGACGAGCTCGAAGAGCTGGAGAGCCAGGCCGAGCGCCGTGGCACCGGGCGAGGGCTGATCATCGGCCTCCTCATCGCGGCGGCCGTGGCGATCGCCGCGATCGTGTTCGTGCTCATGAACCCGCTCGGGCAGCAGGCCCCACCAGACAACACTGCCCCCGTCACGACGTTGCCCCAGGCGACCGAGGTGGCGGTCCCGGAGACGCTCATCGTCACGGCCACCCCTGGCCCGACGGTCACGGTGACCGAGACCGCGGCCCCAGACCCGGACGCCGAGGCGTCCGCGGTTCAGGTGTCGCTGAGTCGTGCCTACTGGGTCCCGGACCAGCGCGTGATCTCAGCTGCAGCGCTCGTGTCCGCCACGGAACCGGGCGGGACCTGCACGCTCGTCTTGAAGAACGGGCCGGTGACGTTCGTCGCGACGGCGTCGGCGGCCGCTCCGACCTCGGCCGGCACCGATGCCTCGAGCTGCATCGTGAACCTCCGCGACGAGTCGATCACCCCCGGTGATTGGGAAGCGGTCATGCAGTACGAGGGTCCAGCTGGGAGTGGCGTGAGCGCTCCGATGACGGTCACCGTCACCTGACTCCGAGCTCGTGGTGCGGCGGGCTCCCGGTCGGCCATCGGATCGGCGAGCTGCAGCTAATCTGATCGGTGGCCGCTACCAAAGGGGAATGCTCATGACAGCTCGCGTCACCGTCGCCACCCGCACGAAGAACCGTCCGCTCCTGCTGCGTCGGGCCCTCGACAGCGTGCTCTCGCAGACGTTCGCTGACTTCGAGCTCGTCGTCGTCAACGATGCCGGCGATGCCGAGGCGCTCGATGCGCTGCTCGAGCCGTTCCTGGAGCGCGCGGCGGGACGTCTTCGCGTGGTCACCAACGTCGTCTCGAACGGTCGCGAGGCGGCCATGAACGACGGGTTCCGGGACTCGGATGCCGACTACCTGGTGCTGCACGACGACGACGACAGCTGGGCTCCCGACTTCCTGCAGAAGACGGTGGACTACCTCGACGCGCACGCCGAGGACGCCGGAGTCGCGACGCGCACTGAGGTCGTCTTCGAGCGTGTCGAGGGCGACACGGTCATCGAGGAGTCGCGCGAGGTGCTCGCCGACGACGCTCACGCGGTCACGCTCATCGGCACCATGCGACGCAGCACGGTGCCGCCGATCTCGTTCCTGTTCCGGAGGAGCGCCTACCTCGAGGTCGGCGAGTTCGACGGTTCGCTGCCCGTGCTCGCGGACTGGGATTTCCTGCTCAGGCTTCTGACCAGGCACACCGTCGGCTTCATCAGCGGCGAGCCGCTCGCGTTCTGGCATCAGCGGCTCGCGTCGCTCGGCCCTGACGGGAACAGCGTCGTCATCGCTGCCGACGAGCACTCCGACTACGGCACGATCATCCGAGACCGCTACCTGCGCAAGGCGCTCGACGGGGGCGGGGGGATCGGCCCTTCGCTGCTCGTGACGAGCCTCTTCGAGGATATGGAGCGCTCGTCTGCGGAGTCGAGGCGACAGGCGAGCGAGTTCTCGCAGGTCTCTCAGCTCAAGCAGGCCGAGGCACTGGAGGTGACGAAGGTCGCTCTCCTCCTCGAGATCGCGAAGCTCGAGCAGCAGCAGCGGGATGTGCTCCAGTCGCTCGACGTGCTGCACACGGTCGCCGAGGTCGCGCTGCCCGTCGTCAATGGTGCGCGGCGAGCAGCGCGCCCAGTCGCCAAGACCGTCCGTGCCGGGAAGAAGGTCGCCTCGGGCATCGGCTCCCTCGTGAGGGCCGGCGCAAGGGTCGCGCTCAAGAGCCGTCGGGGCGCAGGCGCCGGGGACGGGGCAGCCGTGCACGAGGCTGGGGTTGTCAGCATTCGTCCGGAGATCGTGAACACGCCCATGCCGCTCGTCGCCGCCGGTCGGCCTCGCGAAGATGCGCGGCTGCAGGGCAAGACGCCGAGGCGCGTGGCGTTCTACCTCTTCTTCGACCCGGAGGGGCAGGTCGACGACTACGTCCTCCACAAGCTGACGGCGCTTCGTGAGCACGTCGAGCACATCTTCGTCGTCTCGAACTCGCCCATCTCGGACGAGGGCAAGGCGCGGCTCGCCACGGTCGCGGACACGGTTCTCGAGCGTGAGAACAAGGGCTTCGACGTGTGGGGGTACAAGGAGGCGCAGGAGCACTTCGGATGGGATCGACTCGCGGAATACGACGAGCTCATCCTCCTCAACTACACGTTCTTCGGGCCCATCTTCCCGTTCGGTGAGATGTTCGACCGAATGGATGCCCAGGACGTCGACTTCTGGGGTATCACGAGCCACGAGGCCGTGACCCCCCACCCGCACCACGGCGTCGGCAGCATGGCCGGGCACATCCAGTCGCACTGGATCGCCGTGCGACGAGACATGTTCCTGTCGGACGAGTACCGCGAGTACTGGGCGGACATGCCGATGATCACGTCGTACTTCGACTCCATCGACCGTCACGAGGGCCGGTTCACGAGCTATTTCGCGAGCCTGGGCTTCGTCTACGAGCTGGCCTTCCCCTCGGAGGACTACCCGTCTCAGCACCCGATCTTCGACAACATCTCGCTCATGCTCGACGACCGTCTGCCGATCCTGAAGCGACGCATCTTCTTCCACGACCCGGACTACCTGGACAGGCAGGCGATCATCGGTCGCGACGTCACGGATCGTCTGGAGCGCGCGGGCTTCCCGATGGACCTCATCTGGTCGAACGTGGTGCGCAGCGCGAAGCCGCGCGTGCTGCACACGAACTTCTCCCTGCTTGAGATCCTCCCCGATCTGGAGGAGCGCGACGCCACGGGGCGGGAGCTCCTCGAGCGCACGCAGCTCGGGCGGACCGCCGTGGTCGCGCACCTCTACTACGACGAGCTCATCGACGAGATCGTCGATCACGCCGCTCGTGTGCCCGGGGAGGTCGACCTGTACGTGACGACCACGGACGAGACGAAGCGGGCCGCCATCCGCGAGGCCGTCGCGCGTCGCGGCTGGGGGGACCGGAGCGACGTCCGCCTCGTCGAGTCGAACCGGGGCCGCGACATCTCGGCGTTCTTCGTCGGCTGCGCGGATGTGCTGCGCGACGAGCGGTACGAGTTCATCGTCAAGATCCACGGCAAGAAGAGCGTCCAGGACGGATGGAATGCCGGGCAGTGGTTCAAGCGCCACCTGCTGGAGAACCTCCTTCCGAGCGAGGGGTACGCTGCGAACCTCTTCGCGCTGTTCCAGAAACACGGCACGCTCGGAATGGTCTTCCCTCCGGTCATCCACATGGGCTATCCGACGCTCGGACACGCCTGGTTCCTCAACAAGGGCCCCGCCGGGAAGCTGCTCAGGCAGTTGGGCGTCTCGACGCCACTCGACGACTCCACCCCCGTCTCGCCGTACGGCTCGATGTTCATCGCGCGCCGAGAAGCACTGCGGCCCATCGTGGACGCGGGCTTCACCTGGGATGACTTCCCCGGTGAGAGCGGGTACCAGGACGGCACCCTCGCGCATGTGCTCGAGCGCATCGTGAGCTACGCCGCGCACGGTGAGGGCTTCCACACGCGGACCGTCATGAACACCAGGATGGCGGCCATCAGCCACACGTTCCTCGAGTACAAGCTGCAGGAGCTCGCGTCGTTCGTGCCGTACGGTCACGCGATCGAGCAGGTCCCGTATCTTTCCGACGTGCTCGGTGGCGGTCCAGGTGTCGCGCCCTCTCCGCTCGGCGCGTTGAAGCGATACGTGGCTGAGCAGAACCCGGCTTCGGCGCGAGCACTGCGCCCTGCGTACGCTGTGGCCCGGAAGGTGTACGCGCAGGTGCGCTCGGCGGGCGGTGGACGCCCCTCCTGATGCGGTGCTGGTTGGTGCCGTCCAGAATGCGGGCCAGCTACTATCAATGTCATCATCCGTAGCACCCGTCCTGGGATCTGACCTCGAAAGCACTTATGCCGCTCACGCTTCAACAGGCGTTCGACCCGCGCGCGAACAGCATCGGCTTCCTCCGTTGGTTCCTGGCCTTCGCCGTCATCTTCGCTCACGCTGGTCCCCTGGGGGGCTTCTACGGTGGTCACGACCTCGGGTCCCAGCTCTCCACAGAGCAGTCGCTGGGTGGCGTGGCTGTCGCGGGTTTCTTCTTCTTCTCCGGATTCCTGATCACGAAGAGCCGTCAGGGAAAGTCGACGATCTTCCGCTTCTTCTGGCGCCGCGTCCTGCGCATCTTCCCCGCCTTCTGGCTCGCCCTGCTGACGACGGCGTTCATTCTCGCCCCGATCGCGTGGCACCGGGAGACCGGGAGCATGGCCGGCTTCTGGGACGCATCGACGGAGTCGCCGTTCACGTACTTCATCAACAACATGTGGTTGAACCTCGGTCAGCGCAACATCGCGGAGATGGGCGGAAGCCTGCCGTTCGCGACGCTCGGGGGCTACGACTGGAACGGGTCGGCGTGGACCCTCATGTACGAATTCCGGGCGTACATCATGATCGGCTTCCTCGGCCTGTTCGGGGTCCTGTCGAACCGCATCGTCGGCGGACTGATCGCCCTGGCCCTCATCCTCGTGAACGCGCTGACCTGGAGCGGGTGGGTCGACATGCTGTCGATCAGCCCGTTCATGACGAACCCCTTCAACGCGATGTTCTTCGCGCCGTTCGCCTTCGGGATGCTCTTCGCCTTCTTCGGCGACAAGATCGTGATCGACGATCGGCTCGCGGTCTTCGCGATCGGAGTCGCGTTCTTCGCCTACAACTACGGCGGGTGGAACATGTGGGGGCAGTACTTCCTCATGTACTTCCTCATGTGGTTCGCGATCCGCACCCCGAAGCTCAACAACTGGGAGAAGCACGGCGACTTCTCGTACGGGATCTACATCTTCGCCTGGCCGCTCATGCAGTTCGGCGCCTACTTCGGCCTGCAGAATGCGGGCTGGCTCGTCTATCACCTCGTCATCGCGATCGGCGCCCACGTCTGCGCGTACATCTCCTGGCACGTCATCGAGAGCCCGGCGATGAGCCTCAAGAACTGGACTCCTCGCTGGCTCACGTGGGTCATGGATCGTTGCAGGCCCCCGCTCGACCGGGTCAAGGCGCGACTCGTGAACGTCGACTACTCGTCGAGCAACTTCGCGAAGCGCGTGCGCGCTGAGCGCGCAGAGCAGGTCAGGAGCGAAGCATGACGAGCACGGGGCCCGGGAGTCTGAGGCCGGAGAGCGGCTTCGAGGAGCCGCCGTCGAAGCAGGGGCGCGTCACCTGGGCCCAGCGGTGGCACAGGGTTCGGCTGATTCCCTTCATACTCCTCCTCGTCTGCGCGTTGATCGCCGTCATCAGCGGACGCATCACCCAGCAGACGCTTGCTGCGGCGGATGCCCTGCCGCCCGAGCAGGGGCCGGCATCGGCCGCGTTCGCGCTGCCCCAGGAGACCTGCGCGCCCACCCTGGCGAACCCCGTCACGGGGGATCCGTGGTCTGCGGAGAACGCGGATGCGAGCGAGGCGGCATTCGAAGAGAACATGGGCGCCCTGCCGGCCGGCGGTCACTCCTATGTCGAGGGCAACGACGATTGGGTGTTCTGGGGAGACGAGCAGGCCAACAACTTCTCCCAGGCTCTCGGGCGCAGCTACCTGGGTCAGGAGGAGGCCGAGGAGTGGGCGAGCTACTTCCGGACCGTGCAGGCTCAGCTGGCCCAGCAGGGAACGGACCTCATCATCCAGGTCGTGCCAGCTGACTGGGCCGTCCTGCCGGAGGAGCTGCCGGGCTGGGCGCAGGAGCTGCGCGGCCCGACGAACCTCGACCACCTGCATGACGCCTATCCCGATCTGCCGATCATGGACACGCGTCAGCCGCTGCGAGACGCGGCCGTCGATGGAGACGTCTACGCGAAGCGCAACAGCCACTGGACCCCGTTCGGCGGCGCCGTCGGGTGGGCGACGCTCGCCGACTGCCTCGGCTCCGTGGACGCCAAGTACGAGCCGCTTGCGCCTCTCGACTTCTCCGAGCTCGAGCCAGTGGTCGTCTCGAGCGAATTCGAGGCGTTCGGTCTTCCCTCGCTCGACGTGCCGACGATGATCCCGTCGCTCGAGGCCTCTGCCTCTCCCATGAGCGTGTCGTTCGCCGATGGCTCGACCGAGGAGATGACGACGAATGTGGGGCTCGACATGCTCCTGCTTCCGGCCACCACGGTGACGGAGAGTCCGCAGAGCGATCTGAAGGCCCTCGTGCTCAGGGACAGTCAGGGGAGCAACATCGCTGCCGGCTGGCAGGCGGGGTTCGCGAGCACGAAGCAGATCCGCCATTCCTTCGACGACCCGAACGCGAGAGTCGACGTGCTCGGCGAGGCGGCTGAGTTCCAACCCGACGTGGTCATCTACGAGATCACGGAGCGGCACCTGAACTTCGTTCCCGTGCTTCCCGAGTAGGCGGTCCGCTCAGGGCGGGGCGCGGCCCTGTCGTTATCCTTGGTCCCGGACTGCGGCCAGCTAGGCTGGCGCTTCAGCGACAGAAAGAGACGTGAAAATGGGCACTTGCCTGGTCACGGGAGGTGCAGGCTTCATCGGCACGGCGCTCTCGGCGCTCCTGCCGGCGCACTTCGAGCGCGTGATCGCGGTCGACAGCCTCCACCCGCAGGTGCATCCGCACCCGACTCGTCCCGCCGCACTCGACGAACGGGTCGAGTTCGTGCACGGGGATGTCACGGACGCCGCGATGTGGGATGCGCTCGTCGCAGACGCGGCACCCGACGTGGTCATCCACCTCGCCGCCGAGACCGGCACGGGCCAGTCCCTCACCGAGGCGACAAGGCACGCGGCGACCAACGTCGTCGGCACCACGGAGATGCTCGACGCGTTCGTTCGCGCCGACAAGCTCCCCGAGCGAATCGTCCTCACCTCCAGTCGCGCCGTGTACGGAGAAGGCGCGTGGAGCGACGCGGCAGGTGAGATCTCCTACCCCGGACAGCGCAGCGACGCGATGCTCGCCGCCGGCCAGTGGGACTTCCCGGGGCTCACACCGCTTCCGTTCGTCTCGTCTCGCGTGACGCCGAACCCGACCAGCGTCTACGGGGCGACAAAGCTGGCGCAGGAGCACATCCTGACCTCGTGGTGCCTTGCCATGGGGGTCGCTCCGGTGCTCTTCCGCCTGCAGAACGTCTACGGTCCGGGGCAGTCGCTCATCAACCCGTACACCGGCATCGTCTCGTTCTTCGCGCAGCGCGCGAAGGCGCACGAGGTGATCCCCGTGTATGAGGACGGTGAGATCGTCAGGGACTTCGTGTTCATCGACGACGTGGCGAGCGCGCTCGTGCGTGGCGTCCTCGTGCCCGCCGAGCAGGCGAGCGCCTCGGCTTCGGCGCCGTACGACATCGGGTCGGGGGAGGGCACGTCGATCCTGCGCCTCGCCGAGCTCATCGCAGCGCACTACGGAGCCCCCTCTCCTGCCATCAACGGCAGGTACCGGAACGGGGACGTGCGGCACGCGTCGTGCGAGATCGACTCGGCGAAGGCCGCCCTCGACTGGGCGCCGTCGACCATGGTGGATGCTGGAGTTGTCGAGTTATGTCAGTGGATCGATCAAGAGGTGCAGAAATAGCAGAGACCCAGCTCAGAGAGCGACCGAACCTGGTCGCTCGCTTCGGCGCAAGGTACCCCACTATGGGGCTGCTGCTGAACCTCACCCTGCGCGAGATCCGCTCGCAGTACAACCGGACGGCGCTCGGGCGCATCTGGTCGCTGGTGAACCCGCTCGCGCAGATCGCGATCTTCTCTGTCGTGTTCGGGTTGCTCTTCGTCGCCGAGCCGCACGTCGGGACCAACTCCGGCCTGCAGAACTACGCGCTCTGGGTGGCCTGCGGCATCATCCCGTGGACCTTCATCTCGGGCGGCATCATGGGCGCGATGAGCGCGCTCATGGCCAACATCGGGCTGCTCACCAAGGTCTACTTCCCGCGGCACGTGCTCGTCACCTCGAGCGTGCTCTCGCTCACGACGACGTTCGCGATCGAACTCCTGGTGCTTGCACTGCTGATGGGCATCGCGGGTGGCCCGAAGCTGCTCATCGTCGTGCTCCTGCTCATCCCCATCGTGGCGCTCACGGCCATGTTCGTGCTGGGCATCGGCCTGATGCTGTCCGTCGCGGTCGTCTACTTCCGCGACGTGCAGTACCTCTGGACGATCTTCAACCAGGTGTGGTTCTACGCAAGCGGTGTCGTCTTCCCGGCGTCGCTGGTCCAGCAGGCGCAGGACAAGCTCACGACAGATGGCTGGAACATCTTCGGGCAGCCGGTCCCGCTCATG
This sequence comes from Pseudoclavibacter sp. RFBJ3, assembly GCF_002931375.1. Lineage (NCBI taxonomy): Bacteria > Bacillati > Actinomycetota > Actinomycetes > Micrococcales > Microbacteriaceae > Pseudoclavibacter > Pseudoclavibacter sp. RFBJ3. The sequence continues at coordinate 24,300 of NZ_PSXZ01000013.1, read as the reverse complement.
GCGGTCTTCGAGCTCAACCCGGCCCACCAGTTCCTCGAGGCGTATCGCTCCGTGCTGTACGACTTCGCGGTGCCGTCTGTCGGCACATGGCTGACCATCACCGCATGGGCGGCGATCATGCTGCTCGCGGGCATCTTCGTCTTCCGAGCGAAGCAGAACCGAATCGTGGAGGAGCTCTGATGACCGGACTTCCGGCAGTGCGCGTCGACAACGTCTCGAAGACGTTCCGCGTGCATCACGACCGCAACCAGTCGCTCAAGGCCACCGTGCTGCAGGGCTACCGTTCCAAGTACGAGGACTTCTGGGCTCTGCGCGATGTCTCACTCGAGATTCCCGAAGGCAAGACCTTCGGGCTGCTCGGGAACAACGGCTCAGGCAAGTCGACGCTGCTGAAGTGCATCGCCAAGATCCTCGCGCCGAACCAGGGCAAGATCGAGACGCGCGGGCGTCTCGCTGCGATGCTCGAGGTGGGGTCTGGATTCCACCCGGAGCTCTCCGGACGCGAGAACGTGTATCTCAACGGATCGATCCTCGGCATGAACAAGCAGGAGATCGATCGGAAGTTCGATTCCATCGTCGACTTCTCCGGGGTCGAGCAGTTCATCGATCAGCCGGTGAAGAACTACTCCTCCGGCATGTACGTGCGTCTCGGCTTCGCCGTCTCGATCCACGTCGAGCCGGATGTGCTGCTCGTGGACGAGGTGCTCGCCGTCGGCGACATGCAGTTCCAGGAGAAGTGCATGGAGAAGTTCGCGGAGCTCAAGCGCGAGGGACGCACGGTTGTCGTCGTCTCGCATGGGCTCGAGCAGATGCGCACGTTCTGTGACGAGGCCGCGTGGCTGAGCCATGGCGAGTTGCAGGCGGTCGGGGTCGCGCGCGACATCATCGACGAGTACTCGAACCGCGAGCACGGGGCCGTCGACGTCGAGCAGGGCGGCACTCGCTTCGGGACGGGTGAGGCGCAGATCACGAAGATGGAGATGCTGTCGGACGATCGGGGTGACACTCGGAGCTTCCGCACGGGTGACCGGGCAGTGATCCGCCTCCACTACAAGGCCGAGGAGCGCATCCCCCGGCCAGTGTTCGGAGCTTCCATCGACCACGTCGAGGGCGTCTTCGTCTGGGGCAACCACGGCCTCGACGGCGGCTTCGTGCCTGACTCGATCGGGCCTGGCACCGGGTCGATCGATATCGAGATCCCACGCATCACGATGAGGCCTGGCGCCTTTCAGCTGAGTGCATCTATTCAGGACTACGACTGCGTGCAGACCTTCGATGCGTGGCAGCGTGCGGTCACGTTCAACGTCGGGCCCGGGACTCCGTTCGAATCCGGTGGGCTGATGACGCTCGACTCGAAGTTCGGCGCGCATGTGGTCGACTCCGGCGAGGTCTCCGGACCCCCCGAAACGCTCGCCGCGCATCGTGTGGCGGACGACCGAACGTAGGTCGAAGCCCGGGTGCTCGGACGCGGCCCCGCTTGCTCGGATTCATCCGGGGGAGCGGGGCCGCGTCTCGCTGTTCGGTCCTGTCGGCCTTCGCGGAAGGCCGCCATAGTGCATGTTGCAGAAATTGCCCGGATTTCTTGCTCGGCGTGTCGCCGCGGGCGTGGCGACCTCGTGCGCGGCGAGTTCCGCGGATTGCCGGGCTTCGCGTCCTGTTTTCCTGGGTCAGGTGTGACATATGTGACTCATGTGAAAGGAGCGACGGCTGTGGTCTTTTGTGGCCCATGTGTGCATACTTGGAAACTGCTGAGCGTGTCGTCTCACTACGACCCGACCGGCTCCTCGGTTTTCGACGCGTAGGGAACTCATGTTTCGCAGAACAATTGCCATTGTGGCCACGGCGGCAGCAGCCGCTGCGGGCCTGCTTGCCTTCCAAGCGGTAGCACCTCAGGAGTTCGGCGCTGAGACGGCGTCCGCTGCTGGGTCGTCGTTCGACCCCGGCAACATCATCAGCGATGAGAACTTCTACGACGGTTCCGCGATGACCGCAGCCGAGGTGCAGCAGTTCCTCGTCTCGAAGAACGGCTCGAGCTCCTCGACCGCCCTGCGCAACTACACGCAGTCGACGCCGTCGATGCCAGCCACCTCCTACTGCAGCGCGTACCCGGGTGCCCCCGGGGGAGAGTCGGCGGCGAACATCATCGCCAAGGTCGGCCAGGCGTGCAACTTCAGCGCCAAGGCCATGCTCGTCCTCCTGGAGAAGGAGCAGAGCCTGGTCTCGATGTCGAGCCCGACGCTGGGGCGCCTCGCGGCGGCCACCGGCTTCGGCTGCCCGGACACGGCGCCGTGCGACGCGAGCTACGGCGGATTCTTCTACCAGGTCTACAACGCGGCACGACAGTTCCAGTACTACAAGGCGAACCCGTACAGCTTCAACCACATCCCGTTCGCAACGAACAATGTGCTCTACAACCCCAACTTCGCGTGTGGCTCGTCCGCCGTCTACATCTCCAACTACGCGACGGCCGGCCTCTACAACTACACGCCGTACCAGCCGAACCAGGCAGCGCTCTCGAACATGTACGGCGAGGGCGATGGATGCTCCGCGTACGGCAACCGCAACTTCTGGCGCATGTACACCGACTGGTTCGGAGACGCCCAGGGCACCGCAGAGCGGCCATCGCTGATCCAGGCTGAGGGGACGAGCGACGTCTACTTCCTCTCCGACGGAACCCGGTACCACCTGACGGCCGATCGTGTGGCGGGCTTCACCGAGGCGCTCGGCGCAGTCGAGACGATTCCTGCCCAGGAGATGTCCTGGATCCCGTGGGGAACCTGGGTCGGCGAGATCCTCGAGGGCCCAGACGGCCCGGTCTACATCAGTGACGGCAAGTGGTGGAAGCTCCGCGGCTGGGCGACCGCTGCCAGCTACGGCTTCCAGCAGGGCCAGGTTGCCAAGATCACCAAGGAGCAGCTCGAGAAGTTCGAGGGCGGCTGGACGCTCGAGTCGTTCGTGAAGACCGACAACGGCCAGGTGTTCCTCGTGCAGAACCAGACCAAGCGCGAGGTCTCGAGCCTCACAGCGCTGCGCGACTTCGGTCTGTACACCGCCGTGACCAACCTCAAGGACGGCGCGCTCGACTTCCTCCCCACCGGTGAGCCGGTCCTCTCCCGTGGCGCCGTCGTGACGCCGCTTGACGGGTCGCAGACCATGCTCCTCGGCGACGAGGGCCGCGGCTACGCGGTGTCGTCTGAGCTCCGCAAGCTCAGCGAATTCAACGTGACGGGCAAGCTCGGCGACGCCTTCGCGCAGGTGACGAACTCGGGTTCCCTCGACTCGTCGCTCGTCTCGGACGGCAGCAAGTCCTACCTGATCACGGACGCTGGCCTCTTGCAGGTCGCGACGTCGGCCTACGGCGTCGGTCGATTCACGCCGGTCCCAGCGGATGCCCTCTCCGGTCTCAGCAAGCTCGGCTCGACGCCGGGGGCGCACCTGGTCAAGGAAGTCGACGGATCCAAGGTCAACCTGGTCGTCGGCGGCGAGCGTGTCGAGTTCGGCAGCGAGGACGACGCGAAGAAGGAAGCCGCGAGGCGTGGAAGCGACGAGGTCGTCTACACCGTCGCGAACGGGACCCTCTCGGACATCCCGACCGGGAACGGCATCACCAACGGCGCACTGCTCAAGACGCCGAGCAGTGACGACCTCTACGTGCTCGACGGCGCTCACCTGGTCAAGATCGCGAATGCGCAGCTCGCTGAGGCCTATGGCTTCGGTGGCACCGCGCAGGTCATGACGCAGGCGTCGTTCGACGGCATCCCCAAGCGCGACTACACCATCGACAGCGCCCAGTTCGTCTGCAACGATCAGACGCTGCTCGCCGCCGAGGGACAGGCGCACCCCTACCGCAGCGCTGAGCTCCAGGCCGCCTATGGTCTCGAGAGCGAGACCTTGAGCCCGCAGCTGTGCGGTGTCATCCCGATCTCGCAGCAGCCTGCAACCGAGTTCATCACGACGGCCAAGGGTGCCTGGTACGCCATCATCAACGGCGAGAAGCGCCTCATCGGCTGGCCTGAGATCGGCGTGGCCATGGGCATGCCCGAGCGCGGCTCGCTTCAGGTCGTCGACAGCGTCGCGGACTCGTTCCCGACGGGATCGACCCTCCTCGGGGCTCCGGCCGGCTGGCCTCTGCCCGACGACACCGCGACGCCCGAGCCCACGGCGACACCCGAGCCGACCGCAACGCCCGAGCCGACCGAGTCGGCGACGCCGGAGCCCACGGCGACGGTCACGCCTCAGCCGAGCGGGACCGCCACACCTGAGCCGACCGCGACATCGACCTCCGCGCCGACCGAGACGCCGTCAGCGACGGCCACGGCGACGCCGAGCGAGACCGCGACTCCGACGCCCACGGAGACCGCAGAGCCTGCGGTTCCACTCGAGTCCGGTGATGTCATCACCAACAAGGCGGGCACCGGCGTGTGGATCGTCAACGGCGAGAAGCTGCTGCAGCTCGGCTCACGCGATGTCGCAGCTCAGATCGGCCTCGACATCGAGAACGCACAGGTCGTCCCAGCCGCGAACTTCGATGCCTTCACCGGCGCCACAGCTCCGCTGTACACGTCTGCGGTTCTGCTCGGAGACGTTCCCTACATCGGCGTCGACGGACAGCTCGTGCCGTTCGCGAGCCCTGCCGATGCGGAGGCCTTCGGCCTCGTGTTCACACCACTCGCGCCGGAAGTCGGGGTGAAGCTGAGCGTGGCAACCGACGCTGAGCCCATCGGCTCGGTGGTGCAGGGTCCTGACGACAGCTTCTACCGCGTGATCGGCGGCAAGCTCTCGCTCATCGACCCGAGTCTCGCGGAGCCGACGGCTACGCCGTCCGAGACGGCGCCAGCCGAGACCACCCCGGCCGAGGCAACCGAGACCGCGACCACGGACCCGGACGCAACACCGACGGAGACGGCTGCCCCGACCGAGTCTGCAGCGCCGACCGAGACGGCTTCGGAGGCACCGGCCGCTGAGTCGCCCGCTCCGACCGTCGACGAGGCGCCGACCACGGAGGGCACGCCGGAGGCCACACCGCCGACGACGTTCCGCCTCTCGGTCGAGTTGTTCTCGATCATGGGCCTCGGAGCACCAGTCGCCGAGTAGGCCAGGGCGCGCGCGTCCGAGAGCCCGCTCCTCCACCCCAACCGGGTGAGGGGGGGCGGGCTCTTCGCCTTTCCCCCGAGCGCCGAGTCAGACGAGGACGAGCTGAGGCCTCGGCTAGACTGGCCGTTCTTGTGAAGGGACGAAGATGACGCAAAGCGAACGGGTTCTCGTGACCGGGGCCGGTGGTTACATCGGCAGGCACGTGGTCGACGCACTGGTTGCACGGGGCCAAGAGGTGACCGCCGTTGTCCGTCCAGGGAGCGCCGCCACGATCAACAGCGAGGCTCGAGTCGTCGAGTTCGATCTGCTGGCACCATCCGCAGATTTCTCCGTCCTGCTCGAGCCAGCTCCGACGGCCGTCGTGCACCTTGCCTGGGAAGCGGGATTCGCGCACAACGCCCCGGTCCACATGCAGAAGCTCTCCGACCACTTCAGGTTCCTGGAAGCGGCGACCGAGGCTGGCGTGCAGCGGCTCGCGGTCCTCGGGTCCATGCACGAGATCGGCTTCTACGAGGGCATGGTCTCGGCTGAGACGCCCACGAACCCGCTCTCGCTCTACGGCATCGCGAAGGACGCGCTCCGGAAGTCCTCGACCCTCGCTTTCGGCGACCGGGTGGCCCTGCAGTGGCTGCGTGCGTACTACATCTTCGGAGACGACCGCAACAACAAGTCGATCTTCACGAAGCTCCTCGAAGCCGCCGCAGATGGCAAGAGAGAGTTCCCCTTCACCTCGGGGGCCGCGCGCTTCGACTTCATCCATGTCGCCGAACTCGGGCGCCAGATCGCAGCCGTTGCCTCGCAGGAAGAGGTCACGGGGATCATCAACGTGGGCTCTGGAACGTCCGTGTCGCTTGGCGAGCAGGTCGAGCAGTTCATCCGAGACAATGATCTCGGCATCGCGCTGCAGTACGGCGCTTTCCCCGACCGACCGTACGACTCTCGCGAGATCTACGGTGACGCCACGGTGATTCGGGAGCTCATGGCCAAGGACGCTGCCGGGGTCCAGGGCACAGATCAGCGCTGACGGGCTCTCCGGGCACTGACGGGCTCTCCGGGCTGACGGGGGCTCGAACCCGCTGCCCGCACTGACGTGATCCTGCCGCGCGCGGCGGGGACGCGTGCGCTGCGTGCGCACGCGCTCCATTCGTCCAGAGCGGAGTGCGCACGTGCCCCGGCACGTCCTCGTGAGTGCGGACACGCGCACCAGTAGGCTCGGTGCTCGAACGGGCCTGCCGTCGGACGGGTGCGCGCGATAATTGGGGGGGTCCGTTGGCTGTAGAGGCAGTAGAGGCTGTGAAGCTGAGCAGGGTCGAGCAGGGGCTGAGTCGCCTACCGAGCTGGACCAGGAACGAGCTGCTCTGGACCGCCGTGGTCTTCGTCGTCGTCACCATCACGACCTGGCTTCGCATCGCCCCGGCCGAGCAGCAGGCGCTGTGGGCCGAGGACGGACCGGTCTTCCTGCGGCAGCAGCTCGAGAACGGCACGTTCGCGTCCCTCCTGCAGCCCTACGCCGGCTACCAGCACTTCCTGCCGCGCCTCTTCGCGGCGGGCCTCGTCGAATTCGTGCCGATCGAGCACTTCGACAGGGGCGTCTTCATCCTCTGCGTGCTGTTCGCCGGCTTCGTGGGCGCCGGCACCTTCCGACTCACGCGCGGGATCCTGCGCTGGCTGCCGGCGAGATTCCTCATGGCGATCGTCCCGGTGATGGTCCCCCTCCTGAGCCGCGAGATCATCGGCGATCTCGCGAACATCCACACCTACTGCCTCTGGCTCGTCGCGTGGATCGCGGTAGCCCAGATCAACTCGAGGCGCGAGGGCATCTTCTGGGCCGTCATCGCGCTGGCGTGCGCGCTGTCGGAGTTCCAGGCGGTCGTCGTGGTGCCCTTCATGCTGCTGAGGCTCATCTGGAACAGGACGTTCTCCCACATCATCGTCTCCGTGGGCGCCCTCGTGGGCGCCGGCGCGCAGGTCTTCACCTGGCTGAACTACCCGAGAGGGACAGAGTCTGACGAGGTCGTGGAGATCGCGGACGTCATCATCGGCTGGCTCGCCAACGCGATTCTCCCTATCTGGAACGGGGACGTCGAGGCCAACGCCGTGTACCTCGCAGAGAACGGCACCTGGTTCCTGTGGCTCGGGCTCATCCCCTTCGCGCTCGCAGCGGTCATCGCCCTGGTATGCGGCAAGAATCCGGAGCGCTTCGCGCTGGTCACGCTCCTGCTGGTCTCCGGCGCGACGTTCGGCGGGTCCCTGATCGTCAACCCGTTCTGGTTCTTCAGATTCGCGGACATCGAAGGGGAGGTCTGGCTCCTGGTGCTGCTCAACCTCCGCTACGGCGCATCAGCCGGCATGTTCGCGCTTGCGTGCCTTCCCTTCGCAGCCTCGGCGTTCGTCTCGAGAGTGAGTCCGAAGCTGCCCGTCTTCAGTCGCGTCGCAGCCCTCGGGGTCACCCTGCTGTTCTTCGCCTACATCGCCATGCAGTGGCCGGAGGTCGACAACGCTCGCGACGAAGGCGCGGCGTGGACCCCGCAATGGCGCCAGGCGCTCACCGTCTGCGAGGCGAACCCGGCCGCGATCTACCAGTTCGAGACGGCGCCCGAGTTCCGCAAATTCGATATCCGCTGCTCCGACGTTCTGCAGCAGCCAGGCACCTAGGGGCTGCTGGTCACCCTGGGCTGCTGAGCAGGGGTGGTGCTGCGAAGCTTCGGGAAGACGAAGAACGCATCGAAGAGTCGGAAGCGGCGCAGCCAGCAGGCGAGGTAGCTCATCCCGAGCGCGCCGAGCGTGCACGCCCAGAAGGTCGTGTTCGAGTCGACGACGCCGGCCTCACCCATTCGGAAGGTGATCCAGATCTGCGTCGGGTAGTGGACGACGTAGAACACCACGGAGTTGCGGCCGATGTACTGCAGCCACTTGGCGGCGTCAGCGCCGCGCCCCTCGAGAGCACCCGTGACTCGGCGGACCCACATGATGATGCCAGCGATGCCCGCGAGGACGACCGGGATCCACAGCACGGACAGCCGATCGATCACGGTGCCGTTGTCGGCACCTGCGACCTCGCCGGTCGGGTTGTCTATGGTGGGGCCGTCGAGCGCATCGACGAGCTCGCCAGGACCCCCAGGGGAGACGCCGAGGTGGCCGCCGAGGCCGAAGTAGTAGGCGTGGTCCTGAGCCACGAGCAGCAGGCTGAAGGTCACGGCGATGGCGAGGAGGCCGAGCATCCACGGAATCGTCTCGAATCGCGTGAAGGTCGCCCGCCACGTCGCGACGAAGTGCCCCGCGAAGAAGAACCCGCCGTAGTAGGCGAGGTTCGTCAGGTCCCCGTCGGGGAGCAGCACGCTCAAGCTCCACAGCACGACGGGGACGATCGCGAACAGGGGCCCGCGGACGCGTGCGAGGAGGGGAGCTGCCGCGTAGTAGATCGCAAGGAAGAACAGGAACCAGAGCCAGCTCGTCGCGATCCAGGCGCTCGGATCCATCCACTCTTCCTGCCCGGAGACAAGCCAGTAGATCACGGCCCACACGAGGTACGGCCACACGATGGTCCGCACCTTGCTGACGTAGTAGACGCCTGCCGGCTTCGAGAGCGACCGCCCGAGCAGCATGCCGGAGAGCACGAGCAGCATGCTCATGCGGTACGGGCCGAAGAACGTGTTGAGGTCGGCGACGAACTCAGTGGGCGGCACGAAGATCAGGATCACCGGCAGCGCCGAGGCGTGGAACAGGATCACGAGCAGGATCGCAGACCCCCGCAGGAGGTCCATCCACGTCTTGCGTCCGCGCATGGGTTCCGTCGTGTGGTGAAGAGAAGTCACAGCGTCAGTCAATGCCCTCGAGTCGATTGCGTTCGATGATCGGCAGCGGTCCGGTCTTGGTCGAGATGGTGCGCCTCGGCAGCGCCGGGAGGTCCTGGATGCGCAGCTTCGAGTAGATCGCCAGATAGCAGAGCAGCAGCCAGTTGCCCTCGACGAGCAGCCTCGACTCGGTCAGCGACTGCACGGTGAGCGCCACCATGAGGAGGAACGCGAGCATGGCCGTCGGCGGGAAGTCCCGCGGGCCGCTCGCGTCGGTCTGCGGCCGATCGACGGCGAGCCACCAGGTGCGGATGAGGGTCGAGAGCACGATGCCGACGAAGAAGAACGCTCCGATGAGGCCCGTCTGCATCCAGACGTCGAGGTAGGCGTTGTGGGCTTGCAGGAAGTGCACTCCGTCGACGACGAGGAGCCCCTTGAAGGGTTCGACCCATGGTGCCCAGTAGCTGATCCAGCCCATGCCCGTCAGCCAATGCTCGCTGCCGAGGCGTCCGACCTCCGCCCAGATGTCGCCGCGTCCCGACATGTCGCTCGAGCGGTTGATGAGGCCGAACAGCTGCGTGTTGAACTGCAGCACGACCCAGCCGATGATGAGCATGATCGCGAAGACGGCGCCGTACATGCCCCACCGCTGCGCGTTGCTCAGCGGTCTCGCCACGAAGACGAGCGCGACGGCGAGCAGCACGACGGCGCAGCCGACGAAGACGGTCGCCGATTTGCACAGCAGGATGGCGATGAGGCCGAGGGCGATCCAGGTGAGGGCGGGCCAGCGCCGCATCTGCTTCGCGTACCACTGCACGGCGACGGCGATGACGCAGAGGAGGGCGGCCATGGCGAGCAGGTTGCGATTGCCGAGGATGCCCTGGATGGCGCTTCCGGCGAAGATGTGGCCCTGGCTCCAGAGGAAGGCGGCCGGGACGGTCTCGGCGGTTGCTCCCGGGATGCCGGTCACGCGTTCGAGCTCGCCGGGGATGAGCAGCGCCAGGGGGAGCACCCCGCCGGGGAAGAAGAGGGCGACGACGACCTCGAAGGCCAGGGAGAGGCCGAGGATCCACCGCATCGCCGCGCTGAACGCCCGCAGGAACTGCGGCTTCGTGAGGGAGACGGCCATGGCAAGTGCCACGATGACGGTCACGAGCTGGATGCCGAAGCCGAGGAGCGACTCGGGGCGGTAGATCGACCAGATGATGGACAGCGCGCACCAGGCGACGAAGGCGATGAGCGCCGAGGGCAAGTGCATGATCTTCGGCAGCGGCTTCTTGCTCGCGAGCAGCCAGATGGAGATTCCGATGATGACGAGGACGATGACCCCGAAGCCGTACCAGGTCACGAGGTTCCGCCAGAAGTCACCCGCGAACGCTGTGAAGAACGTGAAGGTCGCGAACGCGGTGAGGCCGGGGCTGCCCGGGACCTGCGCGAAGAATCGGCGCCAGGGGGCGCGCTCAGTCGCGGCAGATTCAGCGGGGGTTCGGGTGGAGCTCACCGGCCTATTCTCGCGCACTTGCGGACGCCCCGGGTCCTCTGCCCCGCATGCAGCCCCCGATGCGTGCAGGAGGGGTGCTCACACGAAGGCTGCGTGGCCGGTGATCGACCTGCCCACGATGAGAGTGTTCATCTCCCTGGTCCCCTCGTACGAGTAGATGGCTTCAGCATCGGCGAAGAACCGGCCGACCCCGTAGTCGGCGACGATGCCGTTGCCGCCGCACACCTCGCGGGCCAGGGCGACGACCTTGCGCATGTTGCCCGTCGCGACGGCCTTCGCGAGCGCCGAGTGCTCGTCCTTCTGCGCGTCGGCATCGCCGAGCTGCGAGATGCGCACGCAGAGCGTGATGCTGGACGTGATGAGGCCGAGCGCGTCGACGAGTCGCTCTTGGATGAGCTGCCTGGCGGCGATGGGAGCGCCGAACTGGATCCGCTCCTTCGCGTACGCGAGGGCGGCCTCGTAGGCGCCGACCGCGATGCCGGTCGCGAGCCAGGCGACCTCGGCCCGGGTCTGACGCAGCACGGTGGCGGTGTCCTTGAACGAGTTGGCGTGCTCCAGCTTCGCGTCGGCCGGGACCCGGACGCCGTCGAGCGTGATGTCGGCGTTCTGCACGATGCGCAGCGACACCTTGCGCTCGATCGTGGTGGCGGTGAACCCGGGGAGCGAGGTGTCGACGACGAAGCCCTTGACCTGACCGTCTGCGATGTCCTTGGCCCAGATGACGACGATGTCGGCGAACGTCGCGTTCCCGATCCATCGCTTCGCGCCGTTCAGCACCCACTCGTCGCCGACTCGCTCCGCCGTGGTGGTGAGGCCCCTGGCCGAGTCGCTGCCTGAGCCCGGCTCGGTCAGGCCGAAGGCTCCGATGAGCTCGCCGGAGGCGAGTGCCGGAAGCCATCGCTCACGCTGGGCGTCGGAACCGCACAGTCCGATGGCCCCGAGCGCGAGGCCGTTCTGCACGCCAACATAGGTGGCGACGCTGGCGTCGACCCGGGCGAGCTCGAGGGCCGTCCACCCGCGGAAGACGGCGGAGTTCGGGAACGGGCGCGTCTCCTCGAAGGCGAGGCCGACCACGCCGGCCTCAGCGAGACCCTTGACGATCTCGGTGGGGAACGTCGCGGCCTCCCAGTGCTCGTCGATGACGGGTCGCACGTCACGCTCGAGGTACTCGCGAAGCTTGGCGATGAGACCCCTCTCCTCGGCCGAGAGCTCGGCCTCGAGCCCCGTGAAGTCGCCAGGCAGAAGTTGCAGTTCGTTGTCGTCCATGACCGTCCTGTTCCGAGTCGCGCGGGTGGAAGGCGCTCCGCGATCGTCGGACCGGCGGCACCGGCTGCGGCGGCGAAGCGAGCGCTCCGCGAGCCTACGAAGCGTCACCATGCTCACGCCAGCGCCTTGGCGGAATCCGCGAAGTTGGTCGCGATTCGGGGTCGGGCTCTTGTGTCTGCCCTGCAGTTCGCCGCACCGCTCCCACAGAGGCGGTGAGATTCGGTAGCCTTCGCGTGATGTTTCTGCCACTGAAGAATGCCCCCCGTGACTACGCCTGGGGTGCGCCAGGATCGATCTCGCAGCTGCTCGGCACGACCGGCGCCTGCACCCTCGACGACGCCGATTGGGAGGGAGTGCCCCAGGCCGAGCTGTGGTTGGGCGCGCATCCCGGTGCCCCGAGCCGCATCGTCGACCCCGAGCTCGCGGGCGGCGCCGCCACCCTCGACGCCTGGATCGAGCAGGCTCCGGTGGCCGCGCTCGGCCGCTACGCCATGGGGCTGCGCGAGGGTGACGGCCCACGGCTGCCGTACCTCTTGAAAGTGCTCTCTGCCGCGACCCCGCTGTCGCTGCAGGTGCACCCGACGCTCACGGACGCGCGTCTCGGGTTCGAGCGCGAGAACCAGGCCGGCATTCCCCTCAGCGCGCCGGAGCGCAACTACAAGGACCCGCTGCACAAGCCCGAGATGCTCCTCGCACTCAGCGAGACGATGGATGCGCTTGCCGGGTTCCGCGACTTCGCCGAGGTCGCCGCGGTTGTCGGCGACTTCGCGCGCCGCGCGGAGTCGGACGCCGAGCAGCCGCCCGCAGGACGCGCCGCGCTCGCGGACTTCGAAGCTCGGGTCGTGTCGCTCTCCACGGGGGAGGAGCTGCAGTCCCTCGTGACCTGGCTCCTCGAGGGTGGCGACGCCGTCGGCGATCTCGTGGCGGCGGTCTCCGGAGTAGCGCTCGCGGGTGACGAGTCCGGAGACCAGTCCGAGCGCTTCGCTCGGGAGCGGGGCATCATCGCCACGCTGGCGCGCATGTACCCGGGTGACCCCGGCATCGCGCTAGCGCTGCTGCTCAACCACATCACGATCAGGAGGGGAGAGGCGATCTTCCTCCCCGCCGGCAACATGCACGCCTACGTCCGGGGCCTCGGCATCGAGATCATGGCGGCGTCCGACAACGTGCTGCGTGGCGGGCTCACGCCGAAGCACATCGACATCCCGGAGCTGCTCGCGCGGCTCGACTTCGCCCCGGTGCCGCCGCCCTACATCGCCGCGACGCGCATCCAGGAGGGCGTGGAGGAGTACCGGCCCGAGATTCCCGACTTCCGGCTCGTGCGGGTCGTTCCCGGCCCGGATGAAGCGGTGAAGACCATCCACCTCGACGGCCCGACGATGCTCTTGTGCCTCGAGGGGGAGGCGCGTCTCGAGGGAGCGAAGTCGACGGCGAAGATCAGCGCTGGCGAGTCCGTGTTCGTGACGCCCGATGAGCTGCCCGTGCGCGTCATCGGCTCCGTCGACCTCTTCGCGGCCGGGCCGGGGCTCGACCGTCGCGACACGGTGCCGATGCGACACGCCGACTAGCTGAGAATCTTCGTCGCGGGGGTCTGCGAGCCCCCGGGGTGGTCCAGCCCGCCACCTCGCGGGGGATCCTCGGCGACACGCCGCCGCGAATCGCGCGCGGCTTCTCCGAAAAGTCTCAAGACCGGGCTTAGTGTTGAGGGCTTTCGACTTGACGCGGGGTGAATTACAACGATGTAATGATTCCGACGCGCGGGCAGGTGCCCGCAAGTAACGTGGGGAGAACGTGATATGGCAATTCCAGGGAGGAACCCCTCGGTTCCGGAGGACTGGTATGTCGACCCGGTCAACCTCGGCGTCCCAGGAGTTCGAAGGAATGTCGGCGACGACAACCCGCTCGCATGGCAGGCTGACGCGCTGTGCGCGCAGGTCGACCCAGAGGCCTTCTTTCCGGAGAAGGGTGGGTCGACGCGTGACGCGAAGCGGATCTGCGACTCCTGCGAGGTCCGGAGCGACTGCCTCGAGTACGCGCTGTCCAACGACGAGCGCTTCGGCATCTGGGGTGGGCTGAGCGAGCGCGAGCGGCGCAAGCTGCGCAAGCTCGCGTAACCGCCGAGAGCTCGGTCCGCGTGACCGAGCAGGCCACGTTGATGGGCCCCGTGACGACTTCGGTCGTGCGGGGCCCTTCGTGCGTCCGCTGGCGGTGACACCGGGGTGCGCGTGTTCGCGGCTTGCCGCTCGCAATGCGGCATCGCTCGGGGGAGCCGAATACCATTCGTTCAATGCGTCCCGGAGTCACCGCAATCCTTGTCGCGCGAGATGCGTCGCGCTCGCTCGAGCGCACCATCGCCGCGCTCGAGGGATCGTCGCGCATCCCGGACCGCGTCGTGATGGTGAATCTCGCGTCGACGGACTCGACGCTCGAGGTCATGCGCGCGGCCGAACCCGACATCCTGCTGACGCTGGAGACCGAGACGACGTTCGGTGCCGCGCTCGCCGAGGCGGTGGCCGTCCTCGAGGAGCAGGGGCTGCAGTCGGAGGGCGACTGGCTCTGGCTGCTCAGCGCCGACAACGCTCCAGAGCACGATGCGCTCGAGCAGCTCCTCGACACCGCCGAGCGGAACCCCTCGCTCGAGGTGACCGGCCCCAAGCTCGTCCGCAGCGACGACGCCGCGACGCTCGTCGAGTTCGGCCAGTCGATGCTGCAGAACGGCGAGAGCCTGCGACTCCGCGAAGACGAGCTGGACCAGGGTCAGTTCGACCAGGACTCGGACGTCCTCGGCGTCGCGGCCGGCGGCATGCTGGTTCGTCGCGAGCCGTGGCTCGCGCTCGAGGGCTTCGATCCTGGCCTTCCCGCCGTCGATGACGCGCTCGACTTCTGCACGCGGGTGTGGCTTGCCGGCGGCCGCGTGCTGCTGACCCCCTCAGCGCGAGTCGCCTGCGACCCCGAAGCGCCGGGGACGGCCGCGATGAACCCCGGGATGAGCGCCTCGGCGGTGGAAGCTGCCAGAGACACCGCCAGGGTGCACCGCAGTCTGACGAAGACCCCAGCAGCGGCGTTCGGCGTCCTGCGGCTGCTGCTCATCCCGATCGCTCTGCTCAAGGGCATCTGGCACCTCGTGCGGAAGCGTCCGCGCCGTATCCTCGCCGAGCTCCGCTCCGCGTCGCGCGTGACGTTCGGCAAGACCGGGGCCGCCCGCTCGAGGGCGCAGTTCGCGAAGACGCGCACCGAGCCGTGGACCGTCATCGAGCCGCTGCTCGTGAGCGCCGAGGAGAACCAGAAGACGCTCGGTCTGCAGCGCGAGGAGCTGCGTGCCCTCACGCACGAGGAGCGTGAGCGGTACTCGCTCGTCGGCTCCGGAGGACTCTGGGTGCTGCTCGTCTCGACCGTCCTGGGCCTCGGCCTTGGCCTGTCCCTCATCGGCCAGTCGACGCTCTCCGGCGGTGGCCTCCTGCCGCTGGCCGATTCCATCGGCACGCTCTGGGGGCGCACCGGGTACGGGGTCCGAGATGTCGGGGACGGCGCGTTCGGCGTCGCCGATCCCTTCACCTACGTGCTCGCGGTGCTCGGCACCCTCACCTTCTGGCACCCGAGCCTCAGCATCGTGCTGCTGTGGCTGTTCGCGCTCCCGCTCGCCGCGATGGGGGCATGGCTCCTCGTGGCGCGCCTCACCAACCGGGCCGGGCTGCGGGCGTTCGCCGCCTTCGCCTGGATGCTCGCGCCACCGCTCGTCGTCGCGCTCGCGGAAGGGCGCATCGCCGCCGTCATCGCGCACCTCGTGCTCCCATGGCTCATCTTCTCCGCGCTGAGCGCGTCGAGGAACTGGTCGCGCGCGGCTGCGACGGGGCTGCTCGCGGCGATCGCGATCGCGGCCGCCCCGATCCTGGCACTGCCCATCGCCATCGTGTGGCTCGTATGGCTCGTCATCGGCGGGCGGGGCTTCGTCCAGCGCCTGCTGACCGCGGTGCCGACCCTGGTGCTGTTCGCGCCACTCGCCGTCGCGCAGTGGAACCGGGGGCGCCCGCTCGCGCTGTTCGCGGACCCTGGAGTCCCGCTCGCGAGCACTGCTCCTGATGCGTGGCAGATGCTCCTCGGCTTCCCCGGGTCCCTGCTCGACGACCCGAGCTGGGCTGGCGGGCTGCTCGAGGGTTCCCCTGCGGTCCCCATCGTCGCCGCGGCCCTGGTGGCTCCGCTCTTCCTCCTGGCGCTGCTCGCCCCCGGCAGCCGAAACTGGCGCGCGTCGCTCTTCGGCCTGCAGCTGCTGCTGCTCGGCTTCGTGACCGCGGCGGCGGCGAGCCGCTTCGGCTTCTCGCACGTCGGGGTCGAGAGCATCTCGCTGTGGCCCGGCAGCGCGCAGTCGCTCATGTGGCTGGGTGCCCTGATCTCGGCCGCGGCAACGCTCGGCGCGCTCCGCCCCCGGCTTTCGCAGGTCTTCGCCGGTGTCACGCTGGTCGGCATCGTGCTCCTGGCTGCTCTTCCCGCGACGGCACTGCTGCGCGGCGACGCGCTGGTCGGTGCCGGCGACGGCCGATCGCTGCCCGCCATCGTGGATGCTCAGGGCCGTGCCTCTGACGAGGTCGGCACCCTCGTGATCGCGCCGCTCGCGAGCGGCGCCGTCGAGGTGCGTCTCGAGCGCGGCACCGGCGACAGCCTGGACTCGCAGTCGACGCTGCGCACCACGAGCGTCGGCTTCTCCGCGGGCGACCAGCGCCTGGCGGAGCTGGCCGTGAACTTCGCCTCGGATTCCTCGTACCGCCCGACCGAGGAGCTGCACGCGCTCGGCATCAGCTACCTGCTCGTCCCGGAGGGCGGGAGCGACGCCGCGACCATGGAGGGGCGCCTCGTCTCCTCCCTCGACGCGAACTTCGGGCTGCGCCCGGCCGGGGCAACGGAGTTCGGCACCCTCTGGCAGGTCGTCGGCCCCACGCTGGAGCCGACCGACCCGAGTGTCTCCGGTCCGCTCGATACCGCGAACACCGGAACCACGCTCGGTCGGTCGATGCTCATCGTGCAGGGTGTGCTCCTTGCCCTGACGCTCCTCGCCGCCCTCCCGACCGGAGGGCTCAGCGCCCGCGCCGCCGATGTGCGCCGCCGGGAGAAGACCAGCGGGCGCCCGTGGTACGACCTCGACGGTGACACGGACGGCGACGAGCGGATGCTGCGGCGCGATGTCACCGCGCTGACGGTCGACGATTTCGACGACGACGATGACGTGCTCGGCACAGGTGCACGGGGAGGCGACCATGACGCTCGATGAGTCGAAGGTGATCGCCGAGGCGCGTGCCGCAGACGACGCAGCCCGCAAGGTGCCCGGAAAGCGGCACGCACGGCGGCCGGTCTGGCGCGCCCTGAGCGTCGGCGCCGCCATCGTCGCGGTCGGGGGCGTCGTCGCGGCCGTGCAGCTCGCGCCGGAGGGCGTCGTCGTCGCCTCCGCGAACTCCGTCCTCGTGAGCCCTGTCGCGAGCGCGCAGGATCGCGTGTGCCCCGGCCCCCTCACGCTGCTCGGGCTCGCGACCGACGACCCGACGCTCCCCGCGACGCTCGGCACCACGAGCATCCGACTCGCGGGCGACGAAGGCGGGCTCGAGGTCGAGCCGGTCGTCGCCTCCACGCCTGCGGCCGACCAGCAGCAGGCGCTCGCGCCCGTGCGCTTCACGGTGCCCGGCCTGACCGAGGACGGGTCGCCGACGGCGTTCGCTGCGGCCCAGACGCTCGAGCTCGCGCAGCCCTCGGCCGGGGGCTTCGCAGCCACGGCCTGCCGGATGCCATCCGCAGAGCAGTGGCTGGTCGGTGGCAGCACGGCGGAGGGCAGCAGCACGCAGCTCGTGATGGTGAACTCCGCAGACCAGGCCGCCGACGTGCGCGTCACGGTCTCGACGGCAGACGGCGTCGTGCAGGCTCCGACGATCCGCGAGATCGTCGTGCCTGCGAGCAGCAGGGAGGTCGTGAGCCTCGAGGGGGTCGCGCCCGATCGAGGCGATCTGGTCGTGCACGTGGAAGCCGTCTCCGGAAGCATCATCTCGACGCTGCACCAGACCCGCACCTCAGGCGCGACGCCGAGCGGCATCGAGATCATCGGGGCCCAGGATGCGCCGAGCACCTCGCTCGCGATCGTCGGCGTCCCCTCGACGAGCACTGCGTCGGAAGCCGAGGGCACGCTGGTGCTCGAGCGCGGCGCGACGCTGCGAGTCCTCGCGCCCGGAGACGAGCAGACGGAGCTCACCGTCGACGTGCGCGACGCGGCCGGCACCGCCCTGGAGCCGATCTCGCTCACCATCGAGGGCGGACGGACCACGGAGATCCCGCTGACGGGGTATCCGATCGGCCAGTACACGCTCGGGATCGAAGCGAGCAACCCCGTCGTCGCTGCCGTTCAGACCACCGCCACCGCCACAGCATCGGACCTGGCCTGGTACCTGCCGGTCCCCGTCCTGAGCGACAGCCAGGTCGTCGCCGTGCCGAACGGCCCGTCTCCCAAGCTGCAGCTCGCCGACGCCGACGGGGTCGAGAAGACCGCGACGCTCATCGCGGAGGACGGCACGGAGACAGCCGTCACGATTCCGGCCAACGGCACGACGTCCATCGACGTCGAGGCCTCGCGCGAGTACCGGCTCGAGGGGCTCGACCGGGTCTCGGTCCAGCTCGCCTACGCGGGCGACGGTCAGCTCGCGGCCATCCCGAGCTACGCGGGAAACCCGCTCGCCGAGGTCATCACCGTCTACCGCTGAGGCAGGCAGGCGGCGGGGAGCTACTCGTCGCCGAAGCGCTCCGGCGCGATGTCCCACGGGTCGGAGCCGAGCAGCTCGGCGACGGCCTGCAGCACGCACCGCTCCACGAGCATCCGGTAGTGGACCGGGTCCTCGCAATGCAGTCGTGCGAGGCGATCTATCGCGACCCGGTACAGGATGATGCGGTTCGGCGACTCGACGTGCCAACGATCCATGCCATCCGCATGCTGCAGGGTCTTCGGCACGTTCGCGATGTCCACCTGCACATTCGCGAGCCGCTCGGGGTTGGCTGCGCGCAGGTAGTTCATCGCATCGGCCACGTGGTTCTCGAACCGGACCACCCGACCCGTGAGCATCGGCAGGTACGGTCCGGCGACACTCGAGCGGATGCCCCTGCCGTGCCTGCCGCGGGCAAGGCCCCGCTCAGGGCGGGCCTGCCTCCTGGCGTTCTCGGACTTCTTCTCCCGGCGGCGACGTGGCATGCCTGCGAGTTTACGCCCGGCGTAGACTTGCGCCGATGTCCAATCGACCATGCTCACGAGTCGCGTGCACCCGCAAGGCGGAGTACACGCTGACCTTCGACTACGAGGACAAGCTCGCCGTCATCGGCCCGCTTGCGCTCGCTGCCGAACCCCACAGCTACGACCTGTGCGCGCGCCACGCGGAGCGCTCGACGCCACCGCAGGGCTGGAGCATGATGCGTCCGGTAGTTTTGGGTTCATGACTTCTGTGGCAATCGCACCCGCGTCGAGTGACGAGCGGGGTTCTCTCTCTGGTGTCGTGAAGAGCTACGACGTTCGGGGGCTCGTCGGCAGCGAGCTCACCGAGACGCTCGTGACGGCGCTCGGCGCCGGCTTCGTCGACGAATTCGCGCTGTCCGGCCAGACGGTCGTCGTCGGCCACGACATGCGCGACTCCTCTCCGGGCTTCGCGGCGGCCTTCGCTCGCGGCGCGACCGCGAGGGGCGCGAACGTCACGCATATCGGGCTCTGCTCGACCGACGAGGACTACTTCGCGTCCGGCCGGTACGACGCGGCCGCCGCGATGTTCACCGCCAGCCACAACCCTGCCGCCTACAACGGCATCAAGCTGTCGCTCGCCGGCGCGAAGGCGCTGAGCTTCGACACGGGCCTCTCCGCGATCCGCGATCGCGCGGCAGCCTTCCTCGATGAGGGCATCGCCGCCGTCGAGCAGCCGGGCGAGGAGCAGCGCATCGACGTGCTCGCCGACTACGCGGCCTACCTGCGCGAACTGGTCGACCTCTCGGGCATCCGCCAGCTCAAGATCGTCGTCGACGCCGGCAACGGGATGGGCGGCCTCACGGTCCCCGCCGTGCTCGGCGAGGCGGCCGGCCTCGGAGCCCTGCCACTCGAGATCATCCCCATGTACTTCGAGCTCGACGGCACGTTCCCGAACCACGAGGCCAACCCGCTCGACCCCAAGAACCTCGTCGACCTGCAGGCGGCCGTCATCGAGCATGGCGCCGATCTCGGCCTCGCCTTCGACGGCGATGCGGACCGCTGCTTCCTCATCGATGAGCTGGGTGAGCCCGTCTCGCCGAGCGCCGTGACCGCCATCGTCGCGCGCCGCGAGATCGCGCGTGTCCGTGCAGCCGGCGAGACCGAGCCGACCATCCTGCACAACCTCATCGTCTCGCGTCACGTTCCGGAGGCAATCAGGCAGGAGGGCGCGAAGGCCGTCCAGACGAAGGTCGGTCACTCGCTCATCAAGGCGCAGATGGCTGCCACGAATGCGGTCTTCGGCGGAGAGCACTCCGCGCACTACTACTTCCGCGACTTCTGGAGTGCCGACAACGGCATGCTCGCGGCGATGCACGTGCTCGCAGCCGTGGGCGGCTCCGACAAGCAGCTCTCGGAGATCGGCGGGCTCGAGAACCCCTACTTCGCCTCCGGTGAGATCAACTCGACGGTCGCCGACGTGCCTGCGGCGCTCGCGCGCATCGTCGACACCTTCGCGAGCACCGCGGAGTTCGAGGAATTCGACGGCCTCACGGTCCGCGGCTCCGACGAGACCGGCTTCTGGTGGTTCAACGTGCGAGCCTCCAACACCGAGCCGCTCCTGCGCCTGAACGCCGAGGCGAAGGACGAGGCGCGCCTGCAGTCGCTGCGCGACCAGGTGCTCGGCCTCATCCGGGCCGAGTAGCAGGCCCGCAGCATCCACCACACCCGTAGCAAGGAAGCAGCAGTCATGGCACCAACGTCAGGTATCGAGCTCTCCACCGAACGTCCGTTCGTCGTCGCAGATCTGGCGCTCGCGCCGGCGGGGCGCCACCAGATCCGTCTGGCAGAGATCGAGATGCCTGGGCTCATGGCGCTGCGGGCCCAGTACGCGGGACAGAACCCGCTCGCCGGCGCACGCATCGCCGGCTCGCTGCACATGACGGTGCAGACCGCGGTGCTCATCGAGACCCTCACCGACCTCGGTGCCGAGGTGCGCTGGGCCAGCTGCAACATCTTCT
Source organism: Pseudoclavibacter sp. RFBJ3 (assembly GCF_002931375.1). Classification (NCBI taxonomy): domain Bacteria; kingdom Bacillati; phylum Actinomycetota; class Actinomycetes; order Micrococcales; family Microbacteriaceae; genus Pseudoclavibacter; species Pseudoclavibacter sp. RFBJ3. Next base: position 3,432 of record NZ_PSXZ01000013.1, on the reverse strand, counting down.
CCACGCAGGATGAAGCCGCTGCTGCCGTCGCTGTCGGACCCGACGGCACGGTCGAGGAGCCGAAGGGCATCCCCGTGTTCGCCTGGAAGGGCGAGACGCTCGAGGAGTACTGGTGGTGCACCTCGCGCATCTTCGACTGGAGCGCAGAGGGTGCCGTCGGCCCCAACCTCATCCTCGATGACGGCGGCGACGCGACGATGCTCGTGCACCTCGGCCGGGAGGCCGAGATCGCCGGAGCCGTCCGTGACGCGAGCGACGCCGACAGCGTCGAGATGCGGGTTGTCCTCGACACCATCCGTGCCTCGCTCGCCGTCGACGCCGGCCACTTCAGCCGCATCGCAGACGAGGTGCGCGGCGTCACGGAGGAGACGACGACGGGCGTGCACCGCCTGTACGAGCTCGCCGAGCGGGGCGAGCTGCAGTTCACGGCCATCAACGTCAACGACTCGGTGACGAAGTCGAAGTTCGACAACACGTACGGCATCCGCCACTCGCTGCCCGACGGGCTGAACCGCGCGACCGATGTGCTCATCGGCGGCAAGACCGCCTTCGTGGTCGGCTACGGGGATGTCGGCAAGGGTGCGGCCGAAGCCCTTCGCGGTCAGGGCGCTCGGGTCATCGTCAGCGAGGTCGACCCGATCTGCGCGTGGCAGGCCGCGATGGACGGCTTCCAGGTCGCCAAGGTCGAGGACGTCCTCGACCAGGTGGACATCTGGATCACGTGCACGGGCAACAAGAGCGTGCTGACGCTCGAGCACATGCTCGGCATGAAGCACATGGCGATCGTCGGCAACGTCGGGCACTTCGACAACGAGATCGACATGGCCGGGCTCGAGGGCCTCGCCGGTGCGACTCGCGTGGAGATCAAGGCGCAGGTGCACGAGTGGCGCCTCCCGAACTCGCGCTCGCTGCTGGTGCTGTCCGAGGGGCGGCTGCTGAACCTCGGCAACGCGACCGGTCACCCCTCCTTCGTCATGAGCAGTTCCTTCACGAACCAGGTGCTGGCGCAGCTCGAGCTCTGGCAGCGCCTCGACGCCTACCCGCTCGGTGTTCACGTGCTGCCGAAGCACCTGGACGAGCAGGTCGCGCGTCTTCACCTGGATGCCCTCGGCGTGAAGCTCACCGAGCTGACCCCCGAGCAGGCCGACTACATCGGCGTCGCCGTCGACGGCCCGTACAAGGTCGACCACTACCGGTACTGAATCTCGCCCGCCGCGCATCGGCAGGCACGCGACAATCCGCAGCCCGACAGGGGAGAACCCTGGCGGGCTGCGGCTGTTCGCGCTGCAGTGCGCCGTTGGGTCCCAACACGGCCCGCCCGGGAACCGAGCTCTGACCCGCGGCTCAGCCTCGGTCCGGGAACGAGTGGGGCATGCCGTTGAGCGTCGGGGCCAGCGCCGTCTCCCGACGGCCGATGGCGGAGAGCGCGGCGAGCTCTCGATCGCGGCGCAGCACGGCGAGGCCTCGCAGGTAGGTGTCGGCGTCGACGTCGGGGATCGGGTGCACGTGGGGGAGTGTCTCGCGCGCGATCTCGCCGGCAGCTCGGTCCCGGTGCGCGGGCGTGAGGTGCTCAGCCTGGTCGAGGTAGTCCAGGATGCGGCGAGCGGTTCGGTCCGGCAGCCTCCCGGCGTCGGCGATCCCGGCCCAGGCGATGAGCTGCTGGGGCATCGGCCCGAGGTGGCTTCTGAGCTTCGGGGCACGTTCGCGCTGGCAGGTGGTGCCCGCCAGGATGTCGCCGAGCCGCTTGGCCCTGCCGTTGACGAGGCCGGTGATGATGGCGATGCCGCCGAAGGTGCCGTACAGCTCGATGAATCCGAGCAGGGAGCGGATGAGCGCCTGCCGGAACCCTGACGCGCCCCCGTCGTCGCGAACGATGCGCAGCCCGGTGGCGAGCTTCCCCACCGATCGGCCGTGCGAGAGGGTCTCGACGACGCACGGAGCGATGACGAGGCAGACGACGAGAAGCGAGAGGGCGATGGCGCTCATGAGCGCCTCGTCGATGGCGAACGGGAAGTCGTCGCTCGAGAGGACCGTCATGGTCAGGATGAGGAGGCCGACGTATCCGACCATGTAGACCAGCGCATCGAGGGCGGCCGATGCCGCGCGGAGCGCGAACCCCGCTGGCCGGACGTCGAGATGCACGCCTTCGCCGGCGACAAGCTGTTCGTCGCTGACGCTCAGGCGTTCCCGTGGTCTCGTCTGAGTGGCCATGGCAGTATTGAAACAGATGGATCTTGAAGCTCTCACAACCGCCCGTTCGGCGGATTGGCGGCGCCTGGGGGCGCTGGCTCGGCACCGGAATCTGACCGGCGCCGAGATCGACGAGCTCATCACGCGATACCAGGACTCGTCGACCGAGCTCTCGGCCCTCCGAACGAGCTACGGCGAGACCCGCGAGGGAGAGTTCCTCTCCGTGCAGCTGTCGCGGGCGCGGGGCAGGTTCACTGGGGCAGGGCGCAACATCCTGCTGGTCCTCGGCACGTTCTTCACTCTTGCCCTGCCCGCTGCGCTCTACCGCGTTCGGTGGTGGACGCTCGGTGCAGCGGTGTTCACGTTGCTCGTGGGCGTGCTCAGCTACTGGTGGATCACGGCGAACCCGGAGATCCTCGGATTCCTCGGCTCCGAGGCCGCGCTGGAGCAGTACGCGGAAGAGGACTTCGTCGGCTACTACTCGCAGTTCTCGGAATCCAGCTTCGCGGCGAGGGTCTTCACGAACAACGCATGGATCGCCGCGCAGTGCATCGCATTCGGCATCACCGGCCTGTGGGTGCCGGTCGTTCTCGTGCAGAATGCGCTCGGGCTCGGCCAGAGCGCCGCGGTGCTCGGCGCGCACGGGCACCTCGATGTGTTCTTCCTCTGGATCGCGCCTCACGGACTGCTTGAACTGACGATGGTGTTCGTTGCGGCGGGCGCTGGGCTTCGCATCTTCTGGGCGTGGGTCGCCCCTGGCGCGAAGACGCGCATGCAGTCTCTGGCTGACGATGGACGTGCGCTCATCGTCGTGGCGATCGGCACGACGATCTTCCTGTTCATCTCCGGCCTGGTCGAGGGGTTCGTGACGAGGCAGGACTGGCCGTGGCCGGTGAAGATCGGGATCGGGGCTGCCGCGCTTGCGCTCTACCTCGTCTACGCGCTCTGGCTCGGCGGTCGCGCGGTCCGGGCCGGCGAGACAGGCGCACTCGAGAAGTTCGACGGCGGCGCGCGGCGGGTCTACGCAGGGTGACACCAGTGCCGGTGGCCCGCCAGGCAGCGGGCCGGAGAGGTCGACACGCCCGGGATGTACCCCGAGTTGTGTGCCGCAGGGTCTCTGCGTAATGTAATCACTCGTCAGGCCAACGGAGCGAAACGCGAGAGCGGGTCGCACGGGCCGGACAGTCCGAAAGAAAGATCAGCATCTGCCACTTGTTCTTGCAAGTTGGAGCAACATGATCT